>JAPOXO010000038.1 GCA_026707045.1 Gammaproteobacteria bacterium | reverse complement strand
CATCCCGGTGGGTGAAGAGATTTGGATCAATATTGAACATGAAGGCGGGAAGGAGATCGTACGAACGGTTTGCACACGAAACGAAGGACATGTTGGACTTTGGGTAGGATGCATAGAACATGGAAGGGAACACGCTCAACCACTTGCGAACCTGTTAGCCAATCGGCCATCTCATTCTAACAGACTTGGGCCTATAAAACGCCAATTTCTTTTACGGTTGCTGGATTGAAGATTCTTCTTGTTACAGGTGCAGGCGCGTCCGTTGAGCTTGGAATACCAGGAATGCGTCAAATGGTGAAGGATTTTCATGCTCATTTGAGAAGTCTCCGATTAAGTGAAGATGTCTTTGATCGATTTGAAAAAATGCTGAATGAGACACACTACGATATGGAACAGCTAATTGAACATGTCGAAAGTCTAGAAAAGGGACAAAAGAGCCAAAGCCAACTCGGGCTCGACACAAATGACTCTTTGCTCAGAACTTCACGTGCAATGAGGTGGGAAGCAGAGTGGTATGTACAGTATGTATGCGAGAGGCTGCGCTCTATAGATGCCAAGACGATGTGGGGAGCTACGTTCCGTCAGCGAAAAAATCATGAACTGTGCATTGCGACTACGAACTATGACAAATCAGTCGAAATGGCTTGCATTGCTTGGGAAGTGCCAATCGAAGATGGATTCGAGGAATTAGGCAATGACGAGGTTGCACGGTGGGAAGGACTAAAGCAGGAGCAGGGCCAAGGTATACGTTTACTAAAGATTCATGGTTCAACAGATTGGTATTACGGAGACGACCGACAAGTCTATAAACTACGTCATCCGATGCCAATCTATGGAAATCTGGAGTTAGCACTTGCAGACGAAGCGCAAGCAACTACGTGTAAGATGACAAGTTGCTTGATTCTCCCAACACGTGAGAAGCGAACAACTCTTCCGCCATATCCAGACTTGATAACGGACTTTCGAAATTTTGCCCGAACGGCAGAAATCGCAATATTTGTTGGGACATCACTGCGTGACCCAGATCTCTACGATGTGTGTGAACAGTGTGCGGCGCGAGGTACCCCGACCTATGTTGTAACGGATGACGCAGACTTGGCTATTCCTTCAAGAGCAAAGAAGATGATTGGGAAGGCTAGTAGATTCTTAACCTCGACGCTGCCTACATTTCTTGCTTGCAGTGACTCCAATTACTTGGACAACTGCTCTGACGAATCTTATAGACGGAACGTTCTAGATTCGGTTTTCGACACGCATGTCAAAGCTCTCGATTGTAGAAATAAACCGGATGAGATTTGTCTGGCAATCGACAAACTTGTTGACTGCGGAACAATGTTGGATCTGTTTGACATCTGCACACTGCTGTCTAACGAGGACGTGGGAGTACGTAAGCACTCTCTTGCTCTAATACCTCGTTCAATTGATCGGGAAGAAGCGATGAAAAGAGCTGAAACGATAGCCTCTTCTGGCGAGGACCAGAGTTTTGGTGAAGAATTTAGTATGTTGAAGGAAATGGTCGCGTCTCTCCCAGCGTAGCTTTACGTGAATGGATTCCGAGCTTAGGGAGCAGTTGGCTCAGTCGAAGCAGCATGTATTTGGTTCAAACTTGTACGAAGCACGGAGTTATTAACAGTACATTGCCATGAGGGCATCAAACTGCGATAAAGTCTTCACAGTAAGTTGCCCTCATATGATTGGACTCTTCAAACTACGACAGAGAAATACGCATTGCAGTCACGAAAAATATCAAGCTATATCAATTAGTTTATATGGGTCTAGACTTGAAGGCGACTAGGGAACCGCTCCCTTAAGGTCTTAAAAATGGAAGGCAAATGATAGATGAGCGAGATACCAAAAGCGTAGTGCTCGACTTGATTCGCTGGCAGAGCGAGGGGACTCACTGGGACTTCAAACGAGAACACCACAAGGACAACGGCGATCTAATTCACGATGTCCTCAGTCTTGCAAATTGCAATCACAAGGGAGACCGTTATTTGATTTTTGGAGTGGATGACTTGGATTACTCGATCCATGGCATCGAAAACGACGCGGGTCGCAAGACCCAAGCCGATATCGCAGCTCTGTTTCGAGACAATGCAAAGAATTTCTCGGAAAACATCGTCCCGAAGTTTCAACTCGAGGAAATTATCTTGTGCGGTAAAACGCTGGATATACTGGTGATTGAAGACGTAGCGAAAAAGCCTTACTCTCTGATAAAGCCTGTGCATGGTGTACGCCCCTATTACATCTATACACGTGCTAATGACACAAATACGCCAAGAGACGATTCGGCCAAATCTTATGAAGTTGAGAAGATGTGGAGACAAAGGTTTGGATTAGATCTGACCCCGTCGGAAAGAGTCAAGCAATATCTGTTGGACGCTGACTGGTCAAGCATGGAGGACAATCAGGAACAGGTCTATTTTCATAATCAATTCCCAGAGTTTACGATTCGTAGTGTTGATGCAGCAGATTACATGGCGTGCCATGAGGAGTGGACACGTGGTGAGATAAGAAGCGACACCAATAGTGCGAACTTTTTTGAGATTCGATATCACCAGACGCTGATTGCTCGAGTACGCTATGTGGTGTTTGACGACACCAAGAAAGTGTGCGTCGCACCAAAGTGGGAAGCTCTGAAGTCCGGCAGAATCTATTTTTACGAAAAGGAAAGTGTTGAATACGCGTTACATAGATTCTTGTGTAGGCAGCAAAACCGAGACGACTCAAAGGAACTACCAATAAAAGGCGGCACAAACTCAGCAAGCAATGCGAGGAATAGGTGGCCGGAGGGACTAAACATTCCTGTGGTTAGTCGAAGGAGCTTGAAACTGTTTCTGAAAGAGAAGAGACCTCCAAACCAGGTATCCATGCCTCCATCCCGCGATGATGACGAGCAGTATCGGCTTTTTTTGGAAAACCACTTGGAGCTTGACAAGTGGATGTGTCAACGCGAG
>JAPOXO010000066.1 GCA_026707045.1 Gammaproteobacteria bacterium | reverse complement strand
AGTACTGGCATTGGCAACCTGACGATGTGCTTCTCCATGCACTGCCGATATATCACGTTCACGGACTCTTCGTAGCGACTCACTGCGTACTTCTCACTGGTACGCAGATTGTTTGGCACGAAAAATTTGACGTGGATCGTGTGATTGATGATTTGCCCAAATGCACTGTCATGATGGGAGTTCCCACCTACTACTCGCGTCTATTGAGGAAGGCTTCTTTCAACCGTGACATAGCCCAGAGCATGCGTCTTTTCATTTCTGGTTCTGCACCTTTGGCGGAACAGACTTTTGAACAGTTTGAAAAGCGATCTGGTTTTCGAATACTCGAGCGATACGGAATGAGCGAAACGCTTATGAACACCTCGAATCCTGTGAACGGACAGCGAAATCCGGGAACAGTAGGATTTCCATTGCCGGGCGTGGATGTACGGGTTGTTGACGATACGGGCGAAGTCCTACCGCCAAGCGACATAGGAAACATTGAAGTACGTGGACCAAACGTGTTTGACGGTTACTGGCGTATGCCACTGAAAAAATCATCTGAATTCAGTTCAGGTGGTTACTTCAAAACAGGAGACATGGGTCTTCTAGATGTAGAAGGACGACTGACGATTGTTGGTCGTGAGAAAGATGTTGTAATCAGTGGCGGGCTGAACATCTACCCAGCGGAGATTGAATCGTCGATCGATGAATACGAAGGAATCGTTGAAAACGCTGTCGTGGGCGCACCTCACCCCGACTTCGGCGAGGGTCTGATTGCGGTTGTAGTTTCTACGCGACCTATCGTTCTTTCGGAACTCAGAAGATTTCTACACAATAGATTAGCGGGATTCAAGCATCCGAAGGCTCTCAAGCAATTGGATGAATTGCCCCGCAATGCCATGGGCAAGATTCAGAAGAATGTACTACGAGAAAGGTTCGCAGACACGTTTATGGCAATTGGTGGGCCAGACTAGAGTGTGTACCGACTATTTCAGTTACGCGATGACCTTTTCAGTTTGATTTTCACAAATGCTTGGCATCACTGAAGGAATCTCGGTAGACCACAGCTAAAATTATCGATGCCGGGAAGGCAGCTACGGGAAATTCAATCTCCCAAATTGCACTCTTGGAAAAAGCGACACTCGTTCTTTAGGGAGCAATTATGCCCCCGACATCTTGCCTACATTACGGAGGAGAAAAGTGAAGAAAGTGACGAAACTAGTAATGTCAGTGTTGTTCGCAGCGTTGGCTTGTCAAGTAGGTGCGGAATCGCAAGAAAACGAACTTCGCAAGGCACTAGAAGATGAAATGGAGCGTTCTCTTCAAACACTCCAACTTGAGAATGAGCCAAAGCCTTACTTCATTTCCTATACCGTCACAGAGGTAAATTCCGTTTCCGCAAATGCGACTTTGGGTGCTTTGCTCACTTCGAATTCCAATCGAAGTCGTATTCTCGATGTGCAGGTTCGAGTAGGGTCTCCTGAGTTGGACAATACGAACTTCTCCGGAGCCTCGGGACCATTCAATCTCAACTTAGGTGGCTTGATGGGAGGAGGACCATCGTTTCCAATAACCGATAGTTACGATGAAATACGTCGTGTCGCCTGGCTTGCTACGGATAGTGCCTACAAGAATGCTGTGAGTAACCTTGCTGCCAAAAAAGCAGCATTGGAGCAACAAAACATTGAAGATCGGCCAAACGACTTCAGCGAGGAGGAGGCATTCGTCTATTCATCGACTGAACACTATCCAGTCGCGATAGTCGAGTTGGTTGGCAAGCTCGCCATTGACTTGTCGATCTCCCTTAGCGGCATGCCAGACATCCACACTTCATCAGCGACTGTCAATTCTGTAACTACTACGCGCCTCTTTCTTGATTCACAAGGAAACAGCCACGAAATTGAAATGGGAGTGTGTTCAGCAGCCACAAAAGCTTCGACTCAAACTATGGACGGTGTTCAAATCCGAGGCAATAGTTCTTCCTACGCTCGTACATGCGATGAATTGGAGGAAAGAAGGATGTCCATGAAGGAGGACGTAGTGGCGATGGCTAAGAACCTGATGTTCCTGAGGGAAGCTGAGACGCTCGAGAGCTATTCGGGTCCTGTCCTGTTTGAACCTCGCGCGGCTGCTCAATTGATCTCGCAAGCACTTACCGGGCGACTGGCTGCGTCACCAAAGCCGATCACAGAAGCTTCAGGATTCAGTCTTCCAGTAACCGAGAATCCATTTCAAAACAGAATTGACTCTCGTGTGTTTCCTCGTTCGATGAGTGTCGTCAATGATCCCACAGCATCGGAATTCAACGGCCAACGATTGCTTGGCGGTTATGTCGTCGACGCTGAAGGAATGCCGTCGCGGCGTACCGAATTGATTTCCAATGGAATGCTCAAGGCACTTCTCAGCACTCGTGCGCCTACCAAATCTACTTCGACTTCGACAGGAAGCAACAGAGTAGGTATGGGCGGTGCTGTACCTGGAAATTTGTTTATTGAATCAAGCGATGGTGTCTCAATGGATGAGCTCAGATCCGAACTCATGACTCTCGCAGAAGAGAATGGTCAGGAATACGCGATTGTCATTCGACAGATCATGGACATTGGAGACATTGATATGTCTGATATGGATTTTCTCATGCAGACTATGCAATCTGTAATGGGTGGCAATGTAGCCGTTCTTCCTGCCGTCCAGACAGTCAAGGTCTATCCAGATGGTTCAGAAGTACCAGTTCTGCCAGTTTCTATTTCCGATTTTGTCGATTCCTACTACCGCGACATCGTTGCTTGTTCGGAGGAACGTCAAGTATTTAATCTTCCGATTTCTCCAGTAGGCAATCTTATGGGGATGCTTGGAGGGCTGATGGGAGGTGCAGGTATTGGGGGGCTGGTTGCGACTCAGCAATACTTCATGTCCATTGTCACTCCAGCTCTGCTTTTCGAAGATCTAACCTTGAGATCTGCAACCGGTTCGAAACTTCGACCGCCTTTGATTTCTCATCCGTCCTCTCAGTTGGAAGTGCGGAGATCGGGTCTGGATTTTTAGCAATTCGAGCCAGTCGAAAGGTTCAATTATGTGGAATACACATAATATTTGCATGTTCAATTCAGATACCTGCGTTATCATTATTTGACAACCTGTTCAGGGGAAGGAAACGTTGTGAAAAACAGTAAAAATCGTTACGTGTCTCTAGTTGTATTCAGTGCGGTAGCACTGTCTATTTCACACGGGCTTTATGCAGACACGCTTACAACAATGAAAGAGGAATTGGATCGAGCTTTCGAAGCGCTTCAGAGTCAAGAAGTTCCTCCTTACTTCATCAGCTATGAAATTACGGAAGATGTAACTGCTTCTGTGTCAGGAGGGTTCGGTGAAGTGACATCGGAGTCTTCGGGTGTCACTCGATTCTTGGACATTGATCTAAGAGTTGGGGACTACTCGCTTGACAATACCCGGCCAAGACAAGGGGGCGGATTTAATTTCTCGTTTGAGCCGCCAACTCCTATCTCTGTCGGAAACGACGAAGCGCTTAAGGCAACTCTTTGGTATCGCACAGATGCCAAATACAAGGCAGCATTAACCCAGTTTACAAACGTTCAGTCCGACGTGCAGTCCACTGTGGAAGCCGATGACAAGTCAGGAGATTTCTCAAACGCTCCGGCATCTGAGTATTCCATGGACCGAGTCGAACTTGTTGCGGACACTTCGGAGTGGAGCGAGAAGCTGAGGCAATATACGAGGCCTTTTGCTGAGGCTGAATTCATACAGGACAATTCTGCATCCATCAATGGAGATGTTGAAACTCGATGGTTCGTAAATACGGATGGATCCAAGATTAGAGTGTCGAGGCCGTTCTATCGAATGATTATCCAGGCTACCACTAAGGCGGACGACGGAATGGTCTTGAATCTCGTCAAGACATTTGAAGCAAATTCCCCAGAAAAGTTGCTGGACGATGAAAAAGTACTGCTAGCTGTAAATTCGATGATTAACAACCTGGAAGCGTTGCGGGTGGCTCCTCTGGTGGAACCATACACAGGTCCGGCGATTTTGTCCGGCCGAGCAAGTGGCGTTTTCTTCCATGAAATACTTGGCCATCGCCTTGAAGGGCACCGACAGAAAGGTGCAGACGAGGGACAGACATTCCGAAAGAAAATCGGCCAGAAAGTGCTGCCTGAAACCTTCTCCGTTGTGTTCGATCCCAACATCCCGACATATGGAGACATCGAACTTTCGGGTACTTACATGTACGACAACGAAGGAGTTAGGGGACAACGCGTTGTTGCGATTGAAAACGGTGTCCTAAAAGGATTCCTAATGTCCAGGTCTCCGATCGAAGGCTATCCGGAGTCGAATGGGCACGGCCGCAAGAATTATGGGAATTCGGTTGTCGCCCGTCAGTCGAACCTGATCGTTGAGGTGAAAGATGCCTATTCTCCTGAAGAGCTGGAAGCGATGCTTCTTGAGCGAGTCAAGGAACAGGGAACTGAGTTCGGCTTGTATTTTGACGACATAACTGGCGGATTTACGATGACCGGCCGAACCATGCCAAATGCTTTCAACGTCACACCTGTCATGGTGTATAGGCTGTATCCCGATGGCACAAAGGAATTGGTTCGAGGAGTCGACCTGATTGGTACTCCGCTTACCACCTTTAGTCGAATAGAAGCAGGTGCCACAGACTTCCAAGTGTTCAATGGAATGTGTGGTGCCGAGTCGGGCTGGGTGCCAGTGTCTGCTGTATCTCCTTCAATACTCGTAACGCAGATTGAAGTGCAGAAGGCTGACAGTTCTCGCGACATACCGCCGATATTGCCTTCGCCTGTTTCCAGGCCGGGAGATCAGTCGATACGTTACGTTGGAGAGCATTGATGGGTCGTTTTCGTATCCAGATTTGTGCTCTCCTATTTGCGTCGGCTACTCTAGCGGGCGGCGTACATGCTCAGTCTGATGAGGACGATGTCTTGCTTCGAGCACTTCAGGACGAAATGGCTCGAACTCTCAGCGACCTTCGTCTTGATCTAGAGCCTCCACCGTACTTTGTGGCATATACGGTTTCAGAATCGAAATCCACCAATACTACGTACGTCCTGGGTGCTCATAACGGTTCGAATGAATCGCGCGGAAGATTTCTTTCCGTTGTAGTCCGAGTGGGTACGCCAGAACTTGACAACACAAACTTCACCAATTTTGGTGGTGGATTCTTTGGAGGAAGTTCAAATCGAGTCCCATTGACCGCCTCATACGATGAATTGCGGCGTGTTATTTGGCTTGCTACAGATGCCGCATATAAACGCGCGGTTGCAGATCTAGCGGCAAAAAAGGCGGCATTGGAGCAGCAGACTATATCTGACCGGCCCAACGACTTCAGCGAAGAAGAGACCTTCACGCACATGGGTGACAATTCTTATGATGCGCTTAGTATCGAAGAACTGTCGCAGATTGCTCAAGTATTGTCGTCCGCCTTTCGTGGGATGCCCGATCTACACGCTTCAGTGGCGAGACTGACCTCCGTTGCCAACAAGCGAATGTACCTAGACTCCGAGGGAAATTTCAGTCATTACGAAACAGGTCTTTGCACGGCGTCAATGTATGCACGAACTCAAACCCTCGAAGGCGCAGGCATAAGTGACGGTGTCTCCTTTTACAGTCGATCTTGCGAAGACCTTCCTGCTATCGATGAAATGAAGAGTTCGGGTCAGGAAATGGCGATGCGACTTGTCGCTTCTCGAAGCGCCGAAGCACTGGACAACTACAACGGACCTGTTCTACTCGAAGAACAAGCGGCCGCTGAGTTCCTAAGCCAGAATTTGATTGGCCGGTTGGGTGCAGAGCCATCGAGCATCTCCAACAATCCCAACTACGCAGCTCGTCAGCGCAATTTCGCCAATCCCTTTCTAGACCGTGTAAACGCACGAGTGTTTCCTCGATTCTTGAGTGTAGTCAATGATCCTACACTCTTGGAGTTTGAGGGGAACAAACTCTTGGGCCACTACGTAGTCGACAATCAGGGGATGCCATCCCGTAGAGTTGAACTGATTTCCAACGGAATGCTCAAGGCATTGTTGACATCCCGATCGCCGACAAAGTCTTTCGAGAATTCAACGGGTAGCAGCAGGGGATCCTCCACGCCTGCGCCGGGCAATTTGTTCATCGAAGCAAAAGAGGGCATGTCAAACGAGGAACTCAACGAAGAACTGCTAACACTTGCCGACGAATATGGATTGGAGTATGGTTTAGTCTTGCGCAAGATCATGAATCCACGTGATGCATTCCAGGACCCGTTCCGCTCGTCTCCGTTTCAGTCTGGCAGTCCCCCAGCACTCGATTTGGTGAAACTCTACCCTGACGGTAGCGAGGTGCCGGTGCTGCCGATGACTGTTTCGAATTTCGTCGTTTCGTTTTTCAAAGACATCATCGCTGTGTCAGAAGATCGTTTCATCTATGATGTCCCCTTGGCGACCGGTGGACTTAACTTTGCAACGATCGTGACTCCTTCGCTACTGTTTGAGGACCTTTCGATGCGAAGCGCAGGCGGAGCGAAACCCAAGTTGCCGTTGTTTCCCCATCCATTTGCAGGAGAAGCTGGAGAATAGAAATATATTTCAGTGGGTTAGCAGGATAACACTTCTAACCCGCTGATGCTTCTGACTGTTCACTTTGCAAACACGGTGAAGTGTTTAGAGGTCCAAAAAAGCAAAATTCCTTATAGATTTTTGATCAGATAGTAGTAGACTTTCGCAGGTCGCCCTCAAATTATTGATAGTTTGAGGGATTGACTTAAAATGTCTTGAATTTCAGTTTGTTGAATTAGTAAATCTCGAATGACTAGTCGGTATGTTCTATTTCACGATCCGTGGTGCCCGTTTTGCCGTCGGGTTACGAACTTTTTGGAGTCACAACAATACTCGTTGCCAATGCGCGATGTAGCACAAGATCGAGATGCATTGAAAGAATTAGTAAAAGGAGGAGGTCGTGGTACAGTTCCATGCCTCAAAATCTTTCGGGACGACGAAACTGTTCAGTGGCTCTATGAATCCATGGACATTATCGAGTTCTTGCGAACAGAACTCGCTTCCTAGCTCTTTCTTGTCAATATAAGATTGTCTCTCTCATTCGAAGTAGCAACTACTGCACCTTGAGCTTTCACAATTCAGTTCAACAAAAATGCAGTGTTTGCAGCGGATTTCCAGCAAGAATTGGTCCAACGATGTCCTATTTGAAGTCAAAAGTGGCTAGCAAAATCAACATCTTAAATTCGGACTTCGCAAGTATCGATGGCGCAGGCTCTCTCAACCTCAGGCGTTCTAGGTCTCTGGTACCTAGGTTGTTGGTTTTCTTTGCCCTCTCTTGTTTCGGTCAAGTTCTGTTTGCGACGCAGGATGTACTGAAAGTGATGTACGACGAATTACAACGTTCATTCACAGGTCTTCAAGATCACCCTGAACCTCCCTATTTCTTGAGCTACGAAATCACTGAAGATGTGGCTGTCACGGTCATAGGCAGTTCCGGCGTGATCAACGAGAAGAGCAGAGTTTTGAGTAGATATCTGGATGTCGATTTGAGAGTTGGGGCTTTTTCTCTTGACAACACGCATCCCCTTCGAAGTTCACAAGGGGCTCCAATACAGGAAACACTAGCCATTCCACAAAGCATTGCCGTCGATAGTGCGGATGCCTTGAGGGAGTCTCTCTGGTACCACACAGATAATGCCTACAGAAATGCGCTTACTAGATATACGCGGGTAAAGTCAGCAGTCCAAAGAGCCGTAAACCGAGGTTATTTCCCAGGTGATTTTTCGCGCGCACCGGTCGCAAGATATGAAGAAGAAACCATACTTCTTGATGCCAATTTGGAAGAGTGGGCATCAAAGATTCGCGAGTATACGAAACCATTTGCGGAGTCTGAAATTATTGAGACGAACGCGGCGATTGTGACTGGAGACATTGAGACTCGCTGGTTGGTCAATTCAGAAGGAACACGGGTTAAGGTCTCCAACCCCTACTACATACTGTGGATTGAGGCAACAACCAAAGCTGATGATGGCATGGTTCTTTCTCGAGGCCGTACATTTGCGGCAAAGACACCAGAAGGGATCTTTGACGACGAAAAGGTGCTAAATGCCGTCTCCAGTATGGTTGACGACTTAACCAACCTGCGTTCCGCACCTCTTGTGGACCCTTTTGAGGGACCTGCTTTGCTTTCTGCAAGAGCAGCGGGTGTGTTCTTCCACGAAGTCTTGGGACATCGCGTAGAGGGACATCGTCAAAGAACCGTCGACGACAATCTCTCTCTCCGGGATTTCCTCGGCAAAACTATTCTGCCAAATACATTTACTGTGTATTTCGATCCTTCCATTCAAATGTTTGACGGAAAGGAGCTCTTTGGAAGTTACAAGTACGACAACCAAGGAGTTAAGGGCCGTCGAGTGAACGTGGTTAGAAACGGTGTTTTGCGAGGATTTCTCATGTCACGTACACCGATTGATGGGTTTCACCAAAGCAACGGACATGGCCGCAAGAATTTTGCACATCCCGCTCTGTCTCGGCAGTCGAATTTGTTTGTACAGGTTTCGAATGGAATCTCAAAGGAAGAACTTGAGAACTTGCTCATTAAGCGAATAAATGAGCAGGGGAAACCATTTGGACTCTATTTTGAAGATGTCGAAAGTGGGTTCAACCTAACCGCAAGTGGAATGCCAAGCGCTTTCAACATAAAACCGGTGATGGTTTACAAGATGTATCCCGATGCGACTCGTGAATTGGTTCGCGGAGTCGATCTCATCGGGACTCCGTTAACGACGTTCAGCCGTATCGAAGCAGGAGCGTCAGATTATGAAGTGTGGAGCGAATTGTGCGATGCGGAGTCGGGTCAGGTTCCGGTTTCGTCCATCGCACCTTCGATCTTGATTTCTCAAGTGGAAGTGCAAAAGGCCGAGAGTGAGCGATCGATACCTCGAATCTTGCCGCCCCCTGCCAGTCTAGAAAACAACCCAACCGATACAACTCCTGCGATGGCCCGATGAAAGCGTTTCGGCTCCTTGCAATTGGATTGTGCATTGTGTTGTCGGTTACAAATGTGTCCAGCGAAGTCGACGAAGACGACACACTTCTTCGAGCGATGCACGATGAAATGGACCGCGCTTTGAGCGAACTTCAACTTGAAGACGAGCCCAAGCCTTATTTCATTTCCTACACCGTCGAGGAAACAACTACTGCAAGTGAATCGTACGTTCTGGGAGCACAAGATGGCTCTATTTACGATCAAGTTCGGAGGTTGACTACCAAAGTCCGGGTGGGTTCCAAGTCGCTCGACAACTCCAACTTCGTGAATCTACAAAGTGACCCAACTGCGGGAGCCAACAGCGGTAGTCTTTTGCTCCCCATTGATGACAACTATCACGAACTACGGCGTTCCTTGTGGATAGCAACTGATCAGGCGTACAAGGAAGCAATAGCAGCATATGCTGCAAAGAAAGCCGCTGTTTCGGCACAGTCTCGAAGAAGTCGGTCCGCCGACTTCAGCGATGAAGTTCCTTTCAGTTTCAAGTCTTCCAACGAAGTTCCACAACCATCCACAGAAGCGATTTCGAGCATTGCCCGAGAGCTATCTAAGACATTTCAGGGTCACTCAGAGATTTTCGGGTCGTCAGCAACTGTTGTTTCAGTAGCAACTAAACGCACCTATTTGGACTCTGAAGGCAATTACCACACCTACACCACAGAATTCTGTTCAGCTAAGTCCCGCGCTGAGACGCATTCTACGGAGGGAACCGAACTTTCCGATACAACTACATTTCTTGCTAAGGGATGCGGAGAACTGCCCGATGTTTCAACTATGAAACAGCAAACCGCACAAATGGTGGATCAACTCAAACGACAACGTCATGCCGAAGAGCTGGCTGCTTACGATGGACCCGTGTTGTTGGAGGCTCAGGCGGTGGCGGAATTTGCAAATCAGGTGCTGTTGGATCTGTTCGGCGCGGTTCCGTTGCCGCAAATTGGCAATGCAGATTTCGATGCGCGTATACAGCAGTTGACCACTCCATTTCTCGATCGAATGAATGCAAGAGTTTTTCCCCGTTCGTTCAACATCGTCAATGACCCTACGATAACCGAGTACGAAGGCAGACCTCTACTTGGAAGCTATTCGGTAGACGCTGAAGGATTGCCGTCTCGACGTACGGAATTGGTTGTCGAGGGAAGACTACGTAGGCTTCTTACATCTCGAGCCCCGATCGGGTCACTTGAAAATTCCACGGGAAGTCACCGAGGATTGCCTCTTCCATTGCCTGGAAATCTGTTCCTCACAATGGACAGCGCTGTAACCATGGATGAATTGAAATCACAGCTTTTGGCGACCGCAGAATCAAACGGATCCGATTTTGCCGTATTCATTCGAAAGATTTCCAACGCACTGGATATACATTCGGACCACGCAATTCTTCAGCAAAAGTTCCATGCTTCAATGTCCGGCGCAATATTGGTATTGCCATCTGTCTATGCGACGAAGGTGTACTCGGATGGTCGCGAGACTCCTTTGCAACCTGTTGTGATTGTCAATTTCGACCCATCGTTCTTCAAAGATATCCTTGGAGTGTCGGAAACAAGACAGCACTTTGACGTTCCCGTTTCCACATTGGGTCCAGTCATGGTCTCCAGTGTCTTGACTCGTGGTGTGGGTAGTCTTGCAGGTGCTGACCAAACTATAGCTTCCGTCGTTACGCCAGCATTGCTCTTCGAGGAACTAAGCTTGCGAAGTGCTAGGGACCAGAATCCAAAGCTTCCTATTGTTCCCCATCCGTTGAGCAACAATTAGCACACTTCTGACAAGAGACCTGTTCATTTGTGTGATTGTTACTATTGGCGACATAGTAGTAATGCATCTCGGAGTGAAACTATTCCCTTTCTCACGTACCACCAAGTGAATGTAGTGCAATGGACAAGCTCAACTTAGGATTCTCATGAAAAATGCAATGAAAATGCTTCTGACCTTCGCGAATGTACTAGCACTTTTCGCCATTGGTCCGTGTGTACTTTCGGATCAACCGGATGACTTCGACGTGCTCGACGTCATGTATGAAGAATTGCAGCGATCCTTTGAAGTCTTGCAGGAACAGGACGAGCCTCCTTACTACATTAGCTACGAAGTCACACAAGATGTAACCCTGAATGTTTCTGGTTCTTACGGAGAAATCGGCTTCATTTCAGATTCATCGTTTCGGGTATTGGACATTGACCTTAGAGTGGGTGGCTACGAATTGGACAACACTCACTTTGGTGGTGCTGGAGGAGGCGCGAGTTCGATATCCATTGAGACCCCACGAGCAATACGCAATACCCTTTGGTACGCAACCAACTCAAGCTACCGAAGTGCGATTTCGAGATTGAGCAATGTAGTGAGCGCTATGCAATCTCGTGTGGAAGAGGTCGACAAATCCGGGGATTTTGCTCGTGCCCCACAAGAGGTAAACAGAGCTGAATTCGTTGAACTAGAAGGAGATCAGGCACTCTTCGAGTCCAAGGTTCAAAGATATGGACGTCCGTTTAAACGGGCAGGTCACATAATTTCTAACCGTATAGCGATCGGTGGAGATGTCGAGACGAGATGGTTCGTAAATACCGACGGAACAAAAGTACAGGTTTCCGAACCTTACTACAGGATCGTGATATCGGCCTCTGCAAAGGCGGAAGACGGGATGATCCTTCCTAGGTACATCACTTATGCCTCATCGACCCTTGCGGGACTACCCAAGGACGAAACCATTCTGAAGGACATCGACGACTTAATTGAGAACCTGAAGCAGATGCGAGCAGCTCCGTTGGTCGATCCCTATACGGGTCCCGCAATTCTGTCGGGGCGCGCGGCTGGTGTTTTCTTTCACGAAATCCTCGGGCATCGGCTTGAAGGGCATCGACAAAAGGCCGAGCACGAAGGTCAAACGTTCAAAGCAAAATTAGGGGAGTATGTTTTACCCAAGAACTTTAGCGTCTCATTCGATCCGAACTTGAGGACTTTTGGCTCGACCGATCTGATTGGATCGTACAGCTATGACAATCAAGGAGTACGAGCGGAACAGGTAGATGTAGTCGAAAATGGTGTGCTCAAGGGATTTTTGATGTCACGCCTGCCAATGAAGGGGTTCTTGACATCAAACGGACACGGTAGGAAGAACTACGGGCTTCCTGTAGTGGCTCGCCAGTCGAATATGTTTGTAACTGTTGAGGATCCGTATACACCTGAAGGACTCGAGGAAATGCTACTTGAACGCGTTCGTGAACAAGGAAAAGAGTTTGGGCTGTATTTCGAAGACATCCAGGGAGGATTCACGATCACGAATCGCACCTTACCGAATGCATTTACAGTGACGCCCATCGTTGTATATCGCTTGTATTTGGACGGTCATAAGGAGCTGGTTCGTGGAGTTAACTTAATTGGTACGCCGTTGACCACGTTCAGTCGCGTAGAAGCCGGAGCTGACGATTACGGAGTGTTTAATGGAATGTGCGGCGCTGAATCAGGCCAGATTCCAGTATCTGCAGTTGCACCATCGATTCTGGTATCGCAAATCGAAGTTCAAAAAGCAACCAGTTCTCGCGGACGGCCTCCGATTTTGTCCAATCCCGTTGAAAACCCGGAAGAAACCTCATTTCGGTTGCCAAGCATAGATCGATGAGGATCTTTCGCGTGTTTGTTGCAGCCTTTGTTGCAGTTGGAGCTGGCAACATCGCAGTCGCAGAAAACGAGGACGTCATCATTGCGGCTCTAAATGACGAGTTGGAACGCTCAAAGAACGAGTTGCAGCTCGAAGATTCCCCCAAACCATACTTCGTAGCCTATACAGTTTTCGACAACACTCAATACTCCGAGTCCTTCTTTTTGGGTACTTCCGTGCGCGACGACCAGTCCCAAGCGCGCACGCTGCGCGTGGAAGTGCGTGTCGGGTCCTATGAACTGGATAATCGAAATTATGCGCCTCGTGCCAACCGATCTTCCGCAGTTACCCAAGGATTGCCATTAACAGACGACTACGAAGAATTGCGAAGAAATATATGGCGTGCGACTGACAGGGCCTATAAGAATGCAGTCCAGAACCTAGCATCCAAGAAGACTGCACTCGAAAACCGGCGACAGGAAGACACGTTGGCGGACTTCTCTATTGAAGAGCCATATCGGCATGTGAGTGGGTCTGAAGCTGACTTCGAAGCCATTGATCTTCATGTTGTTCGGGACCCCGCTCGAAAACTGTCAGAAGTGTTCCTGAATGCGCCGGAAATCTATACATCGGTAGTTGTCGCGACCGCTGCAAAACGCCGTAGGGTCTTTGTGAACAGCGAGGGCAGTTTTCACGACATTTATGAACGACAGTGCCGTATCAGAACCATGGCGTTCACCCAGGCGGATGATGGAACCGAACTGCAGGACTATTCGACGGAATACAGCACCGACTGCGCTACGTTTTCTCCTTTGAGTGTCATGGAATCTCGCGTACAGGGAATGATTGATCGGCTGCGAAATCTTCGAGTTGCAACACCACCAGAAGAAGTCTACAACGGTCCAGTAATGTTCGAAGGACAGGCGGCATCGGAATTGTTCCGACGATTGCTGTTGCCTAGATTGCTGGCAATTCGAGTACCTATGACCGACGATCCCCGTAGAGACTCACTGCGTCCACGCAATCCGTTTCTCGACAAAATCGGCGCGCGAGTCATATCAGCGAAAATCGATGTCATCAACGATCCAACGTTAGCTTTCTTTGAAGGCAATCCTTTATTGGGACACTACGAAGTTGACCGACAAGGAGTGCCTGCCGAGCGCACACATCTCATTGAAGGAGGAAGACTGCAGACGTTGCTAAGCACTCGCAGTCCTGTTGACGACTTCACTAGTAGCACTGGATCTAGCCGAAGCGGTGGAGGTGCCATTCCAGGGAATGTCTTTCTGCTACCCGAGGAAGGTGAAGGACTAGCAGACGAGGAAATGCAGAAGGAAATGGAATTCCTCATGCAAGACTATGGAGTAGAGTACGGAGTTGTGGTGCGAAGGCTCGCTAACCGGTCTGAATTGGCATTTGGCAATCGTACGTCAAACGTATTGGAAGCGTACAAGGTCTTTCCCGACGGCAGAGAGGAGTTGCTTCCCGTAATCGAGATAACGGGCTACAACGATCGAACTTTGCGTGATATCGTAGCGGTATCCAAAGGTGTGAATCAGTACGATACAGTCTTCGGTTTCAGTGGTGGACCTTGGGTAACTCCCATGTCGATTGTCTGTCCGTCCATACTCATCGAAGAACTGACAGTTCGGAAAATGCGCCCCATATCACCTAAGCCGCCGGTAGTGCCCCATCCCTATACAGAACCTTCTGCCGTATCGAATTAGGATCCAGGGCTCCCAGCTCTATACAGCTTGCTTTTGTTTGGCACCTTCCTAGTCTTCCAAATGTGGGCACAACGGCAAAAGAAGGTCTTTCTTCCCGTCTATTGAGGCAATTTGTGAACTTTTGACATCTCGAAATGTCATAAATAGTGAATGAAGAGTCGACCGCCTACCATTCATTGGCGATCGATTTCTCTTGATCGGAAATCGGGCGACCACAAGTCGCAAAGACTCCGAATTGGGAATGTCCTTACAAAGGAGTTACAAACGTGTCACAAGTCATCAACCGACGGTGTGCTCATCGGGTAGCTCGTTCAATCTGGTCAGCATGGATGCGATTTGGATCTCCAAGGCTGGCAGTTGCGGACGATCTGCAGAATGCTGCCACCGAATCTTCTGAACAGGAGCGTCTGCCTGTTCCTAGTTCCGCCCATCCAATTCCAACGGAGACGGCATAACGAGAGCTTCTTTGGATTCTCTTGTAGCTAAGGTTCAAGGCCTCCGGCTTTTATCCTTACTGAACACGATACTCTTCTAGACTCCATAAACCTTTTTGGTATTGTGTGACTGATAGGACCGATTTGCCTATTCGAGCTCTGGAAGGGAGTCGTAAACTACATCGTAGAGTCGACTACCTCTCCTAAACTAGCTGAGAGAGAAAGGTTTTCGCCGGAACCTGTATCGGAGAGCGATAGTCAAAGCAATTTCTAGACTCAAAAGAAGCTTCAAAAGAGACTTGGAATGCGTGGTCCGCACCCACTTGTTTCTGAAAATATCCTAATTGGGGTGACAAAGAACATGGCGAACCAGACTTGACTTCAACCAAGAACCATGGCTGGCCGTCTCTCACAACGATGAAATCTACTTCGCGTTTCTGTGTATCGCGCAGAAAGTGAAGCGAGTAGTTTCCCAAGCCACTCTCGGTCCACCAATTGACAGATTTGAGCAATGCGCTTGCAACAATGTTCTCTGCCTTTGCACCAGCGTCTTGCACCTGGGACCAATCCCAAAGATAGAACTTCGGCTCCTTACGCAGAGACCTAGCTACATTCCTGTACCACGGTGTCACTCTGTAGCAAAAGTACAGTGATTCCAGTATTGTGGTCCACCGACGAACGCTGTCGACGGAACTTTGCACAGAACGAGCTAATCCCAAATAATTCGACATTTGACCCACCCGGTCTCGAATGTGTAGCGCAAGCGATTCGATCTGACTCAATTCCCGCACACGGGTCAAGTCACGGACTTCCTCACGAAGCACTTGATCATTGAACGTAAGTGTCCATCGGTTGTGAAACCGCTTGTTAGCTCGTTGAAACGGTTCCGGAAATCCTCCAAATTGCCAGAAAGCTTCCCATCGGTCGTCGGATATCTTCTTCGGCATAGTCACTATCGCGCGTTCTATATCGTCTAGAGAACGAACTAGCTCTGCGA
This sequence comes from Gammaproteobacteria bacterium, assembly GCA_026707045.1. GTDB lineage: Bacteria > Pseudomonadota > Gammaproteobacteria > Pseudomonadales > Azotimanducaceae > Bin55. The sequence goes on along the minus strand of JAPOXO010000066.1, from coordinate 18,320 downwards.
TGGAAAGAGGATGCAGTGTATAGGAAAAATATCGTCCGCGAAGACTATCTCCTCCCCGCCAAAAAACGTTTAACTGCGCGCTCCCAGTCACAACAGCATTGAACGCGGAGTACGAATCGTGAAGTCCTTTCAAGAAATCTCGCCAACGACTAAATTTGTGCAATTCGTCGAATAGACAAAAAATCTTCGTCGCAGTCACTTGATCTAATCCAATTTCGGATGCAAAGTCAGTTGGATTGTGGAGAAACCTCTGCCGATGCTGGACATTGTCCCAATTCAGATAGTGTGATAGAGGGAGACGATTGGAAATGTTTCGTACTGCCGTTGTCTTGCCCACCTGCCTGGGTCCCGACAAAAAGATCATCTGTCGATACTGTTCAAGGAGTGAGTGAAACTCCCCTTCCACATATCTTTCGATAAACATTTAATGTATTATCGTAAAAAAATCATGATAATTTTACGATACTACATAGAAATAATCACAAAAATCCGCATTTTGCTCCACACAGTAAACCGAGTACGCGGCCGAATAGTCTTTTTCAATCGTAATGAACCATTTTGCAAATCATGTTTGTCATAAAGCCACATAAAACTACTACCGAAAGCCCTTATGTGCATCGAATCGCTTCCTTTCCATACTTTCCTGTGCTACCATCTTTCGTGCTAACACGGCATTACGTCGTCACATCGGTCGGGTCACCTGCCGAATACAACAACCGCCATTCGTGGTGAATAGGCGGGAACTACCTTTACGACGTAATCGTGTTAGCAAACGACCCGGCACCTTGTCTGTTGCTTTGGTGTCGCGTAGGCACTACAGGAGAAATGGCTGAACCACAAGCGGAGGTGTAGGTGATAAACACCAATGATGGCGAAATGGTTTCAAGGAAACCTTCACCAGAAAGAAAACACCGAAACGCGAATCAGTTGACCAGATTTAAGGAGGAAAATCGAATGAAACCTGCAATTGTCACGGCACTAGTACTGTTCACTTTAGTATTGAACGGATGCGCCACCATGTTCAGTAAGACTGACTATCCTGTGTCGATCCGAAGTGAGCCGACAAAAATGGATGTCATCGTAACGCGGAGCGATGGTAATACTGTGCATAAGAGCACAACCCCAACCACAATCACCCTGACTGCAAGAAAAGCTTATTTCAAAGGCGAAAACTACACTATTAAACTCATGCGAGATGACAAAGTGGTGGGAACGACAAGCCTTAATGCAAGAGTTGACGGATGGTACTTTGCGAATCTGGCCCTTGGTGGACTTATTGGGATGCTAATTGTCGATCCGATTACCGGAGCGATGTGGTCGTTGGATACAGATATTGTGGTGGCTGACGACACAGCTCTTGCCGAATCCTCTGAAGAAGAACCCATACTAAAGATTATGTCTCTGGATGAAGTTCCTCTAAATGAACGTGATTCATTGGTCCGGATAAATTCAGGGGAGTAAACATGAAAAGGAAAGTCACGAGTTCTATTCTTGTATTGGTGTGCACCTGTGTTCTGGCCGTGGTCGTTTACGCCAGCGAGTCCTTCAAAGGTGTAACTCTTTCCAGTCTCCAGGTGGCTGATTACTCGTTTGCTGAGTGTTTAAACGAACTTGAAACGCTGACCGAGTATGCAGCGAGCAGTCGAGTCAATAACATCGAAGACTTGATTGATACATATGAAGACATACAGGAAAGTCTCAGGGACGCGATAGATACGATTGAAGATACGAGTGCGACCATAGTTGATGACGAACGCGAGTCGACAATGGCAGTGGTTCTCTCAATGGTAAGTTCTTCCAAGATATGCTCGAATTTTGTGGAACTGTACAAGAATCTTGAGGAATTGGACGACTATTCTGCGGAGATAGGCGCTGCTCGAACGGAGGCTACTGCTAACTTGCACGTTGCGCTTTCGGTTTCCGAATAGGACGATATGTCTTGCTAACAAAATTATGGGAATTTTGATGTAGAGAAATTTCGGTTTTCGTGGTGACGCAGCCTTCCGTCCAAGAGTTGCGATTCGTTGAGTGAGGGTGGAAGGTGAACAAGCAGATAGTCTGGACTCTTTTGTATAGGTTTCAATAGGATCCTCCAACGTCCAGTGGATTCCATTCCTCCTCAATCAATGCGTGTGGGTCGTCTGCTAATGAATCGCTCGTGCTTTCCTCTGCACTCACTGCTCCCACTTTAATGATCAGAATTAGACCTGCAACAACCCAAATGACGAAGTAACCCAACTTGGTCGAGTGGGATGCTTCTTGTCGCACTCCATACACTTCTGCGCACTGAAATAGCCATCAAGTCTGTGGGATAGGTAGTTGCTAAGAAGTGCTTTACGCACGCCCTTGTTTTGGTCTTATCTCCCAGATTGACCTTGATAGGTTGATTTTCTGTCATGTCTCTATCACCAATCTAGTTGCGAACAAGCAAGGGAACTGATTCGTTGCAATCAGCCTGTTTGAAGTACGAATTCTCGACTGTTTTTGTTGATACAGTTTTTTTTTGTTCGCCGAGCAACCCGACAGGAGGCTCCTGCGAGATTGCTGTTGAGGCCATAGTAGCAACTTAGATATCGCCCCATACTGCTCCACAGCATGTAGGCACATTGGTGGTTGCATCAAGGAACCGTGAGGTCTTAGTCAGCAGCAGCAGCTTCGAAATGATCGCTCCGCTTTCAAAACGGCTTTTGCTCAAAAATATTGCAAAGATTTTGCTCTAGCCACTTGACACTGATATTTGTACAGCTATAGTAAATACCTGTATTTCAGTACAGTATTTTTGTGTCAGGCCTACAGACCCTTCTCAGCAAGGATTTTATTTGGCGAGCGCGTGATCTAGCAGTCGGCATCGAATCAGCGTCTGGAATCCCGACGGGATTCGACAGCTTGGACCGTTTGCTCCACGACCGAGGTTGGCCTCGTGATGCGCTTTTGGAAATGCTCGTCGACAACCAAGGTTGCGGCGAGTTACGACTGATCATGCCTGGTTTGCGCCATCTTCTTCACCAAGACACACGGTGGCTGGCCTGGATAAATCCTCCCTTCGTGCCGTACGCGCCTGCATTGCATTCGTTGGGCATTGACGTGAACCGCGTTCTGCTGGTGCATCCCAACAGTCATAAGGAAGCGTTGTGGGCGTTGGAAAAAATCCTTGAATCCGGAAGTTGTAGCGCGGTTCTTGCGTGGCTGAACGAACAAGAACTTCAAGGTAAGCAGCTTCGGCGTATACAGTCACGGGCGAAGGAGAATCGCGTGTGGGTCACGATTTTCCGTCCTTCACGAGTAGCCAGAGTGTCTTCTCCCGCCGAGTTCCGATTCCACATTCACAGTTCTCGATCAAACACGGGAGACAGGATGGTGCTATCGGTTTTGAAACGAAAAGGGGGATGGGCTGTGAACGACGTGTCGTTGAGGTTGCAGTGGCATCCAAACGCTCTTTCAACGGACTACATGGCTGGGCGATGGAATTTGTGGAGACGACTGGAACAGACAAAAGAAATAACAAGGAGGATCGCTTAATGCTTTGGCTATGCGCCCATCTGCCTCAGATGGGATTGGAGATGTACGAAGGATCGCCTGCTTGCCGACAAGCCTCCGTGGTGATCGATGAACGCAAGATTCATTTGATGAATGGCGTTGCGAAGGAAGCCGGAATCGCTTTGGGGAGCAGCCTTGCGACGGCAAGCAGTTTGGCACCAGATTTGGTTTGCTACAAGCGGGATGAACAGGCCGAGAAGGAATATCTCGAGAAGATCGTTCCAGTAGCTTATCGATTTACACCTCGCGTCAGCGTTTCTTTACCGTACGACTTGATGCTGGAAATTTCTGGAAGCATCAAGTTGTTCGACGGTGTTGACCGTATTCTGAACTTGCTCAAACATGCCTTGCGACGCATCGGACACGAGTCGTTCATCGGCATTGCGCATACTCCATCCGCCGCTCGCGTTCTTGCTCACGCCAAGATTTCCACTCCGCTGCCGGAGTATCCCGACACGGAAACAGTTCGGAACAACACATTGACCTGTCTGCGTGAAACCAGCTTGAAATATGCGGAGCTTGCGCCCTCGGATATTGAACGTCTGTCCAACATGGGCATACGTTCGTTTGGCGAATTGCTGAATTTGCCGCGGAACGAACTCGGAAAGAGATTTGAAAAAACTCTGCTCGAGTATTTGGCGCGTTTGGTGGGATCCACCTTCGATCCTCAGAAATACACCGCGCCGGAGGAACAGTTTCGATCCGACATTCATCTTTTGGATCCAGTCAAGGATCGACCATCGCTTGATGTTCATATGGAGCAATTGTCGTTGGAGTTGGTGCGTTGGTTGCAGCCTCGCCAGCTTGGCGTGGTGGAAGCCATTTGGACTTTCAGCCCGTTTGACGATGAAGGGATCTCCGTACCTGTTCGTTTCTCACATCCACGGACTCGCGTTTCGCAGATTTTGGAATTTTCAGAACTCGCTCTCGAATCTTTCGATTTGCCGAAAGAAGTCATTTCGATCTGCCTGGAGGCCACTCGGGTGGATTCTCTGTTGAACACGGGGGCAACTCATCGGGACCTGCTAGGAACGCATGAAGTTAAACCTGTGTTGCCTGGCGACCTGCTTGATCGACTGACGGCACGTCTCGGCATCGCGTCTTGGCAGTTGTTGCGCAACTTGGACGATCACCGTCCGGAATGTGCCTGGTCTCCTTCAAACGATCGCGAGTACGAATGCGGTTCTCCTCCATTCTTTACTCCGGGGCAGAGGCCTTTATGGCTCTTTGAACCCCCACTGCCGGTCAGACGCAAGCATTTTGAATTGCTGAAAGGACCGGAACGTATTCAAAGCGGATGGTGGGAGGGGAATTTTTCGCGAGATTACTTCGTTGCCCGACACGAGAGTGGTTCACTGTGTTGGCTATACAGCAACGAGGAAGGGTGGTTTCAACATGGCTATTTCTCCTGAGCCAGAGACGGTCGCAAAGACCACATCCACTGCCTTTGCCGAATTGCATTGCAAGAGCAATTACTCGTTTTTGCGAGGTGCTTCCCATCCTGAAGAACTGGTGTCTCGCGCCAAGGAATTGGGCTACGAAGCAATTGCGATCACCGACGAATGTTCGCTTTCCGGAATTGTTAGAGCTCACGTTGAAGCGGAAAAAATTGGAATCAAGTTAATTGTCGGAGCAGAGTTTCATGTCCTCGCGGAAAACGAAAAAGACTCAGTAGAAGTAGTGCTGCTAGCTCCCACGCGAAAAGCCTACGCTCAATTGTCGGAACTCATTACACAGGGACGACGGCGCATGCCCAAAGGCGAATACGAACTGAGTGTGAACGATTTCGGAGCATCGACGAACGAATGTCTTGCACTCTGGATGCCGGGCAAGCTGCCGCTTGAAAGGCTTGAAGCTCAAGGACGAGAACTTCAAAGACGTTTCCACCGACTGTGGCTTGCATTGGAATTGTTTCTGACGGAACGAGACCTCGATCAGACCGCCAACGTACTAACCCTATCCATGCAGTTGAATTTGCCAATTGTTGCGAGCAACGATGTTCATATGCACGAATCGGAACGCAAACAGTTGCAGGACACGCTAACCGCAATTCGTCTTGGATCTACGGTAAGTCAACTGGGAAGCGAGGCGTTTTCCAACGCGGAACGCCATTTGCGCACCTACGAGGAGATGAGAAAGTTGTATGCGGATGAGCTTCTTGAAGAATCGGCAAAGATTGCGAGGATGTGCGAATTCTCCCTAAATTCCTTGCGCTACGAGTATCCCGCGGAAGTCGTGCCTCAAGGCTTGACCCCAATTGAGCACTTGCGCGCACTTACCTATGAAGGAGCAAATCGGCGTTGGCCGAAGGGAACTCCTGAAGATGTTCAAGGCTTGATCGAGAAGGAACTCACTCTGATCGAAGATCTGAAATACGAGTACTACTTTCTGACCGTGTATGACATCGTGCGCTTTGCACGCAGTCGCAACATTCTTTGTCAGGGTAGGGGATCAGCGGCTAATTCTGCGGTTTGCTATTGCCTGTTCATTACCGAGGTGGACCCTGATCGCATCCATCTGCTGTTTGAGCGTTTCGTATCGAAAGAACGTCATGAACCACCCGATATTGATGTCGATTTTGAACATGAGCGGCGAGAGGAAGTCATTCAGTACATCTATGAAAAGTACACAAGAGAACGTGCCGCGCTGGCGGCGACTTTGGTCACTTATCGACCGCGCAGTGCCATACGCGATGTTGGCAAAGCACTGGATCTAGATCCGGACATGGTCGATCTGCTCGCCAAATCCATGGCTTGGTGGGACAACAAGGAAGAACTTACCGAACGTCTGCAAAGCCTAGGTATCGCACCCGACTCTCGGACCGTTCAACTCTTTATCTCTTTAGTCAACGAAATTCTTGGTTTTCCTCGGCATCTGTCTCAGCATGTGGGGGGCTTCGTCATATCTCGAGGACCGTTGTCCGAGTTGGTTCCTGTGGAAAACGCCGCAATGGAAGACAGAACGGTCATTCAATGGGACAAGGATGATCTTGAAGCGATGCAATTGCTCAAGGTGGACGTATTGGGACTCGGCATGCTCACGGCGATTCGCAAGACGCTTGATCTAGTGAATGATTTTCGTGGTTTGGCTGGGGATGCCAGATTGGCAGTTTCGAATATTCCTGCCGAGGATCCAGAAACCTATCGCATGCTCCATAAGGCCGACAGTGTAGGTGTGTTCCAAGTGGAATCCCGCGCTCAAATGTCGATGTTGCCGCGACTCAAACCTTCGTGTTTCTACGATTTGGTGATTGAAGTGGCGATTGTCAGGCCCGGTCCGATTCAAGGCAACATGGTGCATCCGTATTTGTTGCGTCGGCAGAAGAAAGAACCTGTGACATATTCGAACGATGCGGTACGCAAAGTTCTGGAACGAACGTTGGGTATCCCAATTTTCCAGGAACAAGTCATTGAGCTTGCCATGGTTGCTGCAGGTTTTTCGGCTGGGGAAGCGGATCATCTACGACGTTCCATGGCAGCTTGGAGACGACGTGGTGGCTTGGAGAAATATCGCAAGAAGCTATTGGATGGAATGCTGGAGCGCGGACATCCGCAAGAGTTCGCCGAACGGGTCTTCGAACAGATAAAGGGATTTGGCGAATATGGATTTCCAGAGTCTCATGCGGCAAGTTTTGCTTTGCTGGTGTACATATCCGCGTGGTTAAAGCGACACGAGCCGGCTGCGTTTTATTGCGGACTTCTAAACAGTTTGCCCATGGGTTTCTATTCGCCGTCGCAACTTACTCAGGACGCTCTGCGACACGACATTGAAATTCGAGGGGTAGATGTACAGAAGAGCGGCTGGGACTATCGCCTCGAAGATTCAGATAAAGTCATCGAAGAATATGATCGCTTGCAGGGTGCAATTCGGGTGGGCATGCGGCAGATCAAAGGACTGAGCGAGGAGGTGGGCCATCGCATTGCCGAGTGTCAGCCTTTTGAAGACATTGACGACCTTGCTCGACGGGCGGAACTCAACGACCAGAACCTGACTTTTCTAGCTCGAGCAGGTGCGCTGCAGACCATTTCAGGCCATCGATTTCAAGCACATTGGGACGCAGCAGGTGTCGATCATCCAACGGAACTCTGGAAGGCCAGCAATGTTGTGATTCCGTACAGCACCGATGTCGTGTTGCCTGAACCTACAGTTGGCGAAAGCGTGTTTTTGGACTTCAGCTATTTGGATTTGACATTAGGCGATCATCCGCTGAAGATCATGCGGGAAGACGAACAGTTCGAAAAATGCTTAAAAGCGGATGAATTGTGTTCGGTCAGTCGCAACAGGTTTGTTCAAGTCGCCGGACTGGTTACGTGCCGACAACGTCCTAGCACGAGCACTGGCGTCGTATTTCTGACTCTTGAGGATGAGACAGGCAATGCCAGTGTAGTTGTCTGGCGCGCTGTCTTGGATCGCTATCGTGCGGAAATTCTGCAGGGACAGCTAATTCGCGTGAAGGGCGTGGTTGAGCGTGAAGGTGATGTCATTCATGTCGTTGCTGGTAAGGTGGTTGATTTCAGTGACAAATTGAAGTCATTGTCAGAACGAGAATCCCGGAACCAAAACGTTGTGAGAGCTCGAAACTTCCACTAAGCAGAACCAACAAGACGAATCGACAAGGAGTCAACAATAGATCAAAACGGCGATCTATTGTCGGATTTGCTCGGTATGGAAACTAACTAAGCAACCTCCATGCAGATTTGAGTCCCGAGGTACGCAATTGATGCAATATCACCGCACAACACCTGAGTTGTAAAATCCGATGTTGATCTATTCCAACCACTGCAGGAATTGCGGGCTGCAGGAAATACGGAGAAATGGCAGTGCCTCAAGAGTTAGAGTCTCTTCACCAAAGACAAGACGGATTCAATCCAACCATAGTTTCGTTCTCTCAACCGACCAAACACTATCGTTATCTCAACGATGCAAATGGGGATTGGTTAGCAACACGCGACGGCAAGAGTCTGTTTATCCAGGGACATGTTGATGACGCTGCGATCTGGGACGAGTCGAATGGTGGATTTAAGCACGCACAGACCGGAATGCAACTCTCCTCAACCAGTGTTGCCATCGATTCCTCGTGTAGGTTGTCCACGGACGAAGGGTTTTTGAATGCACAGGCAGAAGTAGGGGATCCTTCCGTATATTGTGTTGGGCATGGACCTGAATCCCTGCCTTCCAAGTATCTTGAGACATTACGAGAAAAAGGATGGGTTTCGCTTACATGCGTACTTTCTCCATCAGTTGTAGATGGACTTCAGCGCGTAGGTTGCGTTGACAGTTATGCGGAAAGAACACCAGAACGTGTTTCTCCGCTCGTCCAGGATCCATCGGTAACGAAAGTCACGGTAGAACCGATTTCATTGTGGCTTACACGCGAGTACATAGGAACGCGGGACATTCGCCTTGGCCATCCACCCGGTGTTTCCGCTCTCACAAAAGACGATGGACAGCGTGAAGTGCAAGGCTGGCACACCGACTTTCCCTATCTTTGGGGTACTGGAGATCGTGTACCGGCTCAGTCCGGAGATCTGGTACTAGGCATGCAGCGAAACGTGTGCGTGTCGGACTTCACCAAAGAAAATGGCGCGACTATGTTCAAACTGGGAAGCCACTCCACGATGTCCCCACCACCTGAAGAGTGGGGAATTTCGACACACACGTATCGACGGGGACACCGAGCGAAATTTGGACTGCCATATCAAGGTCCGGAGGCGGACTTGATAGAGGCTCCTGCTGGGTCAATCGTACTCTACGATGCTCGAACTTGGCATCGGGCCGGAATGAACTTCACGGAGAATCGTAGGGGAGCGATGATTCAAGCCATAGTGCCTGGTTTTATTGTTCCTTTTATGGATACGAGCAACACATATAAGGCATTTTTGGACAGCGAAACAAGCAAGAAAGTGTCGGCTCGGGAGCACAAGGAACTCGACAAACTGATGATGCATAAGATCGTTGGACCAGCCGGTATGTTTGTGTTCTCAATTGATAACGAATTGACAGAACGCGCTAGGCAACAGAGTAGAGAGGCTGCAGCCTCGGTCTATTAGAGTATGCAGCTCCAGTTAGATTGAAGTGTCGGCCGATATCAGTCTCTTGTAGCCATGCTACGTGGAACTCATCTGACGTACAGTGAGACTGAAGGCTTTACACTCTCCAAGGATTGACTGTTTTCAATCCGGCCACTTCGAATGGAGACGTATCCCGCGTAGCCACGGCCATTGCATTGGCTACAGCCGTTGCCGCAATGTATCCGTCAGTTCTAGAGACCACTTGACCGGCGAGTCTCGCCTTGGCCATTAGTTCAGCATAGACCTCCGAAGTTGAAACATCGAACGCCAAGACTCTTCCCGCGAACATTGGGAGGATTTGAGTTTCGAGAGCTTCACTCAAGCGGTCGCGTCGTCGACCTGTTGGTAGAGTCCGAATCCCATAACGTAGTTCTGCGACCGTAATGGCCGACAAAAAGAGCGTTTCCAATGCTTGGGAATTGAGCCATTTTGAAACCAATGGTTCCGGAGAACTTCGCATCGGTTCCGACACCACATTGGTATCCACCAGGATCATTCAAGTTCGATAGGCTGACTATCAGTTGAGTCTCGTTGAACAAACACAGCAAACTCTTCGTCTGTTAGCCTAGCTTGGCGCCCGACAGAGGTCAGAAGCGTTCCAAGTTCGACTCGCCCCTCCGGCATAACCGAATCCTTCAGAATGGCGCGTACTTGAGCCTCGGTGCTGTGGCCTCTTAGAGCGGCTCGAACACGTAGAGCGCGATGAACTTCATCAGGCAGGTTTCGTACAGTGATTGTGGCCATCAGTAATTTAGAGTAATGCTATCGATGCTGTCATTTTAAAAGATTGACAACATCGATAGCCAGTACAGCCAAATTCGGATGATGCCTGAAAACGGTTCCGCTCTCAGGAATTGCTGCATTTCTGCTGACGTACGCGTCCTAAGTCGCGTTGCGACTTCCAACCGCGTGGGATTCCTACCAACAGTAGCGTCAGTGCCATGCCCAATCTGCTTTGTGTGTAGCATAAGATTATGTCTGATTGCAACCGGTGCATCATCGTGGTGTGTAGGACAGTGATCAAGATTCTGAGCGTAGTTTTCAATCCTAGCGCAAAGACCGCTTTCTCTAATCATGGAGATTACATCGTGTGAAAAACACTCATAGGTACTTGCTTGGTATTGCGACGGGTGTCGTGCTCGTTGTAGGCGGATACTTTCTGTCGAAGCCTTTCTTCAAAACGGATGACCCACGGGCTGAATTGGATCCGACACTGAGGTCAGAATCTCCATACTCGAACTCAAACCAACGGAGAAATTCCAACAATCAACCAAAGACATTTGGTCATTCCAATATTGAGCTGTTGAAACTCTCCGAGTATTCCAGCGACTTTGCACGACGGACCGATCTGTATGCACTTCTTGCACGTTCGACCACCGAAGAATTGCTCGAATTCTTGCAGCAGTCGGAGAAAATTTCCAAGAACAGCTTGCGTCGATCTACACAGGAAGCCATATTTCAGCGACTGGCATCCCTCGATCCTCCGCTTGCAATCGAAAAAATGCTCGAATATCCCAAGAGTCTTCGAGCAGAACTGGTTTTGGGCACGTTTCGCGAATGGTCAGTCGCCGACTTGGATTCCGCCATCGAAGGAGCTCGAAGCTTGGATCGATTTACAAGGGTCAAAGCTTTGGAGACGATTCTTGCAAACCGAGATGACCTACCCAACGATGACCTAGTTGAAATTGCACAAAAGGTAGAAAATGCTAGATATGCGTTCGAAGCGATTAGTGAATTTGACGCAGAAACATTAATTGACAAACCTGCGGAGGCGTGGAACAACGTCACCAGCGACAACGTCCTAGATTCGCGCCAAATCGACATCTTGAGTGTAATTGCGAGTGAGTGGGTGGAACAAGCGGGACTCGAAGCACTCACGCATATCTTGAAATCGTCATTGGGGCGTCACGATTTTGGTCTTGCTCGTGAATTAGTGGCTGGAATCGTCGAATCGGACCCCAGAAGCGTGTTTGAATTCGTTATAAGTTTATCGTCCGAGGAGCAAACTGAATTGCTGAATCCTCTTTTTACGACATGGGTTAGATTAGATCCTGAAGCAACGTTCGACGGGCTTTCTTCATTTAGACACACGGAGCATTTCAGCTGGCTGGAGCGACGCATAGCTCAAACATGGGCTCGACACGATCCCAAGGGGATGCTCGAGCGGATTGACGCTTTTTCTAAAGATTCGCAATTGAACGCCATTGAAGAAGCGGTGGTTGAGGTTGCACGGGACTCGCCCAAAGATGCCGTGGAAATGATGGATTCAATGGCTGGTAAAGTCGGCAACATTTCATCAATAGCGCCAGTATTGGTAGCTGTCTGGGCTGTCCACGACCCTCGTGAAGCACTGGATTGGGTGCTCATGCGTGAGCAAGGCAAAGAATCACTAGATATCGACTTGATGATGGTCGGAGTCCTTGTAGAGCTTACGCATGAGGACCCTCAACTGGCCATGCAGATAGCTCTTGATCGACCAGAAAGCGGCTATCAGCTCGATGTCACAGTCATAGAAGAATTAGCTGCAATCGACATCGAACAGGCCGTGAAGTTGCTTCCAAAGGTCTCCGAGGAAAACAGGCGCGATGCATACTACGCTGTGGGACGTCAGTTACTTCAACACCACGACCCACTTAGGGGAATTGGAATCGCCAGCAATCTGCCAGATGACGAGCGAGATTATGTTCAAAGTCGTATCGCACGAGCATGGGCTCAAGCGACTCCAAATAAAATGCTTGAGGCTTTAGAAGACATTTCATCGGAACGGGTCAAGTCACTCGCAGCCAAGGGTTTAGTATTGATGAATAGCTGGAAACCTGTTCTTGACAATGAGCAATTGAATTACGTCATGACTCTGTTGAATGACACAGATTTGCAAGAGGTGGAAGAACGGTTGGCACCTTAGCCGTTTAATTCATTAGGCAACTCTGTCATGCGGGGGTTCGCTACCACCAATGGTATCGGTGCCATCCAGTTTTCTTCTCTTGCAGGTAGTTGTTGCGTACACGGTGGCGAGGGTGAGTTTGATGTTATAGATCGATTTCTTGATCCTGGACACTTCCTCTGCGATTCGTTGGCTTGTTAGTTAGACAATTGGCAAATTCCGTCTCCAGGAGATCCGCACAAGAGACAATTTCCCGAAGAAATTCTCGGGAACCTGCTGAAATTTCTTCAATCAATTTCATTTCCTCCAAGTCGCGCGAGTCGTCCACTTTCCCCCCATCTTGCAAAATTGATGCTGACTCTCCGGACACATTCACTAGAATTGAATGAAATGAACTGAGAAGTTTTAACTCGCATTTCTCACACTCACCGACATTGTCTGCGAAACAACCCTCAAGCAGAAAAAACGGCGAATCCTTTTCCAAGTCACCCAATGCTGATTCTGCGACATCCACAGCATAGGATACAGCTTCACTACTAAGTGCTGTAGCCACCTGTCTTGCAAGCAACGCGTGAACTACTAAGTCAAGTTCAATTTGAACACGACTCAACGAATCGGTAGTGAACTTGTTGCTTAACTCGCGAACTGACACTAGGTTTTCAAAAGAAAAGTCTTTGTGACGACTCACCATTATTGGAACAATCTGAAGATAACGCTCAATGCCTTTCAGTTCAGGCCAACTATCTGAAGACACTATTGCGTGCAGCTCTGGAAAGCCTTGCTCCATGCCGGGATAGTCCCTCCTTGTCTCGGTTACGTGCACCAAGGGATTCAGATTTGAGTCTGTCGCTTCACTCGAAAGAACAGTCTCTGCTTCGACGTTAGTGCAAGTGTAAATCGCACAAATTAACGATCCAACGACAACTACGAGACTGTGTAGGCTCGAGGCCAAAACTCTATGACAACAATGCACGATGGAGACTTACCGGTCAGATACGCATGGCGTTAGTTTAGACGATCAGGAATTGAATCTGAGACACCACCCAAAATCGTGGGTTAGTTACCGCAAATTGACTGGGAAAAACTCAATTTGCCGAAGAATGAGGTTGTTAGAGTGTCCGCAAATGTACCTTTCCTAGTGGTACAGCGATACAAGTGAACATTCCTGATCTTCGGAACCCAACCTTACAATCTCTACTCTAATGGACAATCGTCAAGGAATCAGGCTCATCCTATGTGTCTTCCGCTCAGAGTTTTGAATGTCGTTGCATCTGTGAGATTTCCAACCGTTCTCGGCAACTTGGCCGTAATTTCTGTCTGCCTCGCATTGTCCATTCAGGCTACTGCGAATGAGAATATTCGCACGAGTAACACATCCAACGATACCGAATCCTTCTCTGTGGCTCAGACGGAGTCAAGACGTACTAATGACATCAAAGATTCAGAAAGTTCTAGAGATGACCAGTCGACCATCCGATCTCTCAAAGATCTCGAAAAATACAAGAGCCCTCTTCGCCGGAATCTTGCTCTTCACGAACTTGTGTCCGCGGCAGAAAAAAAGCAAGTGCTTGAACTACTTGAAGAATCGAACGAAATCGTCCCGCAACGGAGGCGACAAATTCAGCAGCTGATCTTGCAAAGGTTTGCTCAACTAGATCCTGTAAAGGCGTATGAACAGATTCAGTCGCTGGCTGCTCACGATTCGCGTCATCTAATCGACTCAATCTTTAAGGAATGGTCTGCTCACAGCCTCGAGGAAGCGGTCGAGTTCGCTGGCTCACTTGAAGACGAGGAAAAATCTTTTGCTTTATGGGGTATTTTGGCGGAACGGACAGACTTATCGGATGAAAAACGTCGAGAAGTCGCCCATCAGCTTGGCGACGAGGGGTATGCAATAAATTTGATCATTCAAGAGAAGCTCAGTAAACCCATTGCAAACCCTGAAAAAACATGGGACGAGATCACAAGGGAAATTGAAGGAGGCCCAGGACAAGCTTGGATGCTGGCTACGGTGGCACGAGCATGGGTCGACAAGAGTGGCTTGCGTGTGCTGGATCGGATTTCTAATTCAATCTCTAACTCGCAGACTAGACAGATGGTATTGAATTCTGTTCTTCTCAGAGAAGCTGAAATTGATGCCGAAGGTGCGTTTGCGTATGCGTTGAAGTACGACGACCGTCCGGGCAATCATAATTCGCTTCTTTCCGTAGTAACGAATGCTTGGGTTAAATCGGACCCTCAATCCGCAATGGACGCAGCATCTCGAGTAGAAAAATTCGGTTTGCGACGAAGTGTAGAGGAATCCGTCGCTAGAGCATGGGCCAACCAGAATCCACGAGATGTACTCTCGATCTTGGATTCCCTACCAGATCATCTTCGCAATGCAGCTACCAGTACGGCAATCTCGGCAATGGTGAATGAAGATCCTGTCGAAGCAAGCAAGTTCGTGGCTGGCATGGAGGGTACATTGAGAGCGACTGCTGCGTCGTCCCTCATAACAGTCTGGTCGTCCCGTCACAAGGACTATGAAGGTATGCTTGACTGGGTCCTAAATGAGCCAGGCATTGCGGATCTTAGAACTTTTCTGCTCCCAGTGGCTCTCTCCCATGTCTCATATGTAGACCCAAAGCTTGCGATGGATGAAGCGCTCAAACTACCAATGGCACCTGGCCAGCCAGGTTTCGAAGCCTCGATAATCCGCTATCTAACCCACCGCGACATCGACTCCGCACGAGAATTTCTTCCTCGAGTTCGAGCGGGAATTACGCAGACAGAAGCATACGGACACGTAGGCAACTATTACCTACAGAATGGAGAAACCGACGAGGTCTTCAATTTGGCACTTCAGCTTCCTGATACGAATCGTGCGGCTTACTTTCAGACACTATTACACACATGGAGCCAATACGACCCCGGTGGCTTGCTTGACTCTATCGATAAACTACCCACACCTGATAGCAAGTCCAAGGCAGCTTTAGCACTCTCTGTATCAAATAAAGGTCACAGAAAGCTCACGAAACAGCAACTTGAAACTGCTAGCAGATATCTCTCGCAAGAAGATGCGGACAGTCTAGAGAATGGCGAATTTCGCTCTAGACTTGGATGGTGAACAGCGCACATTGCACAGAAGATTAGGTACTAATCTGGAACAATTCAGAATTTGAGTGACCTACCGCGACATTTGAAACAAATCTGTGAGATTGGTTATTTTCATCCTCTCTGTGTCGTGGAAGCTGGATTGAGTATGAGGTTGGTGTGGAGTCCACCAATCACAAATAAGCATTAGGTTGTGTGAACGTATCCCGTGATGGGCTAATCGAAAATCAGAGCTCTTCTAACCTGGTAGAGCCACATTCTTGTGGAGTTGGCCCCCTCAATCGCTGATCCAATCCAGATTCCGGGAAGATCTTCCCCAACTTGTCCAATTACAAACAGTCCACGCTATAGAATGTACGCTCCAAATTACAGCTGAACACACCACTTTCATGAAACAGCTATTTTCCGCGATGGGCCTTGCACTTCTGGTATTGCTTCTTGCATCCTGCAGTTCTAGCCCACCTGTAACTTACACAATATCGGGTGATTTCATTGTCGTTGAGAACCCGGAACCCGTAGAACTCGACGATTCTGAAGATGCAACCACAGACGCTTCTCCTGATTCTGAAGCCGACTCGGCAGCGTCTCTGGATGCCGCTTCTGTAAAGATTTCCGTTACTTATGAAACTACGAACAAGGATGGTGAGACTGAAACAGTCGAATTAGCTTCCGGGAGTTTTATAGACGGCAAAATCTCTTTTACCGGTGAAATTGATGAACCGACGAAGGTAACAATCTCTGCAGATGTGGACGAGGAAGACCAATTTTCAGTCGAAGCGTTACTAACGTCTGATCAAGAGGTCAAGTTCGCACTTATGGATTTCTGGGGTGAATACCCCTACGATCAACTCGTATTGGTTGGGGGTTCGCACCTTTCGAAGGATAGCTCCAAGAATTTCAGCATCACTGCTGATTTGAGTGCTGTTGACGAGGATTTGTCGAGCGCGATCGTAGATGCATATGGAACGCAATACGACGAAGAGGGAGAACCTCAAATGTTGGAACTCGGCAGAGTATTGCTTGTCGACAAAAAGTTTGTATTTGAGGCCGATATCGACGAACCAATCATCATCAACGGGTTCGTCTCGACGGGAGGCGACTACCACGGATCATTTAGAGCAGTGGCCGAACCCAATGCCGACATTGCTATATATCCGCATGGGGATGGTTCAGCAAACGAACTCTTGGCAACTTCCGATTCCAATATTCACAAAAACCTCATAGAAAGTTGGCAGCAGTCTGTAGAGTATTTGTCTACATTGGACAAATATTCCGACGCCTACAAGCAATATATGGCAGATTGGGAAGCCGAACAGGAAGCAGCAGAAAGCGAAGACGTTAGTGAGACTGATGCTTCAGGTGGGGAATTGGCTGAAGAGAACGAAGATCAAGTATCTGAAGAGGCCGGGGAAATGCTGGCTTCCGCAGAAACCGAAGAGGACACCTCCACCGAGGCAACGTCAGCTGATTCGTCAGACTCAGAGGAAGCAGGTGTACTCCCTGCCGAAGGTTGCGAACATGTTGCTCAAGGAACTGACCAATCGAGTGGCTTAGCGGCTGCTGGCGACTTTGAGATGCCCGCCTACTACAAATTCTATGAAGAACTTGAAGCCATTCGATCTTCGGCGCTACAGAAAGTTGCTCAAAATTTTGATAATCCGATGGAGTCGCTGCTGGCCATGGAATTGGGAGCATTTGGCTATCGTTCAGAGAACCGAAGCGATGCGTTTCCCATCTACGACAAACTTGCGGAGCTGCTTGACGATGACATCGTCGCTAGCCGCGTGACCCCTGCACGCGAGAGACTCGTCTGGTTCTTGGAATCAGAAGAAAATGATTCTAGTTTGAGTCCTGGACAGAAAGCACCCGAATTCACGCTTGCAAATCTTGAAGGCACTGATGTTGCTCTCTACGATGTACTCGCCGAGAAAGAAGTCGTGCTCATTGACTTCTGGGCGTCTTGGTGTGGTCCGTGCATTGCTGATTTCCCTGAGCTAAAGAGACTCTACGCAGCTTACGACGACCATGGATTTGAGATCGTCGGAGTGTCTATCGACAGTGCTCTTGAAGACTGGGAACAAGGATCCATCGATAACGAACTTCCTTGGATTGATCTGGGACAAATGGATGGATGGGAAGGCGAGATTGCGACTACATACGGAGTTCTGGCAATTCCGAAAGGCTATTTGCTCGATAGCAAAGGATGCATCTTGGAGAAAAACATCCGACCAGCCAGACTTGAGGAGGTTCTGGTCGCACGCTACGGTGAGGTGCCTGAATCTAGCGAGTCGGACGTAGAGACTGAATCAGTCGATACTGATTCAGGAACGGACGAAATGGGCGGGTGAGGCTCAACAAATTTCTAGTGAACCGGCGTATCGAAGTATTCATTTCTCGGTACGCCGGTATCTGTTCTAAATCTGATTAGCCAATGAGGTGGCCTGCGACTGTTCGATTCGCATGACATCGACAGTTCACCACGAATTCCCACCGTGATTCGTTGGATCCAATTCTTTAGGAATTGAGCGAATCGGCGTCGAAGGTAATGTTGTCATCTGGACTGGACGGCCAAGCTTCCAATTCGGGGGCCGACAGAATGTCTTCTATCAAGTTGGTCGTGCCTCCGATATAGCTGCTATGCAGGTCGATGTCCGTCGTCATCCACCAACTACGGTCATTGGCCCATACCAGACCGGCGGTGTAATTCGATGGATGGAGGAACGAGACACCCA
>JAPOXO010000140.1 GCA_026707045.1 Gammaproteobacteria bacterium | reverse complement strand
TGACGCTTTCCGTCCACCAGAACCAGGGTGCGGTTCTGCCCCAGCCCTCTGAGATTTAGACGATTTGACCCATCCCTCCCTGCTCGGTCGACTGACTGTTCTGCAGTAATGGACGACAACAGTGCCGGTACGTCATTGACCACATCTGCAAGAGAAAACTCTCCGGATGCTGCGATGTCTGCGGCATTGAGGGACTGTATTGGCTGTGCGCTGTTAAGGTTTGCGTCGCGGGCAATGCGCGAACCAGTCACTATCAGCTCTTCAATGACGTATTCCTGTGCCGTCGATTGTGTGGCAAGCGCAAGCATGGTCATGATCAGAAACGTGGCACCGCAGGATCGCTTTATAGTGTTTACGTGGGTATGGTGCCTAACTTCGTTCATGGTTGGAATGTATCAAATTTGTGTAAATCAAGCTTACCGATTGTGGTTCATTATCTTTTGCTCTGGCTGCCGTTGCTCAATAGAAGAACGAGCTACCTACAGTCATCGAATTGTCGGGATTTCAGAATCGGGCTCTATCAGCAGAAATGCAGAAGAATATTGACATAACTGATCGGCGCATCCGATCGAGCCGTCATCGTTTGTTGGAGGGGAACTCGTTTTCGATTGAGACCATCAACTAGCGCGCTACTCTTAGCAAATGCGTCGGCTAAGTGACTGCTTCCTCCGACTCACCGTCGTTGCATTGAAGCTTCTTTTTGGTTCTAGCGAGCAACCAATTGACGATTTTTTGAGTGGCACAATTGAATGCATCCAATGGTACGCCGCCAAATGGAGTGCTCATTTGAAAACCGGCGCCAGTCTGACGATGCCGCACCCAAAAAATTCAACAAGGCATACTCTCGTTTGGTTCCGAGTTCGATGGATCCTACCTATTCATATCGCCGGGAGTTGCGCCCTGAGTACTAGGTTCGTCCGAGGATGACTATTCCTGCATTCCATACTGAGCTACCAGAAATTCCTCAAGCCTGTCTGGAAAGACATCTTTTCCAATGATGCATCCCTTTTTGTCCAATACATACCCCTTCGGGATAGTTTGAGCGCCGTAAGTCTTGCTGACCGTTCCGTCAGCATCGGAATCGTCCCCGATTTGACCAAGGTTCAACCAGGGAATTTCATGGACGTCGGTGGCTTGCTGCCAATCTTCCATAGTGCTATCGATCGAGATGGCGAGAATCTCGAAACCATTCGTGCGGTAGTCTGCGTACAGATCCTTTAGTTCGGGAAAAGCAGCTATGCACGGCCCGCACCAGGAAGCCCAGAAATCAACAAACACAACTTCGTTCTTTTCCAGCACACTACTCAACGACACGTCTGTCCCTTCCAAATCTGGAAGAGTGAACTCGGGCGCTTTCTGTCCCACCTGCAATAGCTGGTTGTTCTCAGCGGTTTCGATGCTGGCCAGGAGATTGGTTCTTTGTGTTGCTACCCTCCGAGCTACGACATCCGCACTCAATTCGTTGGCGATCTCGTCATAGATGGCTACCGCCTTGCGCGGTTCATCACCACCTAGGCCAAAAGCACCCAATTCCAGCGCAAGGAGCCGTTTCATCGGGTCTTGACCGTTCAGAGCAATGCTCTCCAATGAGGAAATCTGGAATTCGCTTCTAGCCTGGTACGCCTCCCAATACGATGGATACTCTATCCCAACTATCGTCAATGGTTGAATTACGCTCTCGGGCACAAGATGTTCGCATCCCTCCGCAAGCAAATATTCGGCGGGCTTCGTTTCGAAAGCAGGGCGTTCATCCTCGCTAACGGATTGTGCAACCTCAGATTGATACTCGGAGTATGCCTCCACAAACGCATCGGTAAGCTCTCGGTAATCAGGACTAGACTGCCACTTTCCCATCACTTCGCTGTGGGTTCCGGTGCCTTCTACACTTAGCTCGTTCGCCAGTCCTCCAGAGGGGCGTATGAACATTTCGGCGCCCGGTTCAACGATTGCATTTGCCATTGCATAGTAGGCAGGATCAGCTTGAATCATGACTCTGAGAACCGTCGGTTCGGAAATCTCTGCTTCCAATTCAAACTTTCCATCTTGCATCAGCACCGTTCCAAAATCCTGGGCTGTAAATTGGTCGCCTTGAAAATGGCCTAGGGCAACCGCACTTGCGGTGAACGAAGTCAACTCCTGCTCGATGTCGCTGAAGTCACCCGATATCAAGAACTTCCTGTCGGGATCCATCACCTGGCTTGATCGCCCTAAAGTCATAAGCCGCCCGATAGGCATTGGAGACGTGCGCGCCACCAAGACAAACTCCAGGATGTCATTCGGAGCGACCACCGACCTGATTGGTCGCGGCGGAAATCTCTCGACGACGACTGAAATTTCCACGATGGTAGGAACATCGAAGCTCCCGCTCAATGTGATCTTGCCCTCTTCAAAGTTTCCTGATGCGAATTCAACAAGTTCGACATCCCCATTTTCATTGGTTGTCTCATATTTGGCGATAACTCGTGAACTGGCCAAATCAACGGCGTTCTCCTCAGATTCGCTAGCGCCATAGGCTTGAACTGCCAATCCGGCGTCAATGTCGGGCATCACTTCAATGTACTCCCCAGTAATCGTGATGGTCTTTGCAGGAGGTGAGGCACATGAAGCAACGAATACAAACACACCTATGAGGCTAATCAGTTCTGCAGTCTGTCTCATACCCATTGAAAGTCCCGTAGTAGTTGCACAATCTATTAGACAAAGTCTATAGTAGAGATTGGCGATATTGAGTAGGTGCGAATAGGACTAGTACTATGTCTGCCGATTGTTGTCGGCCATGTGATAGAGCGCCGATTCGCCCAGTTGCTCCCGGACACACCTGGGCACTAGCTCAACAATCTTTACAAACCAATTACGACATCCATAGGTTCGACGTCTAGCTTTAGTTCGTCGTCGGAATCTTAGTTGCTGAACTTGTCTATGTTCCCTTCTATACAAGGGTAGTGCGTGCCCTTGAGCAGATCGACCGACGTTCGAGAATGGGGTTGTTCTCGTTCTCG
>JAPOXO010000119.1 GCA_026707045.1 Gammaproteobacteria bacterium | reverse complement strand
CCACTCAGTGGTGCGATGGGTGCTGAAGTTAGGGGCGTTGACGTTGCAGCGCTTGATGAGGAGGGGTTCCAGGTCGTACGTTCCCTTCTATTGGAGTATTGCGCCATAGCTTTGCACGGAAATGAAAATCTGACTGACGACGACCTCCGTGAGTTTGGGATGCGATGGGGGAAATTAGATGTTCATGGGTATTCTCCCACCGTGAAGGGATATGAAGACATCCTAAACATCAGTTCAGGCCCGAAGAGACGTGGAAGTGCCGAGGGATGGCACTCCGATGTCAGTTGGAAGGAGATTCCGCCCAAGATTTCAATGCTCCACGCACGCCGAATTCCGGAAGTTGGAGGGGACACCATCTACGCTTCGCAATACAAGGCTTACGAGGACTTGTCGGACAACATGAAGGAATTTCTGGATCCACTGGACGCTCAGCACGATGGGAGAGGATTTGACATTGATCTCATCAGAACGCCGTCCACACATCCGATCGTAATTAGTCATCCAGAGACCGGACGCAAAGCGCTCTATGTAAATAGAGGGTTTACTCGCCGCATACCGCAGCTGCCACCAAACGAGAGCACTGCGATACTGAACTTCCTGTATTCCCACTGTACGCGGGAACGCTACCAAGCTCGAATTAGGTACGAACCAGGAACGCTAGCGATGTGGGACAACCGTTGCGTCCAGCATTGTGCGGTTCCAGACTACGGTTTTGAAGTGCGAGAAATGCACCGCGTGGCGGTTTTGTGCGACTCTCGTCCAGCGAGATAGGTTCTAACCAAGTCTGTCGAGGTGACTAAGTCGTTATCTAGTTAACGAATGCTTAGATACGTACTAAGCGGCTAACTCTTCAACAATCTGCGCTCGGTCTTCGGAAGAGAGATTTCCGTAGGCGGCCGAAGTCCGATCGATGACGTCTCCAAATCGGGTCTTGATCTGATTGGCGATGTCTTGGGGTTCAGCAACAATTGCAAAAGCATTCATTACATCGTCACTAAAGAGAGTGCCCATTTCGGC
This sequence comes from Gammaproteobacteria bacterium, assembly GCA_026707045.1. GTDB lineage: Bacteria > Pseudomonadota > Gammaproteobacteria > Pseudomonadales > Azotimanducaceae > Bin55. The sequence continues at coordinate 2,033 of JAPOXO010000119.1, read as the reverse complement.
CCATCTTCCCTGTTTTGACATAGCATTCAGTTCTGGTTGCAACTCGCCTGCACCGATGCTGTCGAGAACCGGCTTGTATGCGGGCGTCGATCCGTAGAACGCCAGCTGTTGCTTCGTCGCAGCTTTAGCTTGATCGAGTTCTTGCTCATCCCGCCCAGTTACTACGAACACTGGATAGCTTATGTCGAAGTCTTCTCTCTTCCTGCCTGACTTCGCCCATCCACGTTCCAATGCTGGAAGTGAAACTTCACGGAGATAGGTTTCGGTGGTGAACGGATGCACGATCATCCCGTCTGCCACTTCTCCCGCAACTTCCGTCATGAGAGGGCCCACGGCAGCTAGAAATACACGAGGTGCGCCATACTCCAAGTTTGTTGGAGAAAAGAAAGGAGTCATCAGTGTGTGCGTGTAGAACTTGCCGTTGAATTGCAAAGGTTCTTTCTCGTACCAGGTGGCCCAGATGGCTCGCAGAGCGAGTATGAACTCACGCATTCGTGCCGCAGGATGAGACCAAGGCATGCTAAATCGTTTCGTAATGTGTGCTCTGATCTGAGAACCCAGTCCCAGTACAAAGCGACCTTGAGACGCAAAATTTATGTCGTGAGCGGTATGAGCTAGAACCATTGGCGTGCGTGCGAAAGCCACGGCAATTCCAGTGATGAGATCGACTTGGCTAGTGTGCAGCGCGGCTAAGCTAAGAGGAAGAAACGGGTCGTGTCCCGTTTCCGCGGTTTGAATGCCGCTATATCCCGCTGCCTCGAATGCTTGCGCTTGTTCTTGGACTCTCGAGAGATCGGTTCCAATTCCGATATCAACTTTCATTGAAATTCCTCAATTGCTCACGGCATAAGTCATAAGGAGGCTATGGTATCAATGCCGCCAACGAGACAATAAATTGCCTCTTAGTTCTGAACATGCGTACACTCTTATGTCCGGAGCGAATAGATGCCTCGAAACATATAATTTTGCTAGCACTGAACTGATGCGATCACTCGTTTGTAACGCCGGTTTCATCGCGTTTGACGATCCCAGCCACAACTCAAGAGCTTAACTATGGCAGCCATACCTGCAGAAGAACTAGCAACGGCTCAAAATCTCGGACACTTTATCAATGGCAAAACGGTTCCGGATAAGAACCGCACACTTTCCATAACCAATCCTGCCACAGGTCGCGTTACCCGAAATGTCGCCTGCGCAAATAAGGGTATGGTTGAAAACGCAGTTGCAGCCGCGTCGTCAGCACTGCCGTCTTGGCGAGACACTGAACCGTTGAAGAGAGCGCGTGTTCTTTTTCGATACAAGCAACTGCTCGAAGAGCACACAGACGAGATTGTTTCTTTGGTCACCAATGAGCACGGAAAGACGATTGAGGACTCAAAGGGAGAGCTAATCCGTGGAATAGAAGTTGTGGAGTACGCTTGTGGCATTCCAGAATTGCTGAAGGGCGAGCACACTCCAAGCGCCGGACCTGGTATCGATAGTTGGTCTCAATTTCAACCGCTGGGCGTCGTGGCAGGGGTTACTCCCTTCAACTTTCCCGTGATGGTGCCCATGTGGATGTATCCCATCGCAATCGCGTGTGGCAATACTTTTGTTCTTAAGCCTTCGGAAAAGGACCCAAGTGCACCATCCTTTTGCGCGAAATTGCTCTCGGACGCCGGCTTGCCGGACGGCGTTTTCAATATTGTCAACGGCGACAAAGAGACCGTCGATGCGATTCTTGAGAATGACCAAATTCAAGCGGTGAGTTTTGTGGGTTCCACCGCTGTTGCTGAATACATATACACGACCGGAACAAACTTTGGCAAGCGCGTTCAAGCGTTGGGTGGCGCAAAGAACCATGCCGTTGTGATGCCTGATGCGGACATAGAGCAAGTGGTTAACGCGCTGCTCGGCGCCGCGTATGGATCGTGTGGCGAGAGATGCATGTCGATTTCAGTCGTCGTTTGTGTTGGCGACGAAACCGCCGATGCCTGCGTCAATGCTATGAAACAAAAACTAGGTGACCTAAACGTGGGGGATGGTAGTGACCC
>JAPOXO010000133.1 GCA_026707045.1 Gammaproteobacteria bacterium | reverse complement strand
CGGACCTTCTGGCGGCGGAGTGTTCGATGTGACTCCAGAACAGCTCGACTATGCCGTAAAGCTGCTCCTGACAAGCGTCATGGTTTCAACGCGTTACGCAATTCCTCATTTGCGGAAGAACGGCGGTTCAGTCATTAACAATTCAAGCATAGCGGGACTTCGGTACCGTCAAGGCAACGTGGTTTATTCAGTGATCAAGGCCGCTGTGACACATTACTCTAGGATTGCAGGAATCGAACTAGGCCCGATCGGGATTCGGGTCAACACTATCTCTCCAGGTGCGATTGCGACACCAATATTTTGGGGCGGGTCTGAACGAGCAAATACACTTCCCGACGAAGAGAATGAACGCAAAATGGCTAAGCTGCAGCGAAATCTAGCCAAAGCAACTCCGACCCCGCGAAGCGGATTGGCAATGGATATCGCAGAGGCGGCACTCTATCTTGCGAGCGACGCGGGTAGCTACGTAAATTGCCATGACTTAGTCGTTGACGGCGGGCGTACTTCAATGTTCTTCGAACCTAATTAGAGGTTCAACGGATTCTGTGCAAACGCTAACAAATTTAGCATTGCCCATCTTGAGCTGGGCTTATAGAGTTCAAATATAGATAGCGATTTTCACTGAATGTCAGCGACCGCACGCCGCCTTTGAGTTGATTGGTTTAGACGAATCTTGATGGGAGTGGCCTCGGCACCCTTGAGAACTCCAAGTGTCCATTTGTTTGCCTAGCAGCGCAAATACAATGCTAACCTATGTTCATCAACGCAATTATTTGCAACGAAGGCGGGAAAAGTGCGCATTTCGACAAGTACTGATGAGTCCAGAACCTGTATCTCTTGGCTGTATACTTTTGATTACAGTGGTACGGAATATGGCTACTAATATGCGGGACGCAAGTGTTACAAGGCGAAGGGTACTTAGAGAAGCTTGGTTGGACATCGAGAAGAAGCACTTGAACTGGATTCGAAGGCATGGTTTCTCCTTGTTTTCTGTGGGCATGGCGTTAGCGATGCTGGGATGTGTATTGAATGCCCTTTCGAAAAACTATCTAGCAGCAATTCTCAGTGTGCTTATCGCAATCTTTTGTCTAGGTGGTGCAGTCTCAATTCCTTCACTGGTCAAACAAGAGGAAAACAGGATCAAAGAGAAAGAAAGTAGGATGAATCAATCTTCATGATTCTTTCGGTTGATTCTGTTTGAAACTAAGGAACCACGTTGTCTGGTGGCTTCCTTAGCCATATTTCATCGCATATCTACCAATTCTTCAATGCAGATGTAAATTCCTTCGATTTGGAGGATTGTTGAGATCTCAAACTGGGGATTACGAAGTGCGCTGCTGTCAAGATAGTAGGCTTGCTTCACTTTCCCATGTCAATCTGCATATATAGGTAGATTTCACATTTCTGGATTTAAGGACAGATATGACAAATGACCCTTACATGTGGCTGGAAAACATTGATGATGAACAAGCGCTTGCTTGGGTAGAAAAGCGCAATTCATCGACGATCGATCAAATCGCATCCTCGAGCGAGTTCGATTCTCTCAGTGACAAGATCCGAGCCATGCTCGATTCGGATGATCGGATTCCGGGATTCGTAGTTCACGGAGACTACTTGTACAACTTCTGGCAAGACGCAGTGCACGTAAAGGGGATTTGGCGCAGGACGACTTTGGAAGATTACAAGCAGCAGCGGCCTGACTGGAGTCCGTTGCTAAGTGTGGATGAACTCGCTGAACAAGAAGGAGAAGAGTGGGTTTGGAAGGGTCATTCAATTCTTCGTCCCGAGTGCGATCGCGCTCTGATCCATCTATCCAAGGGCGGTGGAGATGCAGTCGTAGTCAGGGAATTCGACATCGAGCGAAGAGAGTTTGTAGAAGGAGGATTCTATCTTCCGGAAGCAAAGTCAGATGTTTGTTGGGCCGGACGCGATCGGTTAATTGTGGGTACCGATTTCGGTCCCGAATCACTAACGGACTCAGGTTATCCAATGACGCTCAGGATTTGGGACAGAAACACACCGCTTTCCGAATCCGTTGAGATCTTTCGAGGCGAAAAACCTGATGTTTCGGTTGGCGCATGGACAGATTCGACTAACGGTTTTTCCGAGTACTACATAAATCGATCTCCAGGTTTCTTTAGCTCCGAGACCTATGTGTATCAATCAGAGTCCTTAACACAGGTCGAAAAACCAGAGGATGCCAATGCCTGGATAAACCAAAAGAGACTTTTCTTGCGACTCAAGACCGATTGGACATTCCGAGACAGGAGCTACAAAGGGGGAAGCCTACTAGTAGCAGACCTAGATGAATACATTGAGTCCCGAGAAGGACTGGATGTTGTATTCGAGCCATCTGACACGTCGGTTCTGGAAAGTTGGGATGCAACCAAGAATTCGATTCTTCTTAGTATCTCGGAGGACGTACGTACACAAGCGTATGCGTCTACAAAATCCGAGAATGGGTGGAAGACACGACGAGTGAGAGATACCTCTGAAATCTCGACCGAATCCATTCAATCGTTCAATCCTAACTTCGACGACAGATTTCTGTTGAGTAACGAAAGCTATTTGGTCCCTTCCACTCTGTCAATTGGTGGTGCAGAAGAACAGATAGAAACATTGAAGCAAGCACCAGCATTTTTTGATGCAGCGGAATTCAACACCGTCCAATTTTGGACTACCTCAAGAGATGGGACGAAAATTCCGTATTTCGAGATAAGAAAGAAAAATGCAAACGATGCCGGTCCCACTCTCCTCTACGGATATGGTGGGTTCGAAATTTCGATGCTTCCGCTGTATTCGGCGAGCGTGGGTCTAGGCTGGCTCGAGCGAGGAGGGACGTATGTAGTTGCAAACATCAGGGGCGGGGGAGAATTTGGACCGGATTGGCATCGATCCGCATTAAAAGAAAACCGACACCGTGCATTCGACGACTTCATTGCTGTGGCGGAGGATCTGATTGAACGAGGAGTCACGACGAGCAGCCAGCTCGGCATTCAAGGTGGAAGCAACGGTGGATTGCTGATGGGAAACATGTACACCAAACGGCCCGATTTATTTGGAGCAATTGTGTGTCAGGTGCCCTTATTGGACATGAGTCGCTACCACCTTCTACTGGCGGGAGCTAGTTGGATGGCTGAGTACGGCGATCCTGACAACCCTGAGGAGTGGAATTTTCTACAGAATTACTCTCCGTACCACAATGTGAAACGCGATCAATCCTATCCGCCAATCCTCATAACCACGTCAACACGCGACGACCGAGTTCATCCCGGCCATGCTCGGAAAATGGTTGCATTGCTCGAAGAATTGGGACATCCCGTGACTTACTACGAAAACACCGCGGGTGGACACGCTGGCTCTGCCGACAATTCTCAGCTGGCATTCATGATTACTTTGGTGTATGAGTTCCTATGGAACACACTTTCCAAAGCGGCGCAAGAGTAAGGACAATCTTCTTGGCGATCGAATCTTTGAAGCGATAAATTCAGGAGGAGTCAGTCTAACAAGCCAATATTGGCCGAATCGACAAGGTGTTCGGCCAATTTGACCAGTTTTTCGAGCTTGTCGCCTTCCAATCTTCCTTCTGCGTAGATGTGGTGCATGTGAATATCACTAAACGCTGAGATTACGGTATTCCAATCTTCGTTGCTATAGAGCGCTGAAATAACCTTTGCGTCACGACCAGCAATCGTTGCATTTGCGAACAACACGTCGCCGCCCGCGACTAATTGTTGCTTTATCAAAAGCGAACCTCCGAACACCGTATCCGAATAAAAACGGCGCAACTGCTTGTGACGTTATATCAGATAGTTTTGGGAACCGGACTCAAGGTACTCAGCAGGGACTGAACTTAGTGAACTTGTGAGATTGGTCGCTTCCGGACTGTTAAGGTGATAAATTGTCTCATCCCCTGCGTTATATGCGGACAAAGAGAACGAATCCATGATGACGGATTCAATGGTCTCGCGTGCCGAGGCGGTTGGAGCGATCTTGGTTGTTCGGTCTGAGTATCCAAGCTCTCGATTATGGAGTTCCTTTTCCTCGGTAATCAGCTTCATTTGCTGTTTGAAGTACGCAGTCAGCGGATGGGGTTTAACAGCGTTGAGATTGCGAATATATCTGGATCCCGCATCTTGTTGTGAGGCAGATAGCCTTACTGAGAATATACGCTTTTGATTTCGCAGATGACGAAGTGGCTCCAGAATTTGTTGATCTTCAGCGGACAGTGCGTTCCAAGCTCGAGCGAAATCATCCTCCGTGTAGTTTGGCTCAATCGGAGTGTCCAGGTCAATGCCGTGAGATTCCACGTCACCTTGGAATTGTCGTTCATAGAGCAGGGCGTCGGATTGAGTCATTTCCTCTCGCATTTGTTCGATACTCTGTTGCAAACTTTTCACCAGCTGAATTATCTGTGGCGTCAGCTCGTCAGCGCTTTGCAGCCCCAAGTGTTCGGCATATCTTTGCTTTAACTCTTCAAGTTCTACATCTGGCAACAAGAAGACTTGAGGCAGGGCGTTTGAACCGATATCTGCCATGCTGCCAGGAAATACCCTTTGAGCAATCGGCGGACTTAATTTTTCGTACAGCAACGCTTGCATTTCGTTACTGAACAGCACTTCGGGAGGCACCGTTTCGGATTCAATTCCTAACTGGTCGGCAACGCCATCGGGCAATGACGACACCGGAAGATCAGGTTTACCTGCTTTTCGCCAGTGCTTGATCATCTCTGAAAAGTGCGGAGAGTGCGTCCACTTGTCCTCCGGCTCCACCACTTCCGAATCATTGCCATAAGAGAGCACCGCCATGGACATAGCAGCGACCGAAACTACCCTACTTAGTTGATTAATCATCTCCATATGTTTCCAATGAGTGGCTTTGGGTTCCAAGCGACCACTATTAAACATCAGGTAGGCTAGAAAAGCGATGATTGAAGTCGCCTTCGTGGTCAGCATACGTACTGCAACCCTGGCCAGACACTCTCCAGCTTCAATCTTGCCAATTTATGGACTGGGAAACAATCGGGGCTACTACCATTCATTTTCGCGATGAGATGCCTCCAGAATCAAAATTTCCAGCATTTCTCGACATCGTTCCGCATGTAGGTAGGGGATTCTTAGAAGGTGTTTTGGAAAATTCAACGTCCCATAAGCTGCAACGTCTATATTCAGAGTCGCCATGTTGAATCTTCGATCAAATAGGTTTTGGGTAAGCCGTACAGCTTGAATCTTGTCGAACGGGACAATTGTCCACGTACGACTCCACCAGCCTTTCCGATACATGATCGCGTCGTCAAGTAGCTGATAGTGAAGACTCTTTGCATACAGCATTGAAACCAAGATAGCCCAACCCACTAACAAGGCAGATGCAGCCAACAGCCACAAGTTGACCACTGTGAAGATTGCGGTGAGAATCAATAAGTAGGTTAGGTGAAGATTGAACCGACGCTTCCAGACTCGAGAGACATCCACTGTTTCCCATTCTTCTTGTTCAATGTCTATGTTGGGTAATACACGTCTCGTGATCTCCCTCGTCTTGTGAGTTGGAACCAAAGGAACAAGCCAATGCGAGAGCAACGACAACAGGTTTTGATCGGATCTAATAGCAGGCTCGGCGGGCATGGCCGGCATGGCGGATGTACCGAACCAAATAGATTCTCGATTCAGAAGGCGTGAGCGAACTGTACTTAGAATCCTGACCGCTTGAACGCGGTGCAACGGAGTGTTCTGGATCGCACGAATTAGCAGACCAGACTCTCCACGCAAAATAGTATTGTCAAAAGTAAGCTGAAACTTGTAAAACTGCGCGATTGCAAGTAACAAAGACATAGCTAGCAAGATTGCCAAGAACACACACGAAATAACGATGAGGAATATGCTGAGTTCCCATATGTCGACTCCCTCTAGGATTGAAACCTCCATCCAGGGAATCAACCCGCCGATGATTCTCATGTCTATGGGACCCATCGCCAGGCGAAGGTCCATGGATTCACCGAGCATTGACCCAATCTGACTGAATCGAGCCACGAGAAATGTTGCGATGGCCGAAACAACTAGTGCGGCCCGGCTCCGAACCAAGCCAAGCTTGCAGCACTCCAGAATTGACATACTGTGCAAGACTATTACTTCACTGGTATCGGTCGAGCTAGGCTCTTCCAATTCCATAGTTGAAACTATGGGATTTGCCCGATGTTTCTGGTAGCTTTCAAGGTTTTCTCTTAGTTCATCAGCGACGGCCAAGCGTACTGAACGGAGGTCGATACCCGTAAAAATTGTGCTACGAGTCTGCAAGCCCACCTTGACTGTGCCGAACAATCGATGTAGAAGAGACCTCGTCGTGTCTAATCCATGCAACATCTCGTATTGCACGACACTATCACTAACTTCAATCAATCCTTTTCGCACAACTAATCGGTCATCGTGAAACTGAAATCGAAATGAAAAATGGCGAAAAAGCAAATAGGCAAAAATGGGCAAGTAACAAATGATATTTTGGATCAAGAATATGATGATTTGAGGGACGAGTCGTACCTCAAAATTAGGAACCGTATTGATAATGAGAACTATGGAACCGAGGTAGGCAGTTGGTGGAAATAGCAACCACTTTGAGTGAAAGATATAAGAGAGGTGTAGCCGACGCCAAGTGCCGCTCTCAGTCTGTGACTGCGCCATTTTCTATAGCTGCAAACTTCTTGGGAACGATCTCTATGAGCATTCGGTTAGCCAAGTCCAATTCGAGATATTTCACCGACACTGCATACGAAGCCGGACCCGCAGTGCAAACAATGAGTGTTGCTAAATTGAACACACGCTCGGACAACCCCCTAACCACTTCCGCATGTTGAACTCGATTGAGCGGTACAACCGTGTGTCGGTAACGTAGCACTCCCTCTCGACTGTGTAAGCAATGTTCTTCCAACCTATAGGAGCGAAAGAAGTGTCCCACAACTGTCAGAACTAGAAACCAGCAAAATACAACCAAAAGAGCAGTGAACCAAGGAACCATATGCCAATTCAATGAAATTCCCAATAGTCTGAGCAAAACATGAACGATAAACAGCCCCAGACCGATGGGAACTGCGAGATTCCAACAGCACTTGGCTAACGCGGCGATTAGTGCTTTGGGTCCAAGTCGAAAGAATTGACCGGAGTCTCCGAGGCCCGTGTCCTTGTTTGATAGCTCACACATTGATGGACTCTACACGACAACGATTCACGTCGAATGCTCCCAAGTCAGGGGAAGTCCTCCGTAGCAGAAGGATTTTGCTTTAGTTCTTACGAACTTCTCTAAAGGGCCCACCATCCAACCGAGGTTCCTTCTCCATTCCCAAAACCCGTTCAGCGATGATATTTTTCTGAATCTCGTCTGTTCCGCCCGCGATTGATATTGCCGGTACGGAAAGCAATATTTCTGCGATTAGTCCTTCCATTGGGGCATCCTCACCTTCCAACATGGAACCTAAACCGGTTGTAATTGTGTGTACCCTTAGTGCTTGCCTAGCAATGTAGCTGTTCGCGAGCTTGCCCAAAGATCCTTCCGGACCTTGTGGCTGACCTTTCTCTCTTGCCGCTCTAGCACGAAGTGCGGTCCACTCGGAACACTGCGACATCATTAGCAGTTGTGCTAGTTCTTGTCGAACAACAGGGTTATCAAGCGTTTTTGTAGCAGCTGCTCGATCAATTGCAAGGTCAACTCTTCCTGCTCGCTGGGGATACCAAGTGTAGGGTTCGGAAAGAACGGTATTTTCGCAACGTTCCTCTTCGTAGATAGTGCCTTCCGGCGTTTTCGATCTTGATTGACCAGCCAAAGCATTGGCTGCTCGTCTCTCATGCATTAGGGTAGTCATTGCAACCCGCCACCCATTGCCTTCCTCGTCAATTCTGTTGTTCAATGGAATTCGCGCGTCGGTGAAGAACACCTGATTGAAGGAAGCATGACCATTCATTTGCTTAAGCGGTCGAACTTCTACTCCTTCTTGCTTCATGTCCACCACGAAATAGGTCATTCCTTGGTGTTTTGGAACATCCCAATTCGTACGGGCAAGCAATAATCCATAGTCTGCATGATGCGCACTTGTAGTCCAGACTTTCTGGCCGTTTACAATCCATTCCTGCCCTTTTCGTTCAGCGCGAGTGGTTACTCCTGCCAAATCGGAGCCACTACCGGGCTCGCTGAACAACTGGCACCAGATTTCTTCACCCGTGAGTATCTTTCTCAGGAATCGCTCCCTCTGCTCGTCGTTGCCATGAGCGAGGAGAGTTTCCGCGGCCCATAGTCGGATTCCTGTTCGAGCCACCCCTACTGCGTTAACACGCGCAAATTCTTCTTGAACGGTAGGAATGAGACCATCTGGCATGTCTTTTCCGAACCAATGAGTGGGCCAAGCAGGCATTCCCCAGCCAGAATCCATTAGTTTGTTCCGCCATTCGATGAGACGTGCATTCGGATCCCAGTTTTCCCCCAACCAGGTTCTGACTTCCTGTCTAACTCTTGCTTCAGTCCATTGCATAGTTCACAAACCCAAAGACTGAAGGTAATTCTCGCGGTGGTAGTTCGAATCCCCAAGATAGACTTCGCTGCTCTTGGCTCGTCGGTACCAAAGGTGTGTATCGTTTTCCCACGTAAAGCCAATGCCACCGTGAATCTGAATACATTCCGATGCAGCGTTCATGAAGGCATCGCTAGCCATCGCTTTCGCCATGGATGCCATCTTGGATCGCTCGGACTCATCTCGCACGAATTGCGCCGCACACAGAGCAGCTGACCGTGCGAACTCAATCTTCAACAACATTTCCGCACACTTGTGCTTGATGGCTTGAAGCGAACCGATTGTTCGACCAAACTGAACACGGGTCGAAGAGTACTCAAGTGCGGAGTCAAGCATTCTTTGCGCACCTCCAACCATTTCATTGGCAAGCGCAATGCAAGCGAGGTCGAGAAACTGACGATGTTTGTGCTCATTCCAGTCAGCGAGGCGGAGAGCGTCAGCGTTTTTCAACGTTAGTCGTGCCAACTGACGAGTTAGATCGAGGCTTTTCACCGAATCTTTGTGTAAGCCTTTTGCACCGCCATCAAGTGCAAAGAGACCGAATATACCTTCAGGTTGACACCTCGCAATGACAAGAATCAAGTCCGCGCTGGATCCATTGAAGACATAGGACTTCTCTCCGTTGATCCTGCCATCTCTTTCGGAGCACTGGACTCCCGACAAATTCCAAAGTGCATCTTCTTCGATAAAGGCAATAGTGGCTGTGCGATTACAAGAAACTAGGTCAGCCAAGAATTGCCGAGATTCCGTCGTACCGCCGATTAATAGTGCGTTGACTGCTAGAACATTCGATGAAAAGTATGGTCCGCAGTACAGCGCATTGCCCATTTGTTCGAGAACGATGCAGGTTTCGGAGTAGGAAAGACCTGCGCCGCCACATTCCGTAGGAGCATGAATCCCTCCTAGACCCATGTCCCTTCCAAGGTTTACCCATCTCTCCTTGTCATATCCAGGCGTGGAGGTCATGACTTCACGGGTATGCGAAATAGGGCATCGAGACTCAAGAAATTGGGCGACGGTATCTCGTAGTTGCGTTTGTTCCGCTGTCAAAGCAAATTCCATTACTCTGCGACATGATCCTCAGATTCAGCTGGCTCTCCGCCACGAAGCTCTTCTAACAGTTTTCGATAGTTTTCTTGCAGGTTTTCCGCTTCTTCAACTTCTTCAAGCCAAGGCTTAACATACTCTTGACACCGCAGTTCGGAAATCTCCGGCTCAGAACGCAAGGAATCAGAATAGCGACTCGGGTTGGACTCGTGGACGACTTCGTTGCAATCGTCAATGAAGTATTCGTACGTGAATCCGGAGTAGTTGTCCTCTTCTATGTCCAAGTAGCGACAGATGCAGCTTTCCACATTGCGCGCAAAGGAGGCTTCGGCTTGCTCAGCACTTTCTTTTGGCGAACAACCAAACAGTATTGGGATCATTGCGGCCCAAGCTCTCGTGCAATGCATTGCCAGACTAATGTGGCGTGTCACCCTTTATGACGACACGAGTCATCCAACGTGGTTCCTCGTAATCCAAAATCGCTGTATGCATGACTGATCGGTTGTCCCAAATGACCAAGTCACCGGTCTTCCACCGATGCCGATAGATGAACTCTTGGGAAATGCTATGCAGCCATAGTGGCCATAAAATCCTGTTGCTTTCCTCCTGGTCTACTTCTACTACATGAGTGGTAAATTCTGGATTGACATACAAGGCTTGATGATTCGTTTCGTTATGTGTTCTCACCATAGGATGAATTGAATCGGGGACGTGCTCGCCAAATCCTTTGCCCGTGTGGTTTGCGCGCAGGTCTTCAATTTCCGCTCGGCTGGGTAGTCCGCGACGGTGGGAACGTCGTTTGTCGCTAGTCGCCAAATCGAGAAGTTCCAATGCTCGTCTTTGGTTCGCGTAGCCAGTGTCCCCTCCAAAAGATGGAATGGTTCTAGCATGGAGCATGGTGATCCAAGGCGGTGTGGGATGCCAGCTCATGTCGGAGTGCCAGGCGCCCAAACCTCTGCCTTGAGTCCCGTTTTTGCTCGCAAGGACTTGAACATGCGGGTTTTTGCGTTCAACCGATGTGGGATGCGTGAGAGTGTCTCCCCAAAGAAGACCAAATTCGTGCAGCTGGTCTTCTCCCAGGTCTTGATCACCGATGGCGACAACCATGTGTTCGTTCAACTGCTGCCTAAGCTCTCCGACCATGTCGGAGTTTGCCCGCTCCAAATTAAGACCCGTAATTCGGACACCCATAGACGGAGCAACTCGTTCTGTTGCATATGCCAATGTCATCTTAGGTCAGACCTGTCGAGACTTGCTCGCTTCAAAACGCCTTAAGACTCTTCCTGGACCTCAAAAACTCCGCATGCGAGACGCGCTCCGCCAGCGCATCCTGCTTCTTCGCCACCGGGGCAATAGGTATCAGGGTCCACGTGAATGATCAACGAAGCACCGTCCTTGTCAAATATAGACAGCGGACCTGGAGAAAGTGTTAGTCGGGAAGTTATGGTCTTGAGATCTCCGTTGCCTTCTTCATCGACTTCGATGTTTACAAGATCTCCTGAATGAAAGGGATGGTTGCCATCTGGATTTGTGTGTCCGTGAGGACCCGGGTCGAAGTGGCCCCCCGCGGCACTACAAGGATCGCACGATCCGGTTTCGTGAATGTGCACAGCGTGCAGCCCAGCTTCCTCTGCCAAACCCCTCACTCGAATGTACACATCAACTAGCTTCACTCCTTCATCAGATGCACGTTCGACGAGCTCGGCAGCTCCAACTTCAATCGATGAATCTTCGCAGAACGCCAGTGTTGCTCGAGCCGACATCGAAATTTCCACTTTTTGTTCGGCTGAATCTTCCGTAGCCACCGACGAACTAAGAACTACAAAGGCGACTATAAGGAAAACTGACGTCAATCTCCTTCCGATTGAGAACCTTCTCTTCGTGACACTTTTGCGACGCTGGATCTTCGAGATACCCGACATAGCCACCTCTAGTGTGGACAAACAACAGTAAATCGCATGATAACCAATATGAGCGTGAATGCAGTTTAGGGCCTTAGCGAATTCAGACCTAGAGTGATCGTTTAGTTTTCTTCTACTGATAATTTGCAAATATTTATTCGATTGTTAGCCAAGAGCCGAGAATGAAGACTTGGCCAGCTTTACTCCCTAGTGCGTACAATGCCAATAGACTTAACTCTGGCCCATGAGTGTCGATTTCGTTTCTAGACAGGCATGCTCATCACACGATACCACCCATGAAGGTCAAAAGAGATGGAACTTGGGTTTTCTCGAGTAAAGACGAGCTTAGGTCATTTAAGTTGAATGTGTCTCTTGGCATAGCCGTCATGTTGTTTCTGTTCAATTCGAACATGGGATTCTTTCTTGCTTTAATTTCTCTGATATTCTGTTTTGTGTTCTCTTATCTTATAGGCACTCTGTTTCTTTCGAAAAAACGAGTGCATATTGTGACTTCCGAAACTAACAACGACGAAGCTTAGCTGTTGAATTGTGGTTTGTTTCGTGTCAGCAGAAGGTCTAAACGCCGTCCAGACCAGAGAGCGCAAAAGAATCCGAGTTGAATGTGTTAGTAGTACAGCGCGATCATTGCTTGGTGCAGCTCGGCAACCGTGCTAGGAATCAGCTGTATTTTGACCTGAAATAGGTCCGCCATCCAGTTGTGTCCCTGCGTAAACAAAATGCGAGGTCGCTCTACATGTCAAAGATCACCGATGACCTGAGAATTGATCCAAAAATTAGAAAGTACTTCGGTTCTGTGCCAGATCCTATAAATCAAGGAGACATAGGGAATCGGGCACAGTTGCTTGATGAGGCGAGCAGTCCTGAAGCGGTGGCTTTCCGAAAACAGATGGAAAAGCAAACTCGGGCGGTGTACGAAGCGGGTAGTTTGCTGAACGCAGACCTGGACGACAGAACTTTGGAGTTTGAATCTTCTCCCGACGGAAACATTGTCAAGGTTCGTTTACTGCGTCCTAACAATGGGGAAGTCCTACCTTGCATTGTTTACTTGCACGGTGGAGGCATGAGTACTGGCTCTTGCTTTGACGCTCCCTTCAACATGTGGGGCAGACGACTGGCCAACAACGGGGTTGCTGTTGCGATGGTTGACTTTCGGAATTGCATGGTTCCGTCTTCATCACAAGAAGTTGCTCCATTTCCGGCCGGGTTGAATGACTGTGTTTCCGGGGTCAAATGGGCAGTGGAATCAAGCGACCTACTAGGAATTGACCCATCAAACGTAATCGTTTCCGGTGAGAGCGGCGGAGGAAACTTGACATTAGCCACTGGCATGAAAATGGCCAAGGAAGGATCGCTGGAGCTAATTCAAGGACTCTACGCCTTTTGTCCCTATATAGCTGGTAAATGGCCCCAAGATCGTTTTCCATCAAGTAGCGAATGTAACGGCTACCTGCTTGAACTTGCCAACAACAGAGCAGCGGTGGGCTATGGAATCGAGGAACTGGAAAACGAGAATCCCCTTGCGTGGCCCAGTTTTGCTACAGAGCAGGACGTCAAGCACTTTCCTCCCACGGTAATCAGTGTTAATGAGTTCGATCCGCTCCGCGACGAGGGAATCGAGTTCTATCGGCTGTTACTGCAAGCGGGAGTTCAAGCCTTTTGTAGGGACGTTAAGGGGACAGTTCACGCCACTGAACTCATCGTGCCCGATTGCACCATGATTGCGAAAGAAGGAGCTCGCAGTGTTACCGACTTTTGTAAAGGAATTACTCGACCTTAGGTTGGGAATTATATATTTAGGTTGACAAACCCGTCTCAATCACTACAATCATCAGTATGAAGGAGATTTAGACATGACTCAAAAAGCACCGGGAAAATCCCATCGAAAAGGAATTACTCTCATTGAACTTGCAAACCTGTTTCCAAGTGAGGATTCAGCTAGAAAATGGTACGCGCGACTTAACACGCTGGCCCGACACCGAGCTCTCCCCCTCTGCAACAGCGAAAATACGCACGAGTGTTCCCATGTCAAGATGCCCTATCGTTGCCGAAAGTGTCGCAAATATTTCAGTGTAAAGACGGGAACGGTAATGGCAGGCTCTCCTTTGCCATTGCTCAAATGGGTGTACGCTATTTACTTGGACTTGACCAGTCTCAAGGGTGTTTCAAGCATGAAGTTGCACAGGGATTTGGGAATTACACAGAAAACAGCTTGGCACATGCAACAGAGAATTCGCGAAGCTTTTGCGTCAGAAGGTTCAAATGTCATGTTTAACGGTCCGGCGGAAGCTGATGAAACCTATGTAGGCGGTCGAGAATCCAACAAGCACGAAGGTAAAAAGTTACGGGCTGGTCGTGGCACTGTGGGCAAAACTGCCGTTGCAGGCATCAAGGACAGGGAATCCAATCAGATACGAGCCAAGGTTGTTGCAAGAACCGATGCTGAGACCTTGCAGGGATTCGTTGTCAAGAGCGTTTCTCAAGATGCACAGATCTACACGGACGAGGCAACCGCCTATCAAGGATTGCCCTTCCCACACAAGACAGTCAAGCATTCGGTTGGAGAGTTCGTTGACGGCATGGCTCACACCAACGGAATCGAATCTTTCTGGGCGCTCATGAAGCGAGGGTATCACGGCACTTATCACAAGATGTCTCCCAAGCATCTGAATAGGTATGTTGCCGAATTTTCGGGAAGGCATAACCTTCGAGATTTGGACACAATCTCGCAAATGGAGATTGTTGCAAGCGGATTGACAGGAAAGTCGTTGTCTTATGAAGATTTGATTGCTGACAACGGCTTCGATTCGGGAGCAAGGACTTAGGTGCCATGCTTCAGTTAGTAGAAGCAGAAGTTCGCCAACAAATTGATCGCAGACTTTCTGCGCAAGGCTGGATCCTAGACCCGGATAATCCCAACAGAGACGTATTTGTTGAACGGTCAGTTACAAGACGTTTGAGTTCAACACACAAAAAGAATCTGAAGGAACTGTCTCCTGACTATGTTTTCTTTTCCGATGGTGTCCCATCGGCGGTTCTGGAAGCCAAGAAACCCAATGTAACAATCGACAAGGCATTCGCTCAAGCCGCCGATTACTCCAAGCGAATTGGAGTAGATTATTTGTTCGCCTGCAACGGACCATCCTTCAAATCTCTGCATGCCCCTTCGGGAAAACCTCTGTTTCTCAACAATCTCGAAGTGACAGAACCGTTGGCACCACAACAACTTAAGAGATTTTGGGAAAGCGGAAGTAACAGTGTCATGACCGTTCCATATCGTGTCATTGAGTCGAGATCACAGTTGATTGATGTTTTCGAGACATTGAACAATGTCTTGAGGCAAGCGGGCATCCGCGCGGGATTGGAACGTTTCACTGAGTTTTCGAACATATTGTTTCTGAAATTGCTGAGCGAACGAGAATCCAATGATTCAACTTGGAACGACCTTCTCAAAAAGTCAGACGAAGATTTGCCCAGCTATCTCAACGACTACGTGGTTGCACGACTCAAAAAGCTCTACAAGAGTGATGTGTTGTCGGAAACAAGAGTGAACGGAAGAGCACTAAAGAAGATCATTTCCGAATTGAATCCACTTCATCTTATGAGCGTTGATGAAGATTTGAAAGGTGTTGCATTTGAGCATTTCTTGAGCCGCACCACTTCCACGCACAACGATTTGGGAGAGTACTTCACGCCGAGACCAATTGTCCGATTCATGGTTGAACTGTTGAACCCGCAATTTGGAAACACCGTCTACGATCCGTTTTGCGGGACGGGAGGGTTCCTTATTGAAACGTTTCGACATCTTGGACAACAAATTAAGCCTTCTGCGGACGCAATGCAGATTTTGCACCACAAATCAGTTTACGGGAGAGAACTGACCACAACAGCACGTGTCGCAAAAATGAACATGATTCTCTTTGGAGACGGGCATTCAGGAGTAACACAAGGAAATAGCCTTGTGAACGCCGATCAATTGCACGATTGTATTGTGTCGAACATTCCATTTTCGCTCGATGTTGATGTTGATGCGATCAGACTTGTGGATGGAAACGCCAAAGATTCAGATGAAGCTTGTTTCTTGCATTGTTTCAACAGTCTCAAAATGGGGGGCTCAATGGCAATCGTTGTACCTGAAGGACTTGTCGTTAATCAAGTGCATTCGTCGCTTTGGAAAAGAGTGTTTCAACATTCTAGAGTGCGAGTTATTGCGACATTGCCCAGAGGTACATTTTCGCCCTACACCGAAGCTGGAACCCAAATTGTTTATTTAACGGACAAAGGAACGAAAAGTACGGAATGGTATTACCGTGTTGCCATAAGTGGTGAAAAAACAAAGGGTGAAACTATAGATAAAGACGAGTTTGTATTCTTTTACCAGCGTACAGAAAATCCTATTGACCCCCCCCCCCAACAGGCGTGGAGATTGAACGATTGAACGGAAAGGGGAGGCCCTGGATTGTCAGCGGTAAATGTGAAACTGTTCCTTTGATGGAAATTGCGTCCATTGAAAACGGGAAAGTGATTACTGAATTACAAGCATTGGAAGGTTCCATACCTGTTGTTGCGGGAGGTCGAGTGCCAGCCTACATGCACAACCAATCAAATTCTGAAGGTCAGTGTTTCACCATCAGCAGATCGGGTGCCTATTCAGGTTACGTTTGGTGGCATGAAGAGAGTATTTGGGCTTCGGACTGCATAGTTGTAAGAAGTTTGGACGAACACGAATATATGACTTTCTATTTATTCCTGTGTATGAAAGCAAAGCAGGAAGAAATTTACAGTCGCCAACAAGGAACGGGGCAACCACACGTCTACAAAAAGCACATACAGGACTTTCCAATTCTCAAATTAACTCCTTCGGAGCAATGGAACATGGTGAACGAAGTTCAAGAACTACATCGACAACGTGTCGATGCCAACGTGCAGCAAGAAAATGAAATGGATAAATCCGTGGCTGGCATCGATGCAATTTACAAAGGGGAATCTAACCAAGTCAAGGAAAGGCGTATCTACAAAGCTGACTATGGCGAGGCAACCCCAACTGATGTTGCTAAAGCACTGCTAACCTATCGTCCCAGACGGACGAAGTAATGATTTATCAACCCAAATATATAATTCCCCTTAGGTTCTATGTGTCGCCAAGCGGAGCTAAATCGTCAATCAGCTGAAGGATTCGAGCTTCTTCATTGGGTATCAGCGAAATCAGTCGGTGAACTCCTACAGACGCAAATTCCTGTACTAGGTTTTGGTCTAGACGCATCGATGGTGTGACACTGACTTCCAGATCAGCTCCTCCAGGATATTGACTAACCCGACGAACTATCTCACGTGTCTGCTCAACGTTCATAGCGAATCCATACCAACCCTGAGCTGATTCTGCAGATCTTTTCAGCGCTGCTTCGCTTGTGCCTCCCACAACTATTGGTGGGCCCCCGCGTTGTACTGGCCGCGGCATTGCTTGAATATTTTCAAACCTCCAGAAGCGTCCGCTAAACGAGGGATTTGGGTCATTCCAAAGAGTTCTAAGCACCTTGATCGCTTCGTCAGTTCTTGCACCGCGTTCTCGAAATGGAACTCCTAATGCATCGAATTCCTGGTAGAGATAGCCTGCACCAATTCCTAGAATCAAGCGGCCCTTGGAGATGTAGTCTAGGCTTGCCATCTCTTTTGCAAGGACGAGAGGATTCCGTTGAGCAATCAACGTAATCCCGGTCCCTAGTTTCACGCTGTCGGTAACTGCCGCTAGAAACGCCAGGTTTGTCGACGGATGCAGCATTGCGTAGTCAGGTGCAGCGGGTGATGGTGGCTGTCTCGGATCCGGAAGAACCACATGTTCTCCTGTCCAAACCGACTCAATTCCCGCCAACTCAGCGTGACGTACTACTCTCTTTGCAACATCTGGATCGGCACAGATTCCAGAGTTAATTCCGAATAATCCAATTTTCACGTTTATTGCCCCAAGTACTCAGTTCCTGCAATCGTTTTGCCGCAACGTAACGATTGCGATATTCCAGGTCAATCTGATCGGCGAGCGTCTAGCGACTGTAATCGCTGTCTCCAGGTTTGGCGGACTTGCTAGCCCCGGCAAGTTCTCGATTTCGATGTTTGTCTTGGTACTCAGCACGGAAATCGCCAAATGGTCCGTCTCTCCATTCCAGAGCTGCTTTCAATCCTTCTTCTCGGACGCGCCTTCCAAATTCCCCGGCAGCAGGACGATGCTTGGACATCGCTTCTACGTCTGTTCCCGACATAAGTCCAGTTCTGATGCCCATGATTTCGTACTGTCGGTTCACCGCGCGTTTGTTGTAGTTCAACTGGTCGTTGTCGATGTGCCCAAGCCTACGGGCGAATTTTTCGGTGAATTCAGCCAGGTCTTCTTTGGGTAGGGCGTAGTTGGCCCAGCCGTACTGCGCCATTTCTGCTCCCGTAAACCAATCCCCCGTATATGCAAACTCGCGCGCTTTGACTGGCGGCAGAAACCACGGCGCCCACATCATGTCCATAGTTCCCATGGCACGTACAGGAGGGTACCCAATTCGTGCATCTTCGGCGACGATTCGCATGTCGCACATCGAAGTCAATTCGGTTCCTCCCGCCAGACACCATCCATGAATCTGCGCTATGACTGGCTTAGCCAGTTCCCATATCAACCAATGACCCATTAACGCATGCCGTGACCAATCGTAATGTTGGGGGTGTGTCGAGCCAGTGTCGGGCATTCCTGAATGATCGCTAACGAAATCACTTTGTTCATCTACGTTTGGCGCTAGATCGTAGCCCGCGGAAAATGCTCGTCCATTTGCGCGCAAAATGATCACGCCGACGCTTCGGTCGGCTTCAGCACGCCTCATTGCGTCATAGACCTCTCCTCGAAGCGCATGACTCAAAGGATTTAGTTTTTCTGGTCGATTGAGCGTGACAAATGCGATGCGGTCGTCTGTCTCGTATTCGATGTTGTTGTAGGCCATGGTTTTCTTCGGCAGTTAGTTACAAATAGTCTACTTGTTGTCGAGAAATCAGACTTTCCAACGGGCCAGTTTGCAAGAGGCTGGTGTAAATCTTGCGGATAGCGGAGGAAAATTTGGCAGCCTCAAGAGAAGTTTCGTGGAACTACGAAATTGGAATAACCAATTGTTGAAATTTACAATGCCAATGAAACTGAGAGATGTTGAGAAGCCATGCCCTATGACATATTGATTCAAAATGGAACAGTAATTGACGGTTCCGGTGGAGAGCGTTCACTCGCCAATGTTGCTATTACTGATGGCTACATCACTGAAATAGGAGATGTCAATGGACTGGCAAAACAGACCATCGATGCGGAAGGGCATGTAGTAGCACCGGGATTTGTCGACGGTCACACGCATATGGACGCCCAAGTGTTTTGGGACAACCTGGGTTCGTGTTCTTGCTATCACGGAGTAACAAGCGTGGTCATGGGCAATTGTGGATTCACTCTTGCCCCCTGCAAGGAATCCGATGCCGATCATGTCTTCCGAAATCTTGAACGAGCGGGGGACATTTCTCGCAGCGCCATGTTGGAGGGCATCGATTGGAGCTGGGAGAGCTATCCCGACTATCTAGATGCTGTCGATGCCACACCCAAGGGCATAAATTACGCGGGTTATGTTGGTCACTCGGCTCTACGCACATATGTTATGGGAGACAGAGCTTTCACCGATGTGGCTTCAGTGGAAGAAACCAAACGAATGGGCGAGTTGGTTCAAGAGGCCGTCCAAGCTGGAGCGATAGGACTTTCAACGTCTCGCAGCAGGAATCACCAGACATCGGATCACAAGCCGGTGTCTAGTCGAATTGCCTCATGGGAAGAAGTGAAGTACCTCGTTCAAAATATGAGATCGACGGGTGCGGGGATGTTCGAAATCGCGGCCGAAGACATTGGCCGAGATCCCGAGAAACTTCTTGACTATCAGTCGCGTATCAAGGAGCTCGCCGTTGATTGTGGCTGCCCTGTGACATGGGGAATGTTCAGTTCGCGTCATATCCCGGATCGATGGCGTAGTTTCTTCAAATTGTTGGATGAAGTAGAAGAGGCTGGGGGCAATATGTTTGCTCAAGTGCATTCGAGAGCACTCAACGTCATCTATACATTCGAATCCAACACTCCATTCGACGGTTGGAACGTATGGAGAGAAGTAAGACGACTACCTCTGGAGGAACAGAAGGCAAAATTGAGAGATCCCGAAGTTAAGGCCAAGCTTGTTGAGGCCGCAAGTCATGAAAGCGAGAGACACAAGGAGCGATCAGTAATCGTCCGTCCTCCAAACTGGCATTGGGTCTTCGCGATGGACGAACCGTCAGGCGGTTCAAAGAGGATGGACGAGCTCGCCGCGGAACGCGGTATAAGTCCGGTTGAGCTGATGATAGATATGGCATTGGAAAGCGACTTCAAATGCATGTTTCGGCAACCGATTGCCAACGAGAATCAGGACGATGTAATAGAGATGATGAAGCATCCCAAGTCCGCTGTTACATTCTCGGACTCCGGTGCTCACGTGTCTCAGATCATGGACAGCTCGCTGCAGACTCACATTTTCAGCCATTGGGTTCGCGAACGTGAAGAACTCACCTTGGAACAAGCAGTTGCTATGGTGACTTCAGAAACTGCAAGTCGGTGGGGATTGCGAGATAGAGGCTTGCTAATGCCGGGCTACGCTGCGGATGTTGTTGTGTTCGATCCCGATTCGATTGGTCCGGATATGCCCACAGTTGAACGTGATCTGCCGTCTGGTGCGAAACGTCTGAAGCAGACCGCACAAGGGATCAAGTCGACCATTGTCAACGGTGAAGTCTTCTTGAATTCGAACGTGCACACGGGAGCTCAATCGGGCAAGTTGCTGCGAGGGCCTCTTGCTCAGAATGGTTCGAGCTAACTTGCGCTTAGAACTTCGTCAATCTTTTCTTGTGAGCGGACGATGGTCGCGCGACCGTTCTTGACTACAACTGGACGCTGCATAAGTTCAGGATGTGCCAAAAGCAGGCCTATCACGGATTCTTCGTCCTTGTAGTCGCTTGAGTTTAGTGCCAATGATTGGAAATTGCGGTCCTTACGAACAAGGTCTTCAACTGGATCTGTCAAGATTGCAATGATCTCTCGAAGTGTTTCTTCGCCAATCGGATTGTCGAGATATCGCACTACATTTGGATCCATTCCGCTACTGTGAATTGCGTCCAACGCAATACGGCACTTGCTGCAATTTGGGTTGAAGTAGACGTCGAAGTCGCTCATAAAAATAGAGAATCTTGATTTGATTGAAAGTATAAACTCCCTCTGTTTTCAAGACTGATTGCAATCCATGACTCGAGAAATACGTTACTCAGTTCTCGATCTTGCTCCAGTGGTAGAGGGAAGCAACGAGACAGTAGCGTTGCATAACGCCGTGGATTTGGCTCAACGTGCTGAGGGCCTTGGGTTTTACAGGTATTGGCTTGCCGAGCATCACAACATGCCTGGAATCGCGAGTTCCGCTACCGCAGTCGTCATGGGACATGTAGCTCAGCAAACCAAATCTATTCGAATAGGGTCGGGCGGAGTCATGCTGCCGAATCACGCTCCATTAATCATTGCAGAGCAATTCGGAACATTAGAAACTTTGTTTCCAGGAAGAATTGATCTTGGGATTGGAAGAGCTCCCGGAACGGACCAACACACATCCTTTGCTATTCGTAGAAATCTGCAAGCAGATGTTGACGGGTTTCCTAGAGATGTGCTCGAGCTCCAACATTACTTGGGTCCGGTGAAACCGGGGCAGAAAGTACGAGCATATCCTGGCAACGATACTCGAGTTCCTATTTGGATTTTGGGATCGAGTCTTTATGGAGCACAGCTCGCAGCGATGTTGGGTCTGCCATATTCGTTTGCGTCCCATTTTGCTCCACAGATGCTGTACGAGGCGATTGTCGAGTATCGCAGACGCTTCGAACCCTCCGCACCTTCTGCGCAATTACAAGAACCCTATTTAATGCTGGGCTTTAACGTATGCGCTGCCGATACTGAAAAAGAAGCCAAGTTCCTACGAACGTCGGGTCTTCAATCTCTGTTGAAAATGAGGACAGGTACACCAGGAAGACTTCCACCTCCTGTCGAAGACTTCGAGTCCACTCTGGATCGCGGTCAACTACACGTTGTACAGTCGGTACGGCCGGCATCTGCAGTTGGAACCATGGAGTCCATTCGAGCCTCGATGCAAAAGTTTGTAGATGAAACCGGTGCTGATGAGCTCATATTGGTTTCCTCTATATATGATCATCAAAAGCGAATGAGATCTTTTGAAATAGCTGCCGAAGCTGCGCAGGGTGTGAACACCCCAGAAAAGTCCGAACTGAATCAAGCTAGTCTCAACGACAGCTAATTTCTTCGATCTCTTGTATGAATGTATCTGTTCTGATTGAGCTGTATCGGAATGAATAACATTTGCCCTTTGGCAAAGACAGAAGGATTAATTAAATGCCTGAACAACGAATGCTCATGCGTGTAGGTGCGGGATTTATCGCTGCATTGGATCAGAGCGGAGGAAGCACTCCGAAAACGTTGGAACGTTACGGTATACCGCAATCTGAGTTCTCCGATGACGAAGACTTAATGTTCGATCTGGTACACGCTATGCGTGTGCGAATCATGACAAGCAGTGCCTTCTCAAGGCCGCGTGTTTTAGGTGCGATTCTGTTCGAAAAAACGATGCGCGATTCGGTTGATGGTCTCAAGGCAAGTCAGTATTTGTGGCAGCGAAAGTCCATTCTGCCGTTTCTCAAGATCGACGTTGGATTGGCCGAAGAGTCTTCTGGCGTGCAACTGATGAAGCCATTCACCGATCTCTCAAATCGCCTCAATGAGGCGAAGAGCCTTGATGTCTTCGGTACCAAGATGAGATCGGTAATCAAATATTGCAACCGGCAGGCCATTGAGGATATCGTCGAACAACAGTTCGACTACGCCAGAACAATCAATGGACATGGGCTCGTACCCATTGTGGAACCCGAAATTGACATCAACGCACCTGACAAAGAGGAATGTGAAGAGGTCTTGAGAATTAATTTAGAACGACACTTGGCTGCGTTGAACGAAGAGGAGCATGTGGTGTTTAAACTTACGTTGCCGGAGCAACCAAATTTCTACGGCGACTTTTCACGCCATCCCCGAGTTCTCCGAGTGGCAGCTTTGTCTGGTGGCTACTCTCAGGAAGAATCCATTCGTCGTCTTGGAGAGAACAAATCCATGATTGCCAGCTTTTCCCGCGCTTTGACCGAAGAACTAAGACGTGACATGGTTGATACTGAGTTTTCTGGTGCGTTGGAACGGGCTATCTGTGGAATATCTGAAGCGTCCGCTACATGACTTCAAGTGTCTTGTCGTTCGAGGGCTTAATCTGATAGATAAAGTTTCTAATTGACACTGCCGGTGCGTCTCACGTAGTCACGATAGTCGGAAAGTCCAGGTTGGTCGATTCGTTCGTCAATCGGTACGACAAACTGTTCGACTAAATCTGCAATTGTCTGTTTGTACTCTTGTTCATTCCGAACGTTGCGTAGCTCATGCGGGTCTCTTGTCAAATCGAACAATTGCGCGACACGATGGTCGTCGATGCGAACGGTGATCTTGTACTCTCCAGTAATCACAGTCGTTTGGCCGAAAAGCTCGGATATCACAGCCTTCTTGCCATTTTTGTCTGAGTTGCCAGCATCGGTGCCGCTGACAAAATTCAGCAACGATCTGCCCAATGAATTCTGAAGCGGTTTGGCATTGGCTATTTCGATCATCGTAACTGGTAAGTCTATGTGCTCAACGAACGCATCGGACCTGAGTCCATTTGCCGTACCGTTCGGTGGTCGTAGGATGCAAGGAACTCGAACTGCTTGTTCGTAGAACACCGCTTTGCTCGAAAGACCGTGGTCGCCGAGCATTTCGCCGTGGTCGGAGTTAAACACTATCCAAGTGTTGTCGAGTTCTCCCTTTGACTCTAGTTGATCCAGAATTTTGCCAATCCAATCATCGATCAACGTGATGTTTGCGTAGTACCAAGCGCGCCATCTTTGTCTTTGGTACCTGGTCGCTTTATGGACAGATGGAGCTCGCTGCCACAGAGCAGCTATGGCACCGGTTGGTGGTTCGTGGGGTTCATCTAAACCTACTTCCAATTGGGATGGATCGTATCGGTCTCGATACGGTTGTGGACCGTCAAACGGGTCATGTGGACCGGTGAATTGAACCTGCAGATAAAAGGGTCGGTCGTCTCCGTAATCGCGAATCCATTCACAGGCGGTCCGACCAATGTACGAATCTATATCTTCGCCCTCCGGGACGGGTGCAGGTTCTTGTCCCCACGGAGTTATGTTGCCCGTCCGCATTTCTTCAACCCAAGACTGAATGTACCTGCGATGTTCATCCAGCCATCCCTTGTCCTTCAAGTAATCCGTGTAGTGGCAACCCATCCATGCCGTTTCAATCGGATCGTTGAGTTCGTGGGTGTACTCAAACCCCCAATCTCGTAGATTGTGTTCCATTTCTTTCACATGCTGACCCGGTTTGCCCGCTGCGCTATGTCGCCAGAGATGGGTCTTTCCAATGACGGCGGTGCGGTATCCCCCGTCGCGAATATTTCTGACGTGGCTGGGACCATTGGGATCAGCCCCGATTCGATTGCTCCAAATCCCGTTTTCTCGAATCAACTGGCCTGTCATTAGTGCTGAACGGGCAGGGACACACAGGGGTGCGTTTCCCATGCACCTTGAGAATGAGACGCCCTCGCCAGCTAAGCGATCCAGGTTTGGAGTGATCACTTGAGAGTTCGGTTCGACCCCTATCGAGTCACCTCGCAGCTGATCCGTGAATATGAAGAGAATATTTGGCTTTTTCTGGCTAGTTTCGTCGTTCATCAGGGAGTTCTTACATTGTGTTAACTAACTCTCGCCCGCCGAATCAAACCAGTTCATCGTCATGTGAACTTCGGGAAATTCTTCGTCGCTGACTTCAATCAATGTTGGACTGTTCCTCTTGTGTGATTCTTCAAGCAAGTCTGAGAGTTCTGAGAAATTAGAAGGGCGACAATATTTCGCGCCGTAGGCATCAGCCAAAAAACGAAAGTTAGGTGGAGTCGGAGATTCATACCACACCTCTGAAGACTGCACACACATCGCCTTGTTGATTTCGCCGTAGCATTGATTGTTCCAAATCACAAAGGGTATGCCCAAACCAAATTGTGTTGCAGATTGGATTTCTGAAATCGTGAAGTGAGAACCTCCGTCTCCAATCAGGCTAGTCACGCGATTGTCGCGATCTGCAATTTTCGCCCCGATGGCTGCCGGAATTGCGTAACCAAGCGTTCCAAAACCTGTGACGCTGTGGAAGTATTGCCGCACTCCAGCGGGTTCATAGAGCCAGGTGGCATAGTAGGTGGGTTGTGTCGAATCCCCGACTAACACATCGGAGTTCTGACGTAGCACTTCGAGAAACGTGAGCATTTCCTGAGACGCGTATCGAGACTTTTGAGCCCTCTGTCGCATTTCTCTAGCTCGCGCACTACCGTTTCGATCGGTAGGTGCTGAAGCTAGTTCTGGCATCGTAACTTTACAGTCTCCGACGATGGCTACATCAGGGATTGCATTGCACTTCACTTGGTTCGATTCAATATCCAATCGAATCAAACTTTGAAAATTGCGCGATTTGCCTTCCATGAAGAAGTCAAAGTCGATCTCGCTCAATTCTGTTCCAATTGCTATAGTTAAGTCAGATTCTTGAAGTTCTTTATTAATTTCTGGCAGTGATGGACTGAATCCCACTCTCAGAGCATGGTTCGGAGGCAACATGCCTTTGCCATTAACGGTATTGAGCACTGGAGCGTCGATTCGTTCTGCAAATTTCTGAACTTCTACCTGAGCATCAACGGCACCTCCTCCAGCCACGATAATTGGTCGTTTCGAAGCATGAATGAGACGATTGGCGGCTTCAATGTTGCCGAACGACTTACTTTCCTTTTGCACGCCGGGTTGCACTGGCAGTTCGTGCGGAGCCAGCTCGTCTTGCGACATCGACAACGGAATTTCGATATGTATGGGTCCTTGGCGGACTAGGTGAAGATTACTGTCAACAAAGTTCTCAATATCGCATCTGGTGGTGGACAAACCCACGCGGAAATGGGCTTTGCAGACCCGCTTCGAGACTTCGTCCTGTCCACAGAGCTCGTGTGGATTGCCTTGTGGTTGCTCACTTCCGCTGGGAGTCAGGACGACCATGGGGACCGAATCGGCTCTCGCCTGAGCGATTCCAGTGGAGGCGTTTAGGAATCCCGGTCCATCAATGACAGAGCACAAAGCCGGAGTACCTGAAACACGTGCATAGCCATCTGCCATAAAGGATGAGCTCTGTTCGTGCCGAACAGTGTAGGTCTCCATGCCACACTTATGTAGTGCCTGATAAATGGGAAGATTGTGAATCCCGGGTATTCCAAACGCTGTAACGATGTCGCGGTCATTTAGGATTTCGACTATCTCTGTACAGATATTCATAAGCAGTCTAGAAAAATATCCGAATTAGGACTAATGCTGGGCGTTCGAGTGTTCAAACTCGCGGAAATTGTATTGACCGCAAAGTTCTTTGCTTGATCGAAATGATTAATAACGAGCTCGATGTGTCTGTCGTAGTACTCGAATGGGCAAGAGATTCTTTCGCTCTAGCTAGTGTCGCTTTGATTTGAATCTTGGCCGATTGGGTCGGTTGACTCTGTCGTCGCGTGCAGTTCATACCAGTTCTTGACTATAGATTGCAACGATTCGACGAGATACAGCGGGAGTGAAATTAGCGTATAGTCGACTGGTAACGACTCTTGACCCACTCTCACGGTTGTTCGAATGCTATGCGTAGAAGGCTTGTTTGCGTCGAATCTAACGGCGAGCTTTACATTCTTTTGCGCAACGAATTGGTGCAGAGACTTCAAAGACCCACTTGATCCAGACTTGACCTCTATGGGGACTACATGACTGCCCACCGCGACAACAAAATCCACCTCCGCATTATTAGATCTACTCTCACGGAGCCAGTAGTTGAGCTCACGATTAACAGACTCAACGTTAAGGGCCAATAAATGCTGGCCAACGATCTGTTCTGTCACTCTTCCTTGGTTCACCAATCTCGTGTCGAATTCTTGATAGGAGTCATTCCAATCCAGACCGCAGATTGTGTTCATGAGCCCAACGTCAAGGAATAGGATTTTGTATGCCTTGGGATCTTCTTGTGCTTGTAGAGGAATCCCGTTGCAGTGACTATGAACAACTCTTGAAATCAACCGTGCTAAGCAAAGGTGATCAATATCGGACTTAATGTCCCGAGAGGGTGCCTTTCGAGAATAGTGCACATATTTCACTTTCCACCCGACACATCGAGCAGCTGTGTTCAGTACATTCACAACTCGAAGTGCCCTTGTGCTACCCATATACTTCGGAAAGTCATCTCTAAATGATTCGATTATTGCGGTATGAATGCGTCTGGCTTCGGAAAATCGTCTAGAACTTTCATAGCTCTGGACCGCTTCCGGCATGCCACCAACAAACGAATAGTCTCTTAACAAATCGCTTAGACGCAAATGGGCAAAATCATTGATCTCTTCTGCTAGATCGAAGCTTTGAACTATTCGAGCCAGCTGTCGTTCTCCCATCGCATCGAGAAATTCCGTAAACGTCATAGGAACCATTTGCAGGTACTCCACCCGGCCTACTGGCATGGTTAAGTTCTTATCGGCCAATGCAAAGTCAAACAACGACCCAGCGGCAACCACAGGAATGTCTCTATGATCTTCGAAAAAATAACGAAGAGCGGTTATTGCTTGAGGTACAGCCTGAATTTCGTCAAGAAACACCAGGTCGCCTTTTTCAATTTGATTTACACCTGGAAGTGCTTCCAACGCATTCAGAATTTGATCGACTTTCAGACTTGCAAAGGCATTTTGAAGTTCGGCATAGCGTTCGAGATTAACTTCTACAACGCGTTTTCCTTGTTGTGAGGTGAAGAGCTTCACGAGCGTAGATTTCCCAACCTGCCTTGCGCCCCTTATGATCAGGGGCTTACAATTGGGGCGAATAAACCAGTCAGCTAGAACCTTGAGCTGCTGTCGTTGCATTAATTGAACTGTCAAGAGAATGGCCTACCCACATCCGTAGTTTTGAATACATACCTGTGTTTTATACTCAGGATGAACAAAACATACCTATATTTTAGACAGTCATTGTACAAAACATACCCATAAATTGTACAAAGAGAAATTCTGAGAGTACTTAAATCTAATTGACTTATAGCCTTCAACAGGTGCATCTGACAGTTTCTTGTGATATACAGATTCGAGTTGGAAGGATCTGCGAAGTGCCGAGATGTACTAGCGGTAGAGGTGCTTGAATGGACAACGTAACGTTAAAGCTTACGTACCAGGTCCTCGCGTTCATGCTTCGATGAGCTTAGGTCCTCAGTGACCGAACTCAGGTTTAAGCGAATTCGAAGAAGCGAATTATGTCTGGAAGATGTGAGTCCGACAGACGACAAACTAACCGTGTTTGCGGATTAGGCGTATCCGAGAGTCCTGCTTCAATCAAGAAAGGATTCTCGACATTTGGACTAAGCATGCCTATGAGTTGGTCAAAGCTGATTACAAACAGCAAGGATGTTCGCTGGCTCTGTCAAATTGCATTCTGTGGTGAATGCGAACCTTATAATGCTCGCGCGCTTGCGAGCCAATACCTTCGTTGGCTTGCTCTCCCTGGGCATCGAAAATAATCTGGGCACTTGTCCCGTTATATCTTCAGGTGCAAGGAAACCACAACACTTGAACTTGTCAACAACACACTGACAATCACCTTGACGTTTATGTGGAAAGTCATCTGCCACTACCATGTCGAGGTTTTTTTCGATTTTGGATCAATTGGCCGAGGAGGTACTCTAGCGAATTGAGCGAATATCTGCCCAGACGTGTTTCAGAAGAGAGTTTTGAAGATAGTTTGAAATACGTCTTGCAATTTTTGAAACGATAGTGTATAAATTTGTATTCATTTGTATGAAATTGTAATTCATGGCAGGACGATCAATCCCATTGAGCGTGCGGATTTCCGCAGACGACGCAACATTTCTCGCGAGTTTCAATGCCAATGGAGCGGCCACTTTGTCCGAAAAAGTGCGAAGCCTCATCTCTGAAGCAAAACAGCGACATCTTGGCGAAGAAGACTATGCCCAGTCTCTGGAGTTCATACAGGAGACCCTAGCACCATCCTTCGCAAGATTGCGAAACTTGGAATCCCAAAACGACAAGCATTCAGCGCTTCTGGCTATTTTCGCGCACTGGATTCCCGATATCATCGCCTATTGGATGGCTGGAGTGCCCCAGGAAGACAGTCCAGATGCCGCTGAGAACCTTATGGAGCTTGAAGCCGCTATTGCCAATAGAATCTTCGATCTAATCGAATCTGTACTCCGACTTGGAGTGCTACCAAAGAGTCGTTGCTATCAACCCGAGATTATTGCTCAACATATGGCACCAATTCTCGAACTAAACAACATCATTGCTCAACCTTCATCTAACACCAAGGAGACACCAAATGACTGAGAGCATCTCTGCACGAGTCGGGCGCCTGATTAGCGGAACTACAAACATGCTAGTCGAAAAGGTTGAAAACCTAGCTCCCGAAGTTGTTATGCAGCAAGCGATCCGAGAGGTCGACGGAGCCATCGACGATGTAAGACATGAGCTCGGAAAGACCCTTTCCAAACAACATATGGCATCCCGTAGACTCGCTGACGAAAGCCAGAAACACACCGAGACGTCCGAGAAAGTTCAACTAGCTCTAGACAATGATCGAGAAGACTTGGCAGAGACCGCCATCGCACAGCTTCTAGACATAGAGACACAAATTCCAATTCTTGAAAATACAATTGCAGAGTCAAAGGAATCTGTCACTGAACTTGAAGGCTACGTCGCAGCCTTGCAGGCGCGAAAGCGTGAAATGGAGGATGAACTCAAATCCTTCCGCGAAGCTAAGCAAGCCGCTCAAACCGAACACGGCGTGAGTGAAGGCTCGGGCACCGGATCTGGATCAAGTGTCGGCGACAATGTTCGTGATGCCGAGCAGGCGTTTGATCGAGCGATGCGCGGCGCTGGTGGTGTATCGAGTTCAAGTGGAACACCAGACCAGCATACTGCGGCGAAACGAGCAGAACTCGAAAAACTTGCCAGAGAAAATAGGATCAAAGAACGGCTGCAGGCATTCCGTTCCCAATCGGAATAACAGGAGCACATAAGTAGTGCTGGAATTCGCACTTGAAGCGGCTAACCGGCCGTTTGCAGTTGCCATTGGCCTGATGCTCGCGATCGCCATCCTGGAAGGCGTGCTGGCACTTGTCGGTATGGGCGTAACCAGCTTCTTTGATTCACTCATCCCCGAGGTCGAAGCAGACGCGGATCTTGACGCTCCTCAAACTGATATTCAGGGTTCTGGTCCGGACGTTGGAGATTCCGTAATAGGGCAGACTGCCACCAGCAGTACAAACTTGCCATCGAGGATCCTAGGATGGCTTTGCATTGGCAAGGTCCCGATTCTCATTTTGTTGGTCATTTTCTTGTTGGTGTTCGGAATCGCTGGCTACATTATTCAAGGGACATTCAATGCCATATTTGGATCATTGCTACCGGGGAGCGTTGCTTGGATACCGGCTTTGATCCTTGCGGTTCCCTTGGTTCGTGTTTGCGGCGAAGGATTCGCGAAGATCATTCCCAAAGATCAGACTTCAGCAGTGGAGTCAGCGACATTCGTAGGTCGAGTTGCAACCATTACGATTGGAACTGCGAAAAGAGGCCTGCCTGCACAAGCCAAATTAACGGATCAGCACGGACTCGTTCACTATGTGATGGTGGAACCTGAATCGAATTCGGAAGAATTTGATCAAGGTACGAGCATCTTGCTAATAGAACAGTCCGGCTCAAACTTTATCGGCGTTCGAAACACATCTACTGCTCTTACGGACGACTAATTCAACGTACAACTAATAAAACAGATTTAGGAGGAACAGATGTTCACTAATTTCATGGAAACTCTACTAATGGTAGGAGTGATTCTTATCGCGTTACTGGCGATTGGTCTCATTCTCGCACGTTTATATCGTAGAGCCTCAAAGGAAGTTGCCTTTGTACGTACCGGACTTGGCGGTCAAAAAGTGGTTATGAACGGTGGAGCTTTGGTATTCCCCGTTCTGCACGAAGTTATTCGAGTAAACATGAACACCATGCGTCTAGAGGTTCAGAGAAAAGACGAACAAGCTCTGATTACGCACGATCGCATGCGAGTCGACGTATTGGCGGAGTTCTACACTCGAGTTCAGC
This sequence comes from Gammaproteobacteria bacterium, assembly GCA_026707045.1. GTDB lineage: Bacteria > Pseudomonadota > Gammaproteobacteria > Pseudomonadales > Azotimanducaceae > Bin55. The sequence continues at coordinate 4,213 of JAPOXO010000133.1, read as the reverse complement.
CAACATCGGAATCAATTGCCAATGCTGCGCAAACTCTCGGACAACGCACCATGATGCCTGATGCTCTAAGAGAACTCGTAGAAGGAAAATTGGTGGATGCACTGCGTTCCGTGGCTGCAGAAATGGCAATGGAAGACTTACATGAGCAACGTGTCTCCTTCGTTCAGAAGGTCCAAGTAGCAGTCTCCGAAGATCTACTCAAGAATGGATTGGAGCTCGAATCCGTTTCTCTGACAGGATTGGATCAGACTAATAGAGAATTCTTCAATCCAGATAACGCTTTCGATGCGGCAGGTTTGACCCGGCTGACATCTGAGATCGAAGAAAAGCGAAAGCGCCGAAATGAAATTGAGAAAGACACGCAGGTCTCAATCGATCAAAAGAACCTTGAAACTGAACGTCAAACACTTGAGATAGCACGGGAAGCGGAATACGCACGACTTCAACAAGAGCGCGAGATTGAGGTTAGGCGCGCTTCGCAAGTTGCCGAGATCAAGCGCGAGCAGGCCGACCGGGACCGAGATGCCAGAGAAGCCGAGATTGAAGCAAATCAGAAGGTCGAGCTGACCCAAATTCTCACACATCGACAAGTGGAAGAAGAGAGAATCGAAAACGAGCGTGTGGTTAAACAACGGGACATTGAACGTCAACGCGCAATCGAGACAACAGAAGTCGATAGACAGAAGACTGTTGAACTAGCAAATCAAGATCGCGATATTGCGGTCGCGGAGAAATCAAAGGCTCAATCTGAAGCCGAGACTCAAGCGAACCATGCTCGTGCCGAAGCTGCGAAGTCAGAAGAGATGGTTGTGACTGCTCGTGAGATAGAGGTTGTAGAGCGTGAAAAGGCTGTAGATCTTGTCAACGCTCGCAAGTCAGCAGAGCGAGAAGCCATTCAGGTGACCATCTCGGCGGAAGCTGAGAAGAATGCGGCTGTAGATGAGGCGGAAGCAATTCGAACGCTGGCAAACGCAAATTCCGAGAAGGTTCGAATTGAAGCTCAAGGAGACGCGGACGCAGAAAGAATGAAGGTTGATGTATCGGAACGTCGCTACGAAGTCGATGCGGAAGGTACTCGTGCACTGAATGAAGCCGAAAATCTGCTGAGCAACGAAATCGTAGACATGAAAGTGCGACTGAAAATTGTTGAACACATGGCCACCATTGTTCGGGAATCCGTGAAGCCGATCGAGAATATTGACGGAATTAAGATCATTCACTTTGATGGCATGAAAGGATTCAGCAGCCCCCCAGCATCTGGGAATTCAAACCCTAGTGGAAACTCAAGCCTAGCAGACCAGGTAGTTTCAAGTGCATTGCAGTATCGAAGCCAAGCACCACTAGTGGATGCACTGCTGAAGGAAATTGGTCTAGATGCTGGTGACTTGGCTGGTCTGACCCAGGTCGCCAATCAGCAAAGCAGCGAAGAAAACGAAGGAGAACGCAACGACGATTCTGATGCGAAGTAACATCAGCTGCGCGCAGTCTGTGTCAGTGCTCTAGAACGCTTTTTCCTGGACTTGATCAGAAAGTTACATCCACGAATGCGGTTCACATTCTGCTATACCGCCTGAATTGAACTCGTCGGGTGAGCAAAACCTGGCTTAACTTGAGGCTACCGATCCTCCGTCACAGCTGATCGTTTCGCCCACGGTGAATGCTCCTGCTCGGGAACTCAGGAAGATAGCAAGCCCGGCGATGTCTTCCATCGTCCCAACTCTTCCTCTTGGATTCCCTTTTCCAACGCTGTCCCAATCGGCACCTTCAACTTGACCGCCGAATCCCACTCCGGCGCTGAGCATCCAGCTTGGAAAGGGTCCTGGTGCAATGGCGTTGACGATGATGTTTTCCTTTACAAGATGGGAAGCCATTTGCCTCGTTAGGTGGTGAACCGCAGCTTTAGATGGTCCATATGAGAAATTATCGAAACGGGGAGTGTGAATCCCATCAATCGAGCCGATATTGATTACGCGTGCTGGATCTTCAGCCGATGCAGAGTTTCGCATCAACGGCAAACACTTCTGAGTAAGAAAGAATATTCCCTTGACATTGGTGTCCATGACTTTGTCCCAGCCAACTTCTGGAAATTCTTCAAGTGGAGCCCCCCAAGTTGCGCCGGCGTTGTTCACCAAAATGTCGAGTTGCGACTCGCGCTGTGCAAGTTCTGCCGCCACTGCTTCAATTCCTGAAAGATTACTCAGATCACCGGGAATTGAAATGCATTTTCCTCCGTGTTTTTCCTGAAGGCGTTCTGCGGTGGCATCACAGACATCTTTCTTCCGAGAGCTAATGTAAACTTTCGCTCCGTGCATGAGGAAGCCCGCGGCAATCATCTCCCCGATGCCTCTGGAGCCTCCCGTGACCAGCGATACTTTTCCTTCGATAGAAAACCAATCAGACATACGTGCCTCCGAAAACTAGACGCTAATGTTAAGGAACGGACGTTATTGACTGTCCTGGGAACGGAAAGACACTATCCAAACGCTTGCTCTTGGATAGGAATCGATTCGTACAATTCGTGAGCATTTGATTCTTCGATACAAGCCTTCTCCCTGGAGCAATTCTCGATGAAGTACGACTATATCGTCATAGGTGCTGGTTCGGCAGGTTGCGTCGTTGCAAATCGTTTGAGTGCAGAAAATTCGAATTCGGTGCTTCTCTTGGAGGCAGGTGGACGCGACTCCAGTCTGCTCATCCACATACCAGTCGGTTTTTGGCGGATGATTGACAGACCGAGCCTGAACTGGTGTTTCAAAACCGAGCCCGAAGAGGGGACGAGAGATCGAGAGATTCCCATTCCTCGTGGAAAAGTCATGGGAGGATCAAGTTCGATCAATGGAATGCTCTATGTTCGCGGACAAGCCGCTGACTACGACCTATGGTCACAGCTAGGTAATCAAGGTTGGTCCTACGACGAGATTCTGCCTGACTTTAAGGCATGTGAGTCATTCGAACGCGGGGGAAACGATCTTCGCGGTGCTGGGGGAGAACTCAATGTCGCCGACATGGCGGAAACCCATCCGGTTCTTGAGGCATATGTGGAAGCGGGCAGAAATCTTGGCTATCCAACACCAGAGGACTACAACGGAGAATCTCAGGAAGGATTTGGAATTTACCAGGTCACTCAGAAAAATGGTCGTCGACATAGTGCGACTTGTGCCTTTATTGATCCCATAAGGGACCGAAGCAACTTGACCATCACCACACGAGCCATGGTGAATTCCGTTTTGGTAAATAAGGATAGAGCAGTAGCCGTACGGTATCGGGTTCGAAACGGACAGGAGCAAGAAGCAACTTGTCGACGCGAAATCATACTCTGTGCAGGTGCCATACAAAGTCCCCAAATCTTGGAGCTGTCTGGAATAGGAAATCGCGAAGTCTTGGAGGAGCACGGCATTCCAGTTGTCAAAGAACTTTCAGGTGTGGGTGAGAACTTGCGAGACCACTACTCTAGCTCAGTAGCATGGAGACTGAAAGGAGTCGGCTCGCTAAATGAGCAAACACGAGGATGGAGGCTTGTCTTGGAGTCGATCAAGTGGGGATTGCTCCGACGTGGAGCGCTGACCTATACTGCCGGCATCGCACACGGTTTCGTCAAAACTCGAGACGACATGGAAAACCCCGATGTTCAGTTTCACATGGCACATGCCAGTTATGCCAGAGGACGTAGAGGGACATTGGAACGTGAACCGGGAATGACAATATCCGTATGTCAATTGCGGCCAGAGAGTACGGGCAGCGTTCACATCAAGAATCGGGACCCAAGTACTTCACCGGCGATCTGCCCCAACTTCCTTAGTAGTGCGACGGATCGTGACGCACTAATTGGAGGAATGAAGATTGCTCGTCAGGTGGGATCTGCTGAGCCGCTATCGAAGTATGTCGATCACGAGCTGTATCCTGGTCCAGATGTCAACACGGACGACGCGATACTCGAATGGTGCCGACGAACAGGCGCAACAGTGTTTCATCCCGTTGGTACATGCAAAATGGGAATTGATGAAGAAGCCGTAGTAGATGAACGCCTTAGGGTTCGAGGACTACACGGATTGCGTGTAGTTGACGCGTCGATCATGCCGACGTTAGTTTCAGGAAACACTAACGCTCCCGCGATCATGATTGGCCAAAAAGGAGCCTCTATGATTCTTGAAGATAACCGCATAGGGAGCATCTAGCTCTATTGCTGGCCACACATCTAACATGCAAGTTGCTT
>JAPOXO010000116.1:32979-35536 GCA_026707045.1 Gammaproteobacteria bacterium | reverse complement strand
CCCTCACCAAATTTTCAGTTGACGGGAACGGTACTGCCTGATTTTGGAACGGTCGAAGCCGACGATGTGATTATTAACTTGTCCGTTTTTGAAACATTCTTTCCGGACAAGAGGTTGTTCTTTACTGAGGGTCTTGAGGTTTTCGATCTTCAGGGCGGAAGAGGTCTAGGTGGAACATCTCCGTTTCACTCACGCAGAATAGGTGATCGACCTTCCATACCGGACATCCAAACTGGTGTTCAGTTTGACTACTCAAGCCTTGCACGAGGCACGGATCTTATGGCAGCGATGAAGGGAGTAGGCCAAACCGGCAAATGGCGTTACGGCTTGTTAGGTGCGTGGGAGGACGACTACACCTTTGGAGCTGTAAGAGATCTCGTTCCATTTTCTGTCAAGCTACCAGGAAGAGATTTTGGTGTGGTCAGACTGCTCTATGAAGACTCGCAGCCGCATACATTGAAGCTTGGTGCTTTGACTACCGCACGATGGGATCAAACAACGGGAGATGCCTATTCCTACACGTTCGACGGTCACTACTCTGATGAATCAGGCAACAAAGGAATGACTGCGCAGCTCTATATATCTGATGTCGACGGTAAAGAATGGGGTTACGGTGCAGCAGCAAATTTTTTCATGAAGACTGGACCTACGATGGAACACACAATCTCGATCAAGTCGATCGACGACAAGCTGGACTTGAACGCTCTGGGTTACAACTCAAGGAATGATCAGACCCAAGTATCCTATGGATTTCACCGCTCGAACTACTCTCCGAGCAATCCAAGTCTCCGATCAATGGGTACGGGATTCTATGTTGCAGGAATTTGGGATCCGGAGGGTGATCAAACAAACTCCCACATTACGATTGGTCGTGATTTTTCATTCAAGAATCTAAACAGAGCTAATGTACAGTTCAGCTTATCTCCGAGTCACCTCGACGATACCGTGGCGTATCGGGTTGAGAAGTTTCGCACAGATCTTTCCTACGACATCGTGGCCGCTTGGACAACCGACAACACACAGGAATTCTTCTACGCATTAGACGGAGGCTTTCGCAAGGAAATCGTAGAAGGCTACTTCATGTGGGCCGGTGGAGGAGTGGGGTATCAACCCGTCGAGTCTTTCCGCCTGCTCTTTCAATTATCCAAAGGTTTTCGAGACGGTTGGCTCCGCTATCGAGGAAGAGGAAGCTACACAAGGTTTGAGTCGTGGGGCCCGCAACTAACAATTGCTTCGGAGTATTTCGTGGGACCTCTACAACAGATTCGATTCGACCTTCAGTGGCAGTCCTTTCAAGGAAAGGGGTTAGAGTTCTATATGGTTCCTGACGGCTCTACCAAGCTTGTGTCAACAGGCAAAGCCACTACGGATCGACGAGACGACTTCGCAGTGTCGCAAATCAAACTACAGATTCGCTATCGGTGGGAAATTGCACCCATGTCCGACATTTTTGTGGTCTACACGAAAACCGCTTCACTCAGAGAGATGCGGAACAACAGTACTGGTGAAACCTTTTTCGACCTGTTGAAAGACGCGAACAACGAGAACTTGGCCGCAAAAGTTCGATATCGGTTCGGATCTTAAACCGAGGAATTCATCCAGTTCCAAGGAGAGTAAAAAAATTGAGAATTCCCGAAATCCTGTTCCGCATTCTGAATCCGATGATGCGGATGACGTTGCATTCTCCTGCGCACTTTACGTTCAGCGATAGTGTCCTGCTCATAAAGTACAAAGGACGAAAGACTGGAAAGTCTTTCGAAATACCGGTTCGCTATGTAGAGAAAGATGGAGTGATCAAGTGCTACACAGACAAACGCGCCGGTTGGTGGCCAAACCTTAAAGACAACTCGGATGTCGTGCTTCGACTGAGAGGTCGTGATGTTCGTTGTTCGACAAAAGTGCTAACTGGTGACGCAGAGAATCTGAAAAACGAATTGCAGGAGTACTTGAGCAAGTTTCCAGGTGATGCGGTCTATCACGATGTGCGCCTCGATTCAAAAGGCAATCCTGTGGAATCAGATATCGACATACGCTCGGCAGTCGCAGTAGTCGTCTACGCTACGCCGGTGGAGATCTAGATCCCATTGACCAAATTTCCACGATGGTTTTCGGCGCCTTGCGCGTGATGTACTCATCAAGCGACTCGCCGCTAGGCATTTCGATCTGTCTATTCGCCCCTAGATCCAACAGACACTTGCTAGCTTCGACACGTTCGCGGGTTAACGCGAAGACTAAGGGAGTCATCCAATCGTCTTCAAAGGTATATTGAGAATCCCGAACCTCTTTGAGGGTACGTTCAAGAACTCCGGAATCAGACTGAACCAACTTCTGGATGCGATCTGAACGATCGCAAAGGATAGAGTCAAAGAGATCTAGATCAAACTGGCTAAGAAAGTCTCGACACTCATCGCGTCCCAGAGCGATGGACCACTGCAATGGTGTCGAGCCATGTACGTCGTCTCGAATGCCTAAGTCGCACCCAACTTCTACAAGCCACTTGACATTTTCAATGCGTCCACCAAGAACGGCCTGGTGTAAAAGTCGTGGACCCTGCCCT
>JAPOXO010000116.1:0-32969 GCA_026707045.1 Gammaproteobacteria bacterium | reverse complement strand
GGTGTAAAGGTGTTTGACCCTGCATTTTGTTGAGATTGAAGCCAAGCTCGTGAAATACTTTTAAACCCTTAAGATTGCCCTCGCCAGAGGCCTTGCCAACAGTATCGGCGTAGTCCGTCTCGGCTTGACTGACTAAGTCTGGATTTTGCTCGAGAAGAGCTTTTGCTTCCCATATATTGCCGCTCATACAAACCGCGATAAATCTCTCGACTTCAGGAAGCTCCTGCTTTTGCGATCCAAGCGAAGCCAGTTCCTCACTGAAATCCAAATCGCCACGCTTAAAGGCTATCGTGGAGTACGAATCGCCAAACCGGTTTTTCGCAGTTGCGTCGGCTCCCGCTCGAATCAATAGTCGAGCCCGATCAATATGGCCTTTTTCAACCGCCCAGCGCAATTGGTAGTCAAGTATTCGTTCCTGGCTAGGAACCAGACGGTCTCCATCTTCTTCTAACCAATTCACCGTGTGTTTATGATTCAATCCGTGTTCGAGCAGCATTTCAATCCACCACTGACCGGGTTCAAACATTCGGTTGTACAAGGCCTGTCCGTCGTTAGGGTCGGCGCCACCGCTAAGAAGAAGATTTGCAAGCTCGACGCAGTCTTCGTGTTCCTGCTGATTTGATGGTCCCATCTCGCCTTCACCAAATGCGCCTGTCAAAGCTGTGAAGCGATATTGCCCACCCCACATGTAGTGAGCATTCGCATCTGCTCCCCTATCCAAAAGCAATTTGGCTACGTCGAATGTGGAATGATCGGAGAGATTTAGACGGGAGTAGCAGGCGTAGAGCAGGGGTTCCCAATCAAAAAATCCGCCTCGTCGATACAAAAGACCTGGATCGTTGTTTAGAAATTTCTCTACAGCACCAACATTTCCCACCGTTGCGGCATGGTAAACATCCCTATTGGCCAAAGACGGATCGTCTTCCAGCTTTGAGCGCGCACTTCTTCTGAGACTTGTGTGATCCGACGGAGAGTAAGTGAGACAAGCCAGGAATAAGAATGCATCGGACTGCTGACTTTGTTGGACCACATACACTTCCATTTGTCGCCAAGAGAAAAAACCATAGGAGACGGCTAACTGATCCTTTGCAGAATCCGCGGACAATGAGGCGTCTCCTGCTTCATTGCGCAAATCCTCGGCCTCTTGAATCAAAGATTCAATCGATTTGCCTCGACGGAGCAACCTGTGCATGGGAGCATTCACCTCTCGCAATCAATGGGAATGAAGTGATCAGCCCCGTGTTTGGTACTAATCAGGGGCTGAAAAGCTCAGCCATTTTAATGCCTCATCAGCAGAGATACCGCGGCGATTGGCATAGTCATTGAGCTGATCGTTCTGAATTCGTCGTACTGGGAAGTACTTGGATTGAGGATGGGAAAAGTACCAACCAGCAATCGTTGCAGCTGGCAACATAGCGAAGTTCTCGGTAAGAGACGCACCTGTAGCTTTTGTAGCATCCAATAGCGAAAACAAAGTTAACTTCTCTTGATGATCCGGACATGCAGGATAACCAGGAGCTGGGCGAATTCCACGATATCTTTCTTCGATCAATTCCTTACTGTCAAAGCTCTCCTCAGGTGTATAACCCCAATAGTGCGTTCTGACACGCTCGTGCAAATATTCGGCAAAAGCCTCTACTAACCTGTCGAGCAGAGCTTTAATCATGATTTGTTCGTAATCGTCGTTATTCGAGTCGAATTTGAGATTGGGTGAAGCAGATACAACGAACCCACCAAGGAAGTCCTCGTTTCCTGGCGGTGCTACGAAGTCACTGAGACACAGATTTGGTTGTTCGTCACTGTGTTGTTGACGTAGGTGAAAGAGCGATACTTTTGCTTGCTCACGATCAGAATCGATCCACAGTACGACGTCGTCTCCGCTGCGATTGGCAGGCCAAAATCCGATTACTCCACTAAGAGAAACGGACTCTGTGCGAGTCAGTTCTTCAAGGTATTTTTGAGCATCGGAATAAAGGTCTCGGGCTGAAGCCCCCACGACGGAGTCATCTAGGATATTCGGGTATTTTCCAACCAGCGACCAGGATTGAAAAAACGGAGTCCAATCGATGTAGGGCTCAAGGTCTGAAATGGAAGACAGTTCAATCTTTGTTATTCCCATTACTTTGGGTCGTGGTGGTCGGTACGAATTCCAGTCGAATGCAAAGGCATTGCGACGAGCCTCTTCCAGCGTCCGGAATGCCCGTTGTGGAGCTTGCTCCCGACGAATCCTAATTTCTTGATACTCCTTTCGAGTATCGGACACGAACTGAGGCTTGTCCTTGCTCGAAAGTAGTGAAGCAGTCACGCCGACGCTCCTGGAGGCATCTGGGACGTAGACCGTGGGTCCAGAATATGCAGGTTCGATCTTGAGAGCGGTATGCGCTTTCGAAGTGGTTGCGCCTCCAATCAATAGAGGTATAGAGAATCCCCGTCGTTCCATTTCACTAGCTACATGTACCATTTCACCAAGCGAGGGGGTTATCAGCCCAGAGAGTCCGATGATATCGGCGTTTTCTACGAGTGCTGTCTCCAAGATTTTATCGGCGGGAACCATTACCCCAAGGTCGATCACTCGGTAGTTGTTGCACTGCAATACAACGCCAACAATGTTCTTTCCGATGTCATGAACATCTCCTTTGACGGTCGCCATGACAATGGTTCCCTTGTTCTGTAATTCGCCGGACTCTGACTTCTCAGATTCAATGAAGGGAACGAGGTAGCCAACAGCTTGCTTCATGACCCGTGCACTCTTAACTACCTGTGGCAGAAACATTTTTCCAGACCCAAACAGTTCACCGACAGTGTCCATACCATCCATCAATGGACCTTCGATAACTTCGATGGCTCGGTCGTAAACTTGTCTTGCCTCTTCGGTATCGTCGATGATGTATTTCGTAATACCGTGAACAAGAGCATGGCTTAGTCGCTTTGCCGCGTCGGTATCTCGCCACTCAAGTGATTCCTCGGTGTGAGCCGTGCCCTGTCCACTATAGACTTGAGCTATTTCAAGCAGTTTGTCTCCTGCATCTTCTCCTTGATTCAAGACGACAGCTTCGATGGCCTGTCTGAGATCCGTAGGAATGTCCTCGTACACTGTCAACTGGCCTGGATTGACGATACCCATGGTCAGTCCTGCTCGTATTGCGTGAAACAAGAACACTGAGTGGATTGCTTCTCTGACTCGATCGTTGCCCCGGAACGAAAATGAGACATTGCTGATTCCGCCCGATGTGTGGCAGCCGGGCAGGTTTTCTCTGACCCAATCGCATGCTTCAATAAAGTCCAACCCGTAGTTGCGGTGTTCTTCAAGACCAGTCGCGAGCGCGAATACATTTGGATCGAAAATCACTTCCCAAGGATCGAAACCCACATGACCTACCAGCAAGTCGTAGGCTCGCTGCATAATCTCAATCCGGCGTTTCAAGGAATCAGCTTGGCCATGTTCGTCGAATGCCATAACAATGACCGCCGCTCCATACTCTTTGCATGTGGCCGCACGACTGAGGAATTGTTCTTCACCATCCTTTAGGGAAATGGAATTGACGATGCACTTGCCTTGTACGCACTTCAATCCAGCTTCAATGACTTTCCAATCGCTCGAGTCGATCATTACTGGAACACGCGCAATATCTGGTTCACCTGCAAGCATGTCAAGAAATGTCTGCATAACCGCTTCGCTATCCAGAAGTCCTTCATCCATGTTTATGTCAATGATTTGTGCCCCGTTTGCCACCTGATCCCGTGCAACTTCGAGAGCAGCATTGAAGTCTTTTTCCTGGATCAAGCGTCTAAACCTCGCGGACCCAGTCACATTGGTTCGTTCACCGACATTGACAAACAGAGATTCGTCATCAATTCTTAAAGGTTCCAAACCGGAGAGAGTCAACACTGGTTCGCGTTGGGCGAAATTTCGCGGTTTTCGTCCTTGAATTCGGTCACCAAAGCTTTCGATATGCTCTGGTGTTGTGCCACAACACCCGCCAACGACATTCAAGAATCCAGCATTCACCATTTCACCGAGAACATCAGACATACTCTCAGGAGACTCGTCGTATTCTCCGAGCTCGTTGGGAAGGCCAGCATTAGGATGAACACTAACGAACGTAGAAGCAATCTGAGACATTTCTTCTACGTACGGACGCAGCGCTTCAGCCCCGAGAGCGCAGTTCAACCCTGCGATTATTGGTTGAGCATGATTTACGGAATTCCAAAAAGCGCTGCACGTTTGTCCAGACAACGTCCGTCCGCTCGCATCGGTGATTGTCCCTGAAACCATAACAGGTAGCTTTCGTCGATTCTTTCCGAATGCCGAATTAATCGCGTATATGGCTGCTTTAGCATTTAAAGTGTCGAAAACTGTTTCAATCATCAGGAAATCGCAGCCTCCCTCAATCAAGGCGAGAGTGGCTTCTTCGTAAGCCTTTACAAGATCTGTAAATCGCACGTTACGGGCAGCTGGGTCGTTTACATCGGGTGAGATACTTGCCGAACGGGTCGTGGGACCCAATACACCAGCTACGAAACGCGGCTTGTCGTTGGTAGATCGATCATCCGCAGCGTGTCGAGCAATCCGAGCCGACTCTAAATTTAGTTCGAATACGAAATCTTCTAGCCCGAAATCCATCTGGGATATTCGAGTCGCTGAGAACGTATTCGTTTCGATGATGTCTGCACCCGCATCCAGGTATTGCAGGTGAATATCTTCGACTACATCCGGATTGCTAAGCGAGAGTGCATCGCCGTTTCCCTTGAGATCAAATTCATGATCCGCAAATCGCTTTCCTCGAAAGTCGCTCTCTGATAGGCCAAAGCGTTGCTGCATGGTGCCAGTCGCTCCATCGAGCAACAAGATACGTTCTCGAAGTGCGGATTCTAAAGGCGACGACATGGGCAATGAATTCTGCGATCAAGGTGCGAAATGGTATTGGATTTGGAGTTTTTGCAACTTGAAAGTTGCGTCAATCGTCCCCATCTCCGTTCATGTAATGAGTTCCGCTCTTTCAAGGGAATCCATCATAGATTTGCTATAGTACTTAGTTATGGAGCAGCTAGTAGACATTTCAGCGGCGGCGCAGGACTACTTAGTTCAGTTGTTGGCCAAGGAGGAGGACGGTTGCGGCATCCGCATCTTTGTTGCCGAGCCAGGTACCCCTAACGCCGAGACATGTCTTGCCTATTGTCGCCCGGGAGAACACCGAGACGGCGACCAGCCGTTTCAATACGATAAGTTCACAGTCTGGTACGACGAGAAAAGCCTTCCATTCTTAGAGGAGGCGGTGGTCGACTTCCGCGAAGACAAGATGGGCGGACAAATAACTGTCAGAGCTCCAAATGCGCGCGTTCCCAAAGTAGGCCCAGATGCTTCAATTGAGGAACGTATCAACTATGTCCTTTACAACGAGATCAACCCAGGTCTTGCAGCACACGGCGGTATGGTGATGTTGGTAGATGTCATCGATGGCGACACGGCAGTTCTTCAGTTCGGAGGTGGTTGCCAAGGATGCGCAGCCGTAGATATCACACTGAAGCAAGGAGTGGAGTCCACTCTACTCTCTCAAGTACCGGATTTGAAAGGAATCAAGGACGCTACGGATCACACATTCACGGACAACGCTTACTATTAGGTAGGCTTTGCGAGGGCTTCCTGCGGCCTTCCACACCTTGAAAACTCAGAGTCACCTAGCGCGACATCGTCCGAACACACGACTACACCACTAGATGTCGAGTCATGATCATAATCAATGAAATCGCCTGATCAATCTGGCCATAGAGGAGACTCCAATAGGGTCAGATCCGATTTGCTAGCTAACAAATTTATTCAATGGAACGTCTTGACAAATTGGAGGTAATTCATGAGAAAAAAGGTTAGGCTAGTTTCCACGATGTCTCTAGTAGTGTTGATGGCGTTTGCTACGATTGAATTTGGAAGTTCAATAGCACAGGAAACTAAACTCAAAGGCGATTCCAAAGCGGGAGAAAGCAAAGCAGCTTCGTGTACTACTTGTCACGGAGAAAAAGGTATTTCTGAGAACACTATGTGGCCTAACTTGGCAGGACAGCAGGAAGGATACTTGGTGAAGTCGATAACAGAATTCCGTGACGGAATTCGAACCGAAGTTACCATGCAGACTTTTGTCGAAAATTTGAGCGATCAGCATATTGCGGATTTGGCGGCCTATTACAACGGACTATCACCGTGTCCCTAGGAATTGTTTTCTCGAGTAGCCGCACCATTCATGCTTGGATTTAGGCTGTTAGATGTCATGAGTTCCGACTCAATTGAAGATCTATGCGTCCAATAGAGATGCGTTTTTTCCTAACCCGATTCCGATAGTCAGTGATGTCAACGAAACTACAAAAACTCAGACGTGTGCTAGTTGCCAATAGAGGCGAGATTGCAATTCGCATAGCAAAATCCGCCACATCGCTTGACATTGAATCGATTGGGCTATTCTCGTCTGTCGATAGAAATGCATTGCACACACGGTTTACTACGAGTGCTGTACAAATTGGCTCGGGCAATCAGACAATTGAACCATATCTTGATACTAATGAAATCATTCGCGCCGCCATGGACGCGGAATGCGACAGTGTTCATCCAGGCTACGGATTCTTGTCGGAGAGCTTTGAATTAGCCAGCAAATGTGAAGCGCAAGGCATTCTCTTTGTAGGTCCTAGTAGCGATGCACTTCAGTTGTTTGGAGACAAAATTGCTGCGCGAAATCTAGCAAACACTCTGGGCATTCCTACCATTCCAGGAAGTGTCGCACCGGTTGACACTATCGATGAAGCAATTGTTTGCTCGAACGAGATTGGCTATCCAGTCATGCTCAAAGCCGCCGGTGGAGGAGGTGGCAAAGGTATGCGCGTCGTAGATTCCGACACGCAAATGACGGAAGCTTATGACCGTTGTCGCAACGAAGCACAAAGTGCATTTGGTAACGCAAGTCTCTTCATTGAGAAGTACCTGAATCGCCCGAGGCACATTGAAGTGCAAGTTGTAGCGGACAGACTTGGACAAACGTTCCACTTTTGGGAAAGAGATTGTTCGGTGCAACTTCGTAACCAGAAAGTAGTGGAAATAGCTCCGGCCCCCAATCTCTCTCAACATTTGAGAACCAGCCTTCTAACTGATGCTGTGTCTTTGGCTAAAGCTGGAAAATACCTCAATGCCGGAACTTTCGAGTTTCTGGTTGTACCAGAGACGGAAAAGTACTTTTTCATCGAGTGCAATCCTCGCATTCAGGTTGAACATACCGTGACCGAGCAAGTTACAGGGTTTGATTTGGTTGAAATGCAGTTTCAAGTTGCTAGTGGCTACATGCTTGAGGAACTTGGATTACGCAAACAAGACGATGTACCAATACCGAAAAGATTTGCGGTGCAGGCACGAGTAGTTGCGAAGAGTTCAGGTCAGTTCAATGCGTACAAGGAGCCATCAGGTGCAGGGATACGGGTAGATAGTTGCGGTCACGTAGGCTGTCAAATAGAGCCGTATTTCGATCCGCTTTTTGCCAAGGTCATTTGCACTGGATCTCCCCAAGGGGCTGTCCGAAACGCCATCGATAAGGTGCGCCGAAGTCTTGACGAGTTTTATGTTGACGGCGTTTCAACAAACATCGAGCAGCTCAAGTCCATATTGGGACAAGAAGAGCTCCAAAATGGTGGTGCTAGGACCACTTTTCTCGATGCACATCCAGAATTGCTTGAGTCGGACACTCGGACCAAGAGCTCTGTAGCGGAACTGTATCAGCGTCATTCGAACGGGTCTCCAAGGGGACAGTTTTCCTCACGTGTTCATCTCGGAGAATCAACGGGGCAAGACCTGAGTGTCGATCCAAGCGATGTTCCGGTGAGAACACCGATGTCAGGGTCCATTGTCGAAATGAAAATAAAGAAAGGAGATATGGTGGTCGCTGGCGATCCCATGCTTGTTGTCTCCGCAATGAAAATGGAATCTGAGGTTACAGCTCCGTCGTCAGGAATAGTCGTAGCAGTTCAAGAACTGACAAAGGGTGACTCGGTGGACGCAAATCAAATTGTGGCATCGATTGCTCCTTCATCTGATGAACAAACCAGCAAGAAGGGTCCACTCGATGCCACTCGATCGTGGCTACCACTCTTGGGAGACATAGCAGCGATGCGGGGATTTGCTGAAGCACGATTCTCGCCTAGTTCGGAAGATCCCGGAGTTGTACGTCAAAGGGATAGAGGAAAGCTCACATGCACAGAACGCATTGAGCTATTGTTAGACGATGATTCATTCCGGGAAATCGGGAGCGCGGCGGGTTTTGCCTCGTACGACGAAGAAGGAAAGGTTTCAGCATTCACTCCTGCAAATCACGTAGGAGGCTGGGGAACAATTCAGGGACGTAAGTGCATTGTTTGCGCAGATGACTTCACATCGCGTGGCGGACATGCCGATGGTGCGATTGGCGCGAAGAGTGGATACCTTGATCGGCTTTCACTAGAAATGCGCGTCCCAAGCATTCGATTGCTGGACGGTTCGTCCGGAGGTGGAAGTGTTGCGGCGATGGTGCCTGCTCAAAAGAAAGAGGGGGAAAGCAAGGCTAAAGAAAGCACCGGAGCAATCAAAGCAGGTCGACCACGTGTTGCCGGCGGCGGAGGTTCATACTTGCCTGGACATTTGGGCAGCAACATGTTTGCAGAGCAATTGCATACCGTTCCGGTGGTCAACATGTTGTTGGGAAGCGTAGTTGGAATTGGAGCTGCGAAGGCAGTATTGGGTCATTTTTCCGTGATGGTTCGTGATATCGCCCAGCTGTTCGTCGCAGGACCTCCTGTTGTAAGTCATGCAATGGGTTACGACATTACGAAGGAAGACCTTGGTGGTTGGCATATTCATTGTTGCAACGGATCTGTTGACAACCTCGCTGAGACGGAGGAAGAAGCCGCGCAACTCACAAGAGATTTCCTCTCCTATCTTCCGTCTTCCGTCTACGAACTACCTCCAATTCGCAACACTACTACGGATAAACCTGATCGACGTGAGGATGATTTGTTGTCGATCATTCCTCGTAAACGCACGAGCACCTTCGACATTCGAAGAGTTATCAACCTGCTTGCAGATCATGATTCTTTTTTCGAGATTGGATCGCTTTGGGGAACGGACCAAGTAACGGGATTTGTGAGATTTTGTGGGCATCCCATGGGAGTCATTGCCAGTGACAGTCAACATGCCAACGGAGGTGCATTGACATCTGCAGGATGCGAAAAACTAACCCGCCATCTTGATCTTTGCGATGTGTTCCACTTGCCGTTGTTGAATCTTGTCGACAATCCTGGATTTGCTGTAGGTCTTGAGCACGAACAGACCGGGACCATTCGTAAAGGTGGCGAATGGATGATTGCCTTCGCTCAGACAAAAATACCGATTTTCACGGTCTTGCTGCGCCGTAGCTTTGGTGTTGCAGGCAACAACTACGCAACTCCACGTTCTCGCCCTTCCATGCGTGTTGCGTGGCCGGCGGCGGATGTGGGAGGAATACCGCCCGAAGGTGGCATCGAAGCTGCGTACAAACGTCAGTTAGCAGCAAGCGATAATCCAGAAGCCTTGCGTCAAGAACTCATGGACCGAATTGAAACTGCGCGTGGACCCGTGGGTCCTTTATCGAGATTCCAGATTGAGGAACTCATTGATCCAAGGGACACTCGGAGACTCGTGTGTGAATGGATTGAAGATGCGTATCGGTACATAGCGTTGCCTGATCAACTCGGCCCGCGATCGATCCAATTTCGACCTTAAACTAGAGGTGTACCGCGAGTTTCTGAAACAATCGCGTTCTACACGGTCAAACCTTAGAGAAAATTGGTTTTAGTCATGACTTCTCTCAGCCCTAACCTATGCATCGCACGAAATTGTTCGATAGCATCTTTAGTTGCTTTCTGTCTCTTGGGTTTCAATTTAAAGGGCGATGAAGAACGCGTAGAGCCGTTTCAATCCGTTGAAATTGCAGATGGTGCACTGGCTTTTACGATGCCGGAATTTGGCGACGCAGTTGCGGGGTCCTTTCGAGTCGGTAACTCGCAAATCACGGTCGAACTTCATGAGGAAAACATCAAGCTCAAGGCTACCACCGGAACCGTTGAACGAGTTCAATGGGTCTCGGAGACGGACGAATTTGGTCGTTTTATTTACAACGAAGAAAAGAAGCGGTTCGAACGACTAACTCACTCCGTTCGCATAGTCATGGAAGACTACGAGAAGTTGAACGATCTTGTAGAAGAAACGGACGCTAAAGGCGGTAAAGCATTTCCTGACTTGGACTTTGCAATCGTCAATTTGCCTAAAGAAATCCACCCGCTAGACTTTTCAAAGAGGGTCGAGGAGCGCGAAGATGTCAAATCCGCTTCCATCGAAGTAGAGACTCCTAAGCAAATCCCTCTGTAGTCCCACGCATCTATTCTGGCGAGGCAGAGGATTTCATTATGTCTGCAATTGAGCAGATCTGATCAATGGCTACAGAACGCCTCTATGCATATAGAGCGTCAAAGTCGCTCCAGAATTTTGGGTAGGTCTTGTTGACACAATCAGGAGCAATGATGCTGCAATTTGGAGTTTTGCTTGCAAGCACTGTGAACGCCATAGCCATTCGGTGATCCTGATAGGTCTCAATATTTGATGCTCTTGGTTGGTAAGGATCTATACAGACTTGATCCGATCCTGCTCTTACTTTTGCGCCTGTCTTTCGCAGTTCGTTGGTAGGGCAAGCGATTCGATCACATTCCTTAAAGGGCAAGCTGGACAATCCTGTGATTGTCGTGGGAGTTGGCAGGTAGGGAGCGAGAGCCATCATTGTCAGAGCTGCATCAGGCATTTCGACCATGTCAACGGTGTCCACGCCCGCTAAAGATCCATTTCCTTCGATGGTGGTCGCAGTTGCGGTGGAACTAAGTTTTGCGCCGATCTTCGAACACAGATCGAAGAAACGGTAGTCGCCTTGATGTGAGGTGGATCCCAAATTTAGAAACCTAATACGAGATGCGTGTAGCGTTGCGAGCGCCGCAAAATACGATGCAGCGGAAGCGTCACCCTCAATGGTTATTCTCGATCCAGTGAAGTCACCCGGAGGCACCCAATATCCGTCATTGGTACGTTCTGGTGAGTGACCACGTTTGCGCATTTCATCGATGGTGATGTCGATATACGAAGAACTGACTTGATTCCCGGCCAATTTGATCCTGAGGCCATTCTCAAATCGCGGTCCCGAAATGAGAAGTGAAGAGAGATATTGACTTGACACACTGGTGTTTAAATCAACTGTTCCTCCTGATGAGTTTCCACGTACGGAAATCGGCAACGTGTTGTTCTGGCTGTCAACGTGGCAGCCAAGATTTCGTAGAGCACCAATCAATTCCAGTTGAGGCCGCGACTTGAGCGAAATGTCACCCACAAAACGAGTTCTACCAGTTCTTAATGCTGAAAACGCAAGCAGAAGACGCAGCGAAAGACCACTTTGACGTGCATCAAGCTCCACATCCGAACGCCAATCCAGTTCCGAAGGGTCCACCGTGCACACGTCTTCGCTTAGTTCGACTTTGACGTTGAGCCTTCGAAGACAACCGATCATTGTTTCCACATCATCGCTTGGAGTAGATCCTAGTAGGGTGGTGGATTGTCGGCAAAGTGCTGAAATCAGCAACTGACGCAAGATGATGGACTTGCTCCCAGGCAGATTCATCGACACATCAAAAGAGTCATGAATTACCTCTATCTCACGAGACTTGGGTATTTGGCTCACGTAAATGGAACACTTTCACAGAAGACTGCACACTATACACCTTTGAACTGGTTCGACCTTGGTTTTGCTCTACGTCTAAAATCTGCCGTCACTACTGTTGGACTAGGAATTTACCCATGGCCGAAGCAATTTCACCGGACATTGAAGCCGACCTTAACAATCTGACGATGAGTGCGGAGGCAGAACCGCTGTTGGCTGCCGTTAAGAGCTTTATCGATGCCGATATTCAGCCCCGAACGCCTGAATTTGAAGAGGCTGCGGCTGAACATGGAGACCGTTGGAGCTTGTCTCCACGACAAGAGGGCATTCTCAATGACCTAAAGACAAAGGCAAAGTCAAATGGTCTCTGGAATTTCTTCCTCCCAGATGCGGACACCGGCGAAGGGCTCAAGAATCTCGACTACGCCTATATTGCAACCGAATTGGGCAAGAATCCAATCGCGTCGGAGTGCTTGAACTGCAGCGCACCTGATACTGGAAACATGGAGGTGCTTGAACGGTATGGGTCGCCAGAGCAGAAGGAGAGATGGCTCAAACCTCTATTGAACGGAGAAATTAGGTCCGCTTATGGCATGACCGAACCTAACCTGGCATCTTCCGATGCAAAGCAGATTGGTACCCGTGCTGTGCTGGAGGGAGACGAATGGGTAATCAACGGCGAAAAGTTTTACATCTCTGGCGCAGGCGACAAACGCTGCAAGATCATGATCTGCATGGTCAAGACAAGTCCAGATGCAGCTCCTCACCAGCAGCAGTCTCAGATATTGGTTCCATTGGATACGCCGGGTGTAAACATCATCGAGCCAATGACTGTGTTCGGTCATGACGATGCCCCGCATGGTCATATGCACATCATGCTTGAAGATGTTCGTGTGCCGAAAGAAAACATGATTCTCGGTGAAGGTCGGGGCTTTGAGATTTCTCAAGGCCGCCTAGGCCCGGGACGCATCCACCATTGCATGAGGTCCATCGGACAAGCAGAACGGGCATTAGACTTGATGGTCCGTAGAGGAATGTCGAGAGAAGCGTTTGGGCGTCCGCTCGTGAACTTGGGCAAAAATCTCGAGTTGGTTTCTCGAGCTCGGATTGAAATCGAAATGATGCGACTCTTGGTTCTCAAAGCCGCCAAAGCTATGGATGTGTTGGGTAACCGAGAAGCTCGAGTATGGGTTCACATGATCAAGGCGGTCATTCCCGAGCGTGTTTGTCAAATCATCGATCAAGCGATTCAACTCCACGGAGCGACAGGAGTATCACAATGGACTCCATTGGCGCGTATGTACACCGGACAACGAACGCTTCGAATTGCCGATGGTCCAGATGAGGTTCACCACCTTGTTGTAGGACGTGCCGAATTGCGCAAGTACGATGCGGAGTACGGACGTTCGGGCTAAACACTTGGTCAAACTCGGTTATTGAGGTGGAAGACATGAACAGCAGGTTTTGTTTCGACGAAGTTCACGCGTCGCTTGAGCGGTGGATGGACAATGACTTAATCGCCATGGCATCGTGCGTGATCTTGTCCGGTCAAGAGATTGTCGATGAGTACACCTGTGGCTTTCAGGATCGAGAGCAAGAAATTCCTTTAGCAATGAACTCCATCTTTCGATTGTTCTCCAATACAAAGCCGATCACTGCAATCGCCGCAATGACTTTGTGGGAGGAAGGAAAGTTTCAACTGGATGACGAAATCGCCTCGTTTCTACCTCGACTCGCCAACCTTCGCGTTCTTAAAAAGGGCACATCTCAAGTTACGGAAACGGAACCGCTAGAGCGAGCTCCCACCGTTCGTCAATTGATGTGCCATACAGCTGGATTCTCCTACGGATTGTTTCTTGAGTCTCCCGTGGACGCACTCTACACCGAACGTGGCGTGTTGCATCCAGCGAGCACGTTGTCTTCTATGGTCGATACGCTTAGCGAAATTCCTCTAGCCTATCAACCCGGAGACCGATTTCAATACAGCGTTGCGTCTGATGTGCTGGGCAGACTCATCGAAGTTTGGTCTGGTGAGTCCTTCGGTGAATACATAGCGAAGAGAATCTTTGAGCCTCTCGGAATGCACGATACAGCTTTCTACGTGCCCGAGTCGAAGCACAATCGTTTTTGCTCGTTGTATGCCGCCGCCGATCCCGAAGATCCATTGAAACCGGGACTCTCGAAGTCACCGGACTTATTTGGCGACTATACGAGGCCTCGCCCATTGGAATCGGGCGGAGGAGGGCTTGTCGGGACTATCACTGACTATACGAGGTTCGTCCAAATGCTCATGGGAGGCGGCAAATTCGAAGGTAAGCGAATCGTTTCTGAGAGTACGCTGAATATGATGCGTACTAATCAATTCCCAGAAGGAGTAAATCTTCAGTTGCCAAATTGGATAATGCCGAACACCGTATTTGGACTCGGATTTGCATTGAAGCAGCAACCAGCGGAGGGAGAACCCTTTGAAGCTGTTGACGAATTTCATTGGGGTGGTCTGGCAGGGACCCATTCCTGGATGTCCCCTAGAGGAAATCTGGCTGCGCTGGTTTTCACACAGAGAATGCCGGGGTTTTGGCACCCGTACAGCCATGAATTCAAGCGGCTGGTCTATCAGGCAATGGTAAACGTATAGCGAGTCTGCATCGAAACGCAGCTAAATCTTGCTGAAGCAGGATCTCAGTTCGAGTGCGAATTGTTTTGGATCTTCGAATGCAGCAAAGTGGCCGCCTCGTTCCAATACGTTGTAGTATCTGAGATCCTTGTAGACAGCCTCAACCCACCTGCGAGAAGCCTTAAAAATTTCTTTCGGGAAAATGCTGCAACCTGATGGAACGAGGATGTCGCTGCGCGTTCCTCGACCGAAGCTCTCCCAATAAATTCGCGCAGAGGATGCGCCGGAACCTGAGAGCCAGTACATCATTACGTTGTCAAGCAACTCGTCGCGGCTGATAGCGTTTTCGGGGTGACCATCGCAGTCAGTCCATTGATAAAACTTTTCTAGGATCCAAGCGGCCTGAGCTGCTGGTGAGTCAACAAGGCCGTACCCCAATGTCTGTGGGCGTGTGCTTTGTTGCTTAGAGTAGCCAGAGTCCCATTCTTGATAAAACCGTGAGCCTCGCAGTGCTTCTTCTTCTTGTTCCGTTAGATTGTCTAGTGTTTCTCTTTGCGGTCCGACAGTTGGCATGTTGGTATGTATGCCTAAACAGTTTTCAGAATGATTCGCTGCTATTGAACTGCTGACCGCAGCGCCCCAGTCTCCACCCTGAACCAAGAACTTGCTGTAACCAATACTGTTCATTAACTCAACCCAAACACCTGCAATTTTGTCCACACCCCATCCGACGTCTTTGGGTTTGCCAGAGAACCCAAATCCCGGTAGGGACGGAACTACAACATCAAACGCTTCATCTCCGTCCTCTTGGGGGAGTGCGAGAAGATCAATCAGACTCAGAAACTCGACGATTGAGCCAGGCCACCCATGAGTGATCAAGAGGGGCCGAGTATTGATGGACGGAGACTTCTTGAGGATGTAGTGAATGTCGACCCCGTCTATCGTTATCAAGAAGTTGTCAAAGGAATTCAATCTCTCTTCAGTTCTCCGCCAATCATAGGTGTGTTGCCAATAAACACATACCTCCTGAACGTAGTTAAGGGGGATTCCTTGGGTCCAATCGGAGACTAACTCCCTGTCCGGCCACCTAGTTCTCGCGAGTCGTGTCTTAAGGTCGCTAAGTGCTGCTTCGGGAACTTTTATTTGGTAAGGTCGGGGAATAGACATGGCTAGGTCCTTGTCGCAACGACTGTCTTCTAATTCTGCTTTATGGAGTGGTGGAGAGCCGCTCTTCTAGCAAGTTTATGATTCGCTTCTTGTTGAGCCTTCGGGCGTAATCCAACGCAGTTTCGTTTCCCTTCTGGAGCTTTGTTTTCTTCGTCCGTAGATTGGTGTCGATTTGAGACTGCAACACGGCTCTCACAACATCGATTTTTCCGCTTGCCACCGAAGTGTGCAACGCCGACTTTCCAGAGAAGTCTTGAAGGTTTGGATCAGAGCCGCTTTCCAGAAGGAGAATCGACATGTCAACAAGTCGGAGCATGATGGCTCGGTGCAATACTGTTCCACCAAAATAGCCGGCTGGTTGATCGATATTTGCTCCTTCTCTAATCAAGACTCGAGCACAATCTACTGAGTTTCTTTCCACGGCGTAACAAAGCGGCGTATGTCCATGATGGTCGAACGCCTCAACACTTGCTCCAGAAGAAACGAGCAATTCGCAAACACTTAGATGGTTGCCGTGTGCGGCATGGTGAAGCAACGAAGCGCTTCGAGGAGACTTTTGATTGACAACGGAAGGCTGATCCTTGATGCGCTGGCCAATTGCTTCGCAATATCCAAGCGCTGCTTCGTGAAAGGGAGTAACTACACATCCCCGTTCTCTCAGGAATTCCGCAATTTCTGAACTTCCGCAATGTGCGGCCGCATCAATGAGGGAAGATCCACCGTGGTTGTACTGCTTGGGATCAGCACCTGCATCAACAAGTTGCTGGACTAACGCCAAATTCCCAATTTTTACAGCTTCACTTAAAGCTGTGTGGCCATGCGAGTTGCGTGCGTCCACAATATCGGGTCTTTCGGCAACTATGCGAACGACAAGCCGTTCATCTTGCGCAAGCACAGCGTCTACAAGAGCACTTCGCGCAGCGCGCCGACCAAGACCTCGATAGTCCATTGAGATGCAGAGAAATGAGCTAAAGTTCGAAAACCAACATGACATTACCAGGCATTTGCCCAAACATGCCATAGCCAGACAACACAATCAGTTGATCGCCGGCTATGACAATACCCGGATTGTCAATAGCGCCTCCATGCGACTCAATACCGTTGACCGATTCGAACTCTTTCTTTGTGTTGTAACTCCACACTACACGGCCGTCTTCGGCATTGAATGCACTCACTTCACCATTGAGCGAACCAGCGAAGACCAAGTCGTTTGTTGAACTAGCTGCTGCAGAAAATCCATAATGCCACGGACACTCTGGCCATCGAATGGCTCGATTTCGCATTGCTCCGAAATCAATCTCGCACTCTCGTTCTACCTTATGCTCCCAAACAGTCTCGCCAGAGTCGATGTCAATTGCATAAACGCCGGGTTTGGGATCGCGAGTCATGAACTCGGGGTCAGCGATGGGCACGAACAGTGTGTTTTGCACCACCGTCATACCCCAATGAATCCCGCCTAGCGCACTACCGTTTGAAAGTTTGTTTTGCCAGACCAGTTCCAAATCGTTGTCAGGATCAAGTGCCCACACGTCTCCTGACTTTTGGCCCGCCAAGACGAGGTCGCGTCCCGATTCGGTAGTAACCAAGATTGGAGACGCTCCGAAATCAAAGTCTGGTCCTTGATCTTCGGGACAATTCTGTGGATTCCGAGATCCGCAAGCCATATTGAACGCGTCGTCTTTGTAACCTTGGAAAAATGAAGCCACTTCACCGGTTACGAGGCTCAAGGCAACAATTGCATCCGACTTGTACGTTGCTGGTCTGGATGTGTTTTCTCCCGTTCCGATGTAAAGCACGCCTCGTTTGTCGTCAATAGCTGGTGTCGTCCAAACAGGAGCTCCAGATGGGCCATACATTTGCGTGCCACTGTCATTTTTTCTGGTTGGCAATGCGGGAGGAGTCATTGGCGTGGACCAAGCCACTTCTCCTGTAGACGCGTTCAATCGCTTTACGATGCCGTGTGACTTGCAGCACTCGTGTCGTGGATTCATGGCCGCCGCAATTTCAAATGCAGATACTGGTATGTACCAGTCGTCATCAAAAAACACCGGTGCCCCGGTGTTCATATTCAATGGAGAATCTCCTACGTGTTGGACCCAAATGGGTTCACCGGTCGTTGCGTCTACAAGATGAGTTCTCGCGCCGAAATCTCCGACGGCAACTTGGAGACCTTGTTCGGTGTTTATTAGATGAGCGGATGTTCGGAGAGGTCGATCTGACTTGTATGTCCACTTGATACAGCCTATGTCTCGATCGATGGCATAAAGCGTCCCATTGGTAGACGGAAGAAAAATCGTATCCGCGGATAGGGCCGGCCAAGATCGGACTTCCCAGGAGTCTGGAATTCCAAACGCATACTTGAGCTTTAAATTGGAGATGTTGGAACTGTCAATTGAGCTATTGGGCTGGTACCGAGTGTTTTGAAGATCCACGCCCCAGTGCGAAACAACCACGTCCGTAGAAATAGGACGATCGGGACACTCTTGAGACGCATCGATGGACTGTTCATGGGTAGTGTCAAGATGAGATGCAATATCTGCAATCATGTCGGGAGTCAATCCCGATGTGTGGATTGCCATACTTCCCGAAGTAAGCGAATACTGAATACGCGACTTGCCCATTCCGCCGATTGCGCTCCGATGCGGGGTCTTCGCGTCCGCCGGCTCATCGTGACACGCTGCACACCTCTCTTTGTAAATGTCTTCAGGTCCTGCTAGGACATTCGACGCGCATGCGAGAGTGAACAGTGTCAACCATGTTGAGAGAATTCTCATGTTTCCGAGTGTCCTTTGCCAACCGGACTAATTCTAGGACACCGTTCGGAATTGCATGGGCAAACTTCAACTTTTTCGCGCCCATGATTTCACTTTTGATCGGTATCTAGAAATTTATGAAGTGGTTCTCAGGCGAAACACCGAGACTCTTTGAGCACACCCGTTTTGTGGTGAGAACGATTAGTCGTAGATCTAATCCGTGGTTGGTGTCCAGAATTATGGAGAATTGGTCAGATTGACTGAGGATTGGTGTTGGTCTTAGAAGAAAAGAAAGCTATGAATACACACCAGTGGACGCAGAAGCGGATGTGCGACGCTTTGTTCGCACATCCGCTTCGTTACTTCGCAAATTGTCGAGACTGACAATTAACAGTGTGTCAGTCTCATAGTTGTGAAGCTATTAGCCGTCCAAAAAGTCGACGATATCCTGAAGATTGGACATTTCTGAGAGTTTCTCAGGTGAGATTTCGACATTGAATTCACTCGTTATAGCTTTAAGGAACGCCATCGCATCCAATGACGATACTTCAGCTTCATCGAATGACTTCGCGAAGTCAGGTTCTGCGTTTTCATCCAAGAATTTGCGGGCTAGAGTCCCCACACGGTCTTTTGTCGACGACATGAATTTTCCTTTTTCTAATTAGTGACAGAGTAACGTCCGTCGTTCGGGGGAATAGTACAGCAATTGAAGAGCAAATTGAAGCAATAAATGGGAATCCACATTCGATTTTGGATCAGCCAACCTTACGAGCAACGAATGGATGCTGAAGTTCGATTTGTATCGGATTGGAAATGCTCAAACCTGCCTACGAATGCAGATGGATTTGTATCTCCAGTCCCCAGCGCTTCGCTCGAGCATCGAGCGAAGATAGGCATTGCCTCGATTGGAAGACGAGTAACTGTGTAGACTCTTGATCTTAAAAGAGGGTGCTGAATCTAGAAGTGGCAAAGAACGCCTGATATGAGAAGTCCTTGGTGGAGGGAATTTGCTGTAGTAGAGCAGGTGTCAGTCGTACATATTGATCTGTCCAAACGAGCGAAGTACGAAGCAGACGCATACCAATGGCTAGATGCTGGGGAAAGGGCACGATTTCGCAAATTTCATTCGGAAGATGCAAGAAGAAGATTCGTGATGTGCCGAGCCGCACTCCGAGAAAACCTGTGCAACATTCATGGTTGCTCGAACGAGGCATTGCACTTTAGCTTTATGCGCCAGGAAAAACCGATTGCTTTCGTGAATGGAGCGCAGACCAGAGGAGACTTTAGCGTCAGTCACTCTTTCGAAAATGGACTAATAGCATTTAGTAGTGCAGCCAGAATTGGCGCAGACGTAGAAGATCGGAAAATGCGTCACGACATGGACGGACCCATTCGCGAAGTGTTTTCGCCAAGGGAACAACGAGCTCTCGACCGTGTTTGCGCTGCTCAAAAGTGCGGCATGTTTTTTCGCCTCTGGACACATAAGGAAGCAATCATCAAAGCTACAGGAGAAGGATTTCGTGCCGACACGTCGTTATTCTCCCTACCTGATGAATTGGTAAAAGGTGGACGTAGGAGCGAGTTCGTATACCCTTTAGAAACTGGACAAAAGTGGGTGCTAGTAAACTTGGAGAATGATTCCTTTGCTGCGGCAATTGCCAAGGAAGTTCTAGACTAGCGACAAGTCTGCGAGTGAATCGACCAAAATGAACAAGCTGTGGCAAATTCCAGACCCCATCTCGGTGGACGAGATCGTGTGTGAGGACGGATCACGCGTTTTCTTGCGACGACATGGAAATCCCGCTGGAGTCCGACTTCTATTGAGTCATGGCAACTCCTTGGCCATTGATCTCTACTACCCGTTTTGGTCACTGCTGGAGCAAGATTTCGATCTGTTCATTTTTGATATGAGAAGTCATGGTTGGAATGACGTTTGCGATGAATCCAATCACAACTTTGTCTTGTTTGTCAGCGATTTTGATCGCATTGTCCACACCATCAACGAGGTGCATGGGGAAAAGCCACTCGTGGGCGTCTTTCACTCCGTGAGTGCTATGGTGGCCGTCTTGCTACATTCATCTTCGTTCATTTCGACCTCTTTGTCGAGAAAGAGCTCAAATCTCGATGGAATGTTGTTGTTTGATCCACCTTTTTACCAGCCAGGCCAAAGCCATGAAGATCACGATGAAGCAATGGAAGTGGCAGCTAAGAGACGAAGAAGAATTGCAACGTCGTTCGAGTCACTTGAACAGTTCGTTGATCTATTGACGTGGTCTCCCGGGTTTTCTCGTCTGGTACCGGGCGCACGAGAGCTCATAGCTGAGACAACCCTCAGAAAATCCAAGGATGGAACGGGTTATGAATTGAGATGTCCGCGCGACTACCAGGTGAAGATAATCGAGTCTTGCCGAGCCTTTGCTGGTGAAGTGGACATAGGAACGCTTCCTTGCAAGACCAAGGTCATAGGATCTGACCCGCTTCTACCATTCTCCTACATGCCGACGGTGGACTTTTCCGATGTTCTATCGGTGGACTATGACTTCATTCCTGACTCTTCTCATTACCTTCAGATCGAAAGGCCTCATGAGTGTGCCGACTATGTAAGAAACTTCGTCAAGGAAGTCTTGAATACCTAAAGACATCAATCGTTAAACCAGTACTTTCTTCGTTGAAAGGCATAGGTCGGCAAAGTTAGTCTTCTCCTAGTCTCTCCCACAAAGAGTCCACGAAGCTGTAGATTTAGTTGTGCTTCATAGGCATCTTTAATTGTGTACATCAGTGTTTGGTCCGATGCGAGATTCACAGACTGTGAACCGCCACCTGCTGCATTGCGAGCAATTACTCTAGGTCTTGAATCGGATTCTTGACTGTCTGGATCGAAATCGTCCAGTGTTTTGACGCAAGAACCAATTTCTACAAGATTGTCCGCACCCACTTCTTTCAACCCATCGAACTTCAAGGTACCAAAGTTCACTGGATTCAGACCCGTGAGTAGCAGCTCGATTTCAGTACTCGTAGAAGTGAGAGAGTTTGTTTGAAAATCGAATATTGGTACCGCTGGTGCGCGAACCTTGGCGGGCACTTTATCTCTTGGCAATTTGCCATCGTGAGTGGCAAAGTTTCGAACGGCATCTAGACCGTCTGCAAATTCCAAAGAACCGACGCAACAAAGTGCCGAGAACAAGCCAATTCCTTCGCTTGCGATGAGAGTTGGGCGAATTTCCAGGCAACTCCAAATCTCGAACAAAGCCACCTGAAGAACAAAAGTTGAGATGCTGCATGAAGTTGTGTCTAAATCTTCGCCTGCGTCCTTCAGAAGTAACGATTCAAGCAAATCAATATTGTGAATCTCTCGAGAAATTCGGTTGCATCTGTCGAGAGTGGCTTTGACAACGGGATCTTGTTCGGAGAGTCGTCTTAAAATATTGAAAGAGTTCTCAATACCACCTCCGAAGATGAATCCAACATTAGAGCCTTGCTCCACCTCACCGTTTTCTTCTGAGGGAGGATTCTCGACTAATTTCTCAAGTTCTTCGAGCAGAGAGTCCAAGTCTGAAAACACTACGCCACGTCGGGAACCAAAATGGCTTCTGCCTACGCTAGCGGTCCAAGCAACATCGGCAAGGAATTCGGAAATGGTTTCTTCGCTCCCATTCTGTGGGGCACAAGTCTTCAACCAAGTGATGTACTTGCCTGCTAGTTCCGCAGTGCTTGCGAAGCTCTTGCCTGACAATGGCAACAGCCGATACGTTCGTCGCACTTCCTGAAGATCTACCTCGGTAAGTTCTTGAGAAATCTCCGTGTTGATTTCATCAATCTCCACCTGCTTCGCTTGCCCGTACGAAATCGCCGCATCATTGTCCGATGCAGCCATGTTTGATTCAACGAGTACGTGAGCGTTCGTTCCTGACATCCCAAAAGCACTCACAGCGCCGATTCTTGATTCGTTCTTGGTGGGCCAGTCCATGACTGTCCGCACAGGATCCAATTTGAGGTCTGTCCAGTCGACTTGCTCGTTGAGATGATCTAGGTGTAACTGAGGCGGAATCTTTCCGTTTCTCATCGAGAGGATCACTTTGATTACACCGATCGAACCAGCAGCCCACTCCAGATGTCCCACGTTGCTTTTGACTGATCCAAGTATCAAAGGATCGCCCCTTTCGGATCCTGATGTGTACACGGAGGAAGCTGCCCGAAGTTCGATGGGGTCGCTCAACGGCAATCCATTGGCATGCGCCTCCAAGTAATCTATGGAGGCGGCTGGAACTCCTGCACGTGCCAATGCATCACGCATGACTTGCTCTTGAGCAGATCCATTGGGAACGGTGAGTCCTGCGCTTGGTCCGTTCTGGTTGACGGCAGAACCAAGCAAAGTGGACCAAACTGGATCGCCATCGCTTTGTGCTTCTTCAAGCCGTTTAAGAAGCAAGACTCCACATCCTTCGCCTCGGACGTAGCCGTCACCATTTTGATCGAATGGAATGCATTTTCCAGTGGGAGAGAGCAATCCGAGTTCTCTATGGAATCGCATCATCGGCATGGAGAGAAGTGCATTGGCCCCACCTACTAAGGCCAAATCCACCTCACCATTCTGCAACGCCTTAATGCCTTCGTGAATCGACACGAGCGACGACGCACAGGCAAGATCAAAGGAAACGGCAGGACCAGTCAATCCGAGAATGTAGGAAATCCTGCCGGTCGTCATTGCGGAGGAAGTGCCGATGTAATTGTCCTGAACGCCGTTCGCATTAACGACATCGCGATATTCGCTGGCACCCATTCCGATGTAGATGCCTACGCGCGAACCTCGCAACCCTGAAGGATCGATTCCCGCATCTTCAATTGCTTCCCAACAGGTCTCCAATAGCATTCGTTGTCGGGGGTCCATTGACCGTGCTTCGATCGGTCTTATTCTGAAGAATGGCGCATCAAACTCCTCAATTCCGTCTATAAATCCACATCGTACATTCTCTAATTTGCCTGCCGAGCCTGCTCCGACTATCCCATCTGCTATGGTGTTGGAGTTTCTCTCTGCTGCAAGGGAATCGACTCCATTTGCTAGATTGCTCCAAAAGGTTGAATAGTCGTTAGCGTCAGGAAGTCTGCAAGCGATTCCTATGACTGCAATCGAGGCACTTTCGGCTGAAGAGATTTTTCTCGATGATTGCTCGAGACTCTTTGCGTCAGAAGAATCGCTGTCGAATTCGTCTGCGAGGTGTTTTGCAAGGGACTCGACATCGGGGTGGTCGAATACTGCCGTTTGCGATACTGTCAATCCTCCTTCGAAAGTACGATTCAATCGGTTGCGCAATTCAACTGCCATCAAGGAATCCATTCCAAGATCGAAAAATCCGACGCTGGGCGATGGAAGCGATTGAAGTCGCAATATGGATTGAAGCTGTTTCTGCACATAGGAGACGAGCAGGCTCTCTCGTTCTTGAGGTTCGCATTCAAGAAGTGCGTCAATGTCGAGATTCAACGCGTCTGAGTCGGCGCTGCTACTTTCCGCATCGACAGACAGCAATTCCTGCAGCAGTGGAGGGCGATTTGGAAGATGGTCTTCCAAGGCTGCCCAGTCAACCGACATTGCGGCCGAGTTTCTACGATCCTGCCTAATCAAGTACTCGAGAGTCCTAATGCCCAATTCGGGAGAAATCCATTGCGTACCGGAAGATTCCAATTGCGTTGCGATTCTTGCTCTTTGTTCGGCCGCTTCGCCAATATCGGACCAAGCTCCCCAGGCTATGGATTGACCAGCAAGACCAAGTGCTCGTCGATGCGCGGCCAGCTGGTCGAGAAACGCGTTGGCTGCGGCGTGGTTGGCTTGTCCCGCGTTTCCAAGCACGCTCACTGCACTTGAAAACAGCACGAACAGATCCAAGTCTCGATGTTTGGTCAGTTCATGCAGGTGCCAGGATCCCAAGATCTTTGGCCAAAGCACCTCCTCGAATCTCTCCCAAGTTTGGTTTAAAAGCGATCCATCGGAGAGTACACCAACACTATGAATTACGCCTCCAAGGGGAGGTAAGGACTTGTCGATCTCTTCAAACATTGCATCAACCATCGACGCGTTTGTGATGTCGGCAATTTTCGCCACGACGTTGATACCTTGAGCGCGTAGATCTTGGATCGTCTTCTCGGCCTCGGTGTCAGGCTCGCGACGGCCATTGACCACAATGTTTTTCGCCCCTTGATCGGCAAGCCATTCCGCAACCGCGCAGCCAATTCCACCCATCCCGCCTGTGATTAGGAAAGTTCGATCGCTTCTAAGATTTCCTCTAGCCAAGGGCGGCATGGTCAGTACTAGCTTTCCAATATGACGAGCGGAACCCATGTATTGCAGAGCTTCCGCTGCTTCTACAATCGGCCAATTAGAGTGCCGGATCGGGCGAAGAGCTCCGGTGCCAAATTCCGCGACCAATGGCCTAAATGAACGACCCACACGTTCTGGTTCGTCCCGCTTCAGTTCGTCAAGCGAAACTATGTGGTAGTCGACATCCGGTCGAACAGAAGACATTTGTTCGTCAGTGAATATGTTTAGCCGCCCAATCTCAACAAAACGGCCTCCTTGTCCCAAGCACTCGAGGGTTGCGTCGATAAATCCTTCGCTGGTCAAGCTATTCAAGACTACTTCGACACCTTGACCATCTGTGGCATCGAGAATTTCTTTAGAGAAATCCGTAGTTCTACTATCGAATACGTTTGTGATACCAATGGATCGGAGATACGATTGCTTGTGTTTGCTAGCCGTGGCGAAAACCTCTGCACCTCTGGCTTGTACCAATTGAATTGCTGCAAGTCCGACTCCTCCGGCCGCAGAGTGCACTAACACACGTTCCCCTTTTTTGAGATTAGCAAGTTCAAATCCAATTGCTGCAGTCGCAAATGCGATAGGAATGGTGGCGAGTTCTGAAAACGTCAGTTGATCGGGACATAACGCAACCAAATCCGCATGTGTTGTGATCTTTGGTCCAAACGTCCCAAATCCCATTCCGACGACGCGTTGGCCCACTGAAAACTCGTCCACATCTGAACCGAGGTCGACGACATAGCCAGAGAATTCCAATCCCAGAGAAGCATTGGGTACTTGTGCTCCGAGAGCAACTAGCACATCTGAGAAGTTGATTCCAGCTGCCTCAACTTGAATTTGAACTTGCCTAGGCTCAAGATCAATTGGTGTTTGAGGTGTTGTGCCAATATCCAAAAGTGATCCTTCGTCTCCTGCCGCGACTATCCAATTGGGGTCTTCAGGTAGCTCAAATTGGCTAGGACCTTCCACTGCTGAAACGAGACGAGCCGCATA
The DNA here is from genome assembly GCA_026707045.1 of Gammaproteobacteria bacterium. Lineage (GTDB taxonomy): Bacteria > Pseudomonadota > Gammaproteobacteria > Pseudomonadales > Azotimanducaceae > Bin55. The sequence goes on along the minus strand of JAPOXO010000116.1, from coordinate 7,391 downwards.
TCGAGTACTTCTTCGATAGGCAATGTGGTTTTCTTCGGTGGGGGATAGCAGGTCGTTCATTAGTTCATCAATGTCGTCCTCTATTGGATCGAGATCCACCACCTTCGGATTCAGATATGGAGTTTCGAGTCCAACAACTTTTCCAAACCCCCAAAGCGTGGATCCTGAGAGTATCCCCGATTGCTCCGTTTCTAGCACCTGAGCCCCGCGGGTCACGAACCAGAGTCCACTAGTGGGATTAATTCCTGACTCCATTAGGACTTTTACAAGACTGAGCGCACTGCCAGTACCGCTTTTAATGTCCAGAGCAAGTTCTTCCACTGACGCATTGATATCGTGGCCGTCTAAGGCGGCAAGGTGAATCACGCCTCGAAGCGGCGATGAGAGAGAATCTAGTGTCGCGAGGAGCTCGTTGTGTCCAATTGTGCCCGGGGAACTTTGTACGGAGACTTGCTCTGAGGGACTCTCGTAGCTTGTGACTACAACTTCCTGCCCCAAAGACTCAAGAGTTTGTTTGATTCTTGATCCAACATCGCCGGAGTCGGGTTCAATGATCCAAGTACCTGGGCGAAGCATTGGACTCTTGGGTGCCTGCGCCACGACCGTTCCCGAACCGAGAGGACCGGTGTCATCTGACAATGTCTCGCCGCCGAAAACGATTGAATCCTCATATCCGGCATCCTTTAATGCAGCACGCCAAATCTCAGGACTAGCCAGAGCATGATTGACGCGGTAAGAGTCGCTATATCTCCACCATCCATCAAGAAAACCGAAGGTTAGGTCTTGCCATGATCTTCCTTTCAAAGACTCGAGAGCCAGCAAAAATCCTCCTGGTGCTAGGAGCTCGCGACAATTGCTTAAAGTGGCCTGCAAGTCTCGTGTTGCGTGCAGGACGTTGGCAGCGATGACAATGTCGTAGTAACCCTGAGAGAATCCTTGAGCGATTGGATCGTTTTCGATATCCAGAGCAAGGTATTCAATGCCTATAGCGTTTTCGGCGAATCGTTGTTCTGCGGCATAGAAGAATCCAGCGGAAATGTCGGTGTACATGTATTCGAGGTTTTTCTCACCAAGTTCCTCGAAAACAATTTCAGTTGTCGCACCTGTACCTGCTCCAACCTCTATGACGCGAAGTGGGCGGTCGTCCGGTATTTCTTGGACGAGCCGAGCAATGACATTTCCCAGCAATCGATTTCCTGCGGCCGATACTGGTGCTGTACGGTAGAAGTCGGTAGCATCTTCCGAGTCTTCGTCAAAAAGAAGCGCCAGCGGGTCCATCTCTCCCTGAAGGAGATTGATCATGTTTGATCCAAAACGATTGAGCATCGAGAGTTCATACATTCCGTGCGGATGTTTGTCTTGAAGCTCTTTGAACATTTGTTCAGGATTACCGATATGGCTAGGGAGAGGTTCGTCAACTTTCAATGCCACGGAAAACTCACCCGTAGGTGATCGATCGAGTACCTTTGCTCGAACCAAGATTTCAAGCATTCGATTGAACAATTGCTCATGAGCATCTTGCACGTTCAAAGCGGACATGAAGCTGGGTATATCTAGGACAGCATTTTCCTGTGTTCTCAAGCCAGCCGCATCCAGCATTGACGAAACCCAGGACTGCGCAAAGAGTTCAAGATCATTGAGCAGTTCCACTCGTTCGTCTGGTGTAACTCCTTGAGCTTTCAAGTAGTCGAAGAATGGGTTTACGCTAGATCCCAAGTCAGAGAGTTCAGCTAGTGGATGTTCAGTCCTAATGGAATTTGGATGCCTAGTTTCTCGCCAAACAATGTCGTAGATAAGGTCAATCGGGTTCTCTACAGCAGAGAGCAATGACGAACGAGTGGTTCGTTTAAGAACTAATCCTTGAAGCAGTCCAAGCTGCCGACCCGTACGTGTGCCAATCCACAAATCTCCACTTACAGTTTCCGGTATTTGTGGTTCCGTCGTTTCGCCATTTTTAGAGTCTTCTACATGCAGGCGTGCATGGCAAATCATTGTCTCAGGAACCGGCAGATTTAACGTGAGTTGTTCCCATCCGAATGGAATATAGGTCGTGCCTTCCCCAATTCCAGAAGACTCTCTTGCGGCGGATAGAACCTGGAAAAACGCATCGAGTAACAAAGGTTGCAGCTCTGCGCCAGGCAATGCGTCTTCATCACGGATCGCTATTTCCGCAAGTGCCTCCCCTGATCGGGTATGTAATGTTTTCAGATTGCGAAACGGAGATCCGAGTTGGATATTTGTTGCCGACTTTTCATCGTAATACTCTTTGAGGTTTCTAGCAGCGAGTTGCTCTTGTAACGATGCAAGATTTAGCGGGCCTTCAAATTCTGTATGACTTGAATCAGGTGTGACAGTACCTGTTGCGTGGAGTACCCAATTGTTGTCTGTTGAGCTCTTGCTAAATATTTCAAATGGAAAGACGCCATTGTCATTTGGTTTCTCGCGAATGAGTTGGACTCGACGAGATTCCTGCTCTTCCTCCCCTTCTGAATCAGAGAAAACCATCGGATTGTGCAATTGCAGATCATTCACTGCGACTCGTCCTACTGGGCTACTCGAAGCGATTGACATCGAACCGAAAAACGCTCCAGGAACAATGACCTGCCCAAAGACCCGGTGTTCGTTCAACCAATTTGGATCGGTTGTGAACAGCTTAGTTTCGTACAACACTTCTCCACGGGGGGTTTCGAGTCGAGCACCTAACAGTTCGTGATCGTCAGTACCTTGCTTTCTTCTGCTGGCTTCAACCCAATGTCTTCGTCGCTGAAATGCATACCCAGGAATATTGATCTTTCTTCTGGTTTCTCCTCCAAAGAGTCCCTCAAAACGTATGTCTAGACCGTGTTCGTAGGCTTGTGCAACACATTCGATGAATCCACCATCCAACGGTCGTTCCGGTCGCGACTCTCTGGGCATTTGAAGACTCGACAAAACCATTGCTGGAGACTCCGACGATTCAGGCCACGACATCTGAGCCATCGGCCCCAACACTGAGTCCGGTCCAACCTCTAGAACGGCATCGACCCCAATTGAGGCAATAGTTTCTATTCCATTTCGGAACTTGATTGTTTGTCTGGCGTGGCGCCGCCAATAGCTTCCGTCGAGAAGCATTTCGGAAGGTACTAATTCTCCTGTCACATTACTGACAATGGGAAGACGGGGAGGCGAGACTTTAAGATTGGAGATCACCTCCTCCAACGCATCAAGAATGGGTTCAACCAAAGAACTGTGATATGCGGGACTCTTCTTCAGTCGTCGTACGCGAACGTCTTCCTGTTCCAATTGTTCAAGGAGCGGCTCCAACTGGTGTTGATACCCACTCAGGACTTGGTGTGTTCCGTTCAGAGCGGCGATATTGATGTCAACTTCCTTGTTGGTTTCGTTGTGCGCATCCACTACGGATCTGAGTTCTGGTTCAGGAAGAAAAACCGCCGCCATGAGGCCGGGCCCTGGCAGTTGACTCATCAAACGTCCTCGAGCGGACGCAAAGCGGCACCCGTCTTCAAGGCTGAAGACACCGGCAGTTCTTGCAGCTGCAATTTCCCCAAGACTGTGTCCCACAACAACGATTGGTTGCACTCCGATGCTTGCCCACAAGTCAGTGAGTGCGCATTCCAGCGTATAGATTGCCGGTTGTACCCAACTAGGATCTTCTAGCAATTGCTCGGCATCTGCAGTATTGCCAAACATGGCATCAATCAAAGAAGCATTGCGCTCCGATTGGATGATTGCTTCACATCGATCGATTGTGGACTTGAAAACAGGTTCCGTCTCGTAAAGTGCTTCTCCCATTCCTACCCACTGACTGCCTTGACCCGTGTATACGAATCCGACACTCCTAGGTTTTCCACAGGGAGCGACCGTTTCCAACGAAGTCAGTTGCTCGAGTTGATCTACAAGCGACTGCGAACAATCAAATACAACTGCTTTTCGATGATTGAAGTGGCTTCTTCCGATGCTAGCTGTCCACGCCAAGTCATCCAATTGGCAATTGGTTATTGCTTCTGCGTCTTGTTCTCTGTCCGATCTTGCATGTATCCAATCCAAATAAGCTTTGGACATGTCTAACAAAGCGTTGTGGGATTTTCCAGAAACCGGCAGAATTCGCTTTCTATGAACGCCTATCTCATTGGAATCGCCAGTCTGAGCCGTTTGGACTGAGTCTTTGCAACTGACCTTTGTAGGCAGCCCATTAACAAATTGAAATGCTTCTTTAGGTGAGATTTCAGGTAGAAACTCTCCATAGCCTTGTAGGATCACATGGGCGTTCGTACCCGAAAATCCGAACGAGTTGATGCCTCCGAAACGTTCTGCAACATCTTTCTGTGGCCAAGGCGTCGATTTGTCGGCCACCTGAATCGGCAAATCGTCCCAGTTGATCGCTGAGCTCGGATTCTTGAAGTTTAGGTGCTTCGGGATCAATCCGAATCTGATGGCCAATGCGACTTTAATAACACCAGCAACTCCAGCGGCAGGTTCAAGGTGCCCCATATTGGTTTTCACAGATCCAATAAGGAGGGGCTGCCGCTTGTTTCTTCCCTGGCCGTAGACTTCAGCCGCTGCGTTTATTTCTATGGGGTCTCCGACGGGAGTACCGGTACCGTGAGCCTCTAGGTAATCGACGTCTGAAGGTCGAATCTGGGCTTGGTCAATTGCTGCGGCAATGACAGACCTCTGAGAAAGTTCACGAGGAACTGTCAGTCCATCACTAGATCCGTCTTGGTTAATGGCAGTGGCCGCAACACAGGCCCAGATGTGGTCGCCGTCTCTTTCGGCATCTTCAAGTCGTTTCAACACGACAATTCCACACCCTTCTCCACGGACATAGCCATCTGCTGCTTCGTCAAACGTCTTGCACGTGCCATCTGGCGAGAGCATGCCGGCATTTGCTCGAATTTCAGTCAATTTGCCGGAGAGGATCAATTGCACCCCGCCTGCAAGAGCGATGTCACTTTCACCGGTTTGCAGTGCACCCACCGCTTCATGCATAGCGACCAACGAGGATGAACACGCAGTATCGATCGTCATCGCAGGACCTTCAAATCCCATGGCAAAAGAAACTCGGCCGATTGCCGTGTTGAGTGAAGTTCCTGTAATCGTGTAGAGGCTAGCCGCCGGCTTGGACGTGTCAGCACCGCCAAGTATTAAGTAGCGATAATCGTTGTTGCTCATACCGGCGTAGACCGATGCAGAGCTCGCCCTTAGGCTTTCTGGATCGATGTTGGCATTTTCTAATGCCTGCCAGCTTGTCTCGAGCATCATTCTTTGTTGGGGATCCAAGAATTCCGCCTCGGACGGAGAAATTCGGAAAAACTCGGCATCAAACTGATCGATGTCTGTTAGAAACGCTCCGAAGCGACAGGCACTGGGTATCTTTGTCGTATCTGGATAGAGCTCGCCAACCCGACCTTCATTGGTACCGGGCGGGCATTCGCTGGTGCAACTCACTCCGTCAACAAGATTTTCCCAAAAGGATGGAAGATCGGGGCAGCCTGGAAACCTACACGCCATGCCGACGATGGCGACTCTTGGAAGTTCTTTTAAAGGCAAATTTAGTCCTCTATGTCAAGTGCGTGATGAATTTCGGCACGATGGTTAGTCTCGTGAACCTCGTGTTATCCGTATGATATGAATTAATCTAAAAATTCTTCGTTCGGTCATTTCCGAGGGAAATTGCGACTTAGGTAGGGGTACCGTGCAAGAAGCTAATTCGATATGGTCTAGGTTCAAGAAAGAGGATTTGACAGCTGGATTGTCGGTAGGATTTGTCCGGAGCTTGGGCATCGGAATCTCTCTGTTTGGCGTAACCAGCATCGTCTTTTCTGGCGGACTGGAACCGTATATTCGGAGTGGCACGGAGATCTGGTTCTTCGGCACCGCATTGCTTTGTGTGATCCTTGCTTTTTTTAGCAAGTTCGAGTCACCCTTAGCGACAACTCCACTGCCAGTGGTCGTAGTGTTAGTGGCGATAGCCCAATCCCTCGATTTAACAGGCTACGAACTCTTTATTACGTTTGCATTTGTGATTTTCTTGTGTGCGGCACTGAGTGGAATTCTCTTTTTCTTGATTGGAAGTCTCAGACTTGCAAATGTCTTCAGGTTTGTGCCATTTTCGGTTTCTGCAGGCGCACTAACAGGTGCTGGACTATTAATAGCTCTGTTTGCGTTAAAGCTTGTCGGATTTTCTTGGACCCATGAGTTTTGGGCTTCGCTCCAAGATCCCGTCTCACTGTCGCAGGTTCTTTCCAGCCTCTTCTTGTTTGTAATTCTTGTAATCGCAAACAAGTACTGGGGTGCATATTGGACTATGCCGCTCCTTTTCCTTTTGTTCTGCGCAGTCTTCCATGTGTGCCTTTACTTGTTGGGAGTTTCAATGGAAGATGCAACAACTGCTGGATTTTTCGTGGCAACGGATTGGTCAAGCCGAGGCTGGCCTTTTTATGAGTTAACCCATTTACAAGCCGTCAATTGGATGTCTGTAGTTTCACAGATTCCGAATGCACTCACTCTGTTTTTTGTCCTACTCGTGCTCACTGCCGTGGGGTATGCGCAGCTTGAAATCGCGACACGAAGAGAATTTGATTGGAATTCCGAGTTTAGACTTCATGGGATGGCAAACGTAGCGTCTGGGTTAGGCGGGGGAATACCCGGCGGCATGGTTGCCACTTTGTCCATACCCAACATTGCTCTGAAAGCGAATACTCCCATAAACAGTCTCGTGATCGCGGCTGTGATGGTGTTGTTCTTGATTTTCGGAATCGATTTGTTGCGGTTTGTACCGCTTCCCGCCCCATCAGGCTACTTGTTGTTCGTTGCTTACCTGCTCGTAAGCGAATGGTTGTTTAGAAGCCGGCAACGTCTTCAATTCCCCGACTACTGCATGTTGCTCCTAATAGCCACAACTATTGTCTTGGTCGGTTTTCTCGAAGGAATTGTCTTGGGTATTGTCCTCAGTCTCGTGTTTTTCGCGTACAGGCTGAGTCAGGTGCCTCTAGTGGAGTCCAATTTCAGCATTCGAGAACAGCACAGCCCGCAGGCGAGGTCCATTCCCGATCGATCCATATTGAGAGTGTATGGATTGCGGGCTCAGGTGTATCAATTGCGCGGTTACGCCTTTTTTGGAAGTGCTTTTGCGCTTGCAACCGAACTCAACAAGGGTCTGAGATCTGATCCTCATCCCGTATGTGTCATCTTGGACTTTTCAAAGGTTACTGGATTCGATCTCTCTGCCCTTGACAGTCTGCGCGGCTACATTCGTAATGCGCTGGCGGAAAACGTCACAATAATTTTGTGCATGACTTCTGACGATATTCGGCGAGAACTCGAACGAGACCTAGGTGCCACGGTGCTTGAACAGCTCGTTTGGGTCGATAACAAAGATGGTGCACAAA
>JAPOXO010000023.1 GCA_026707045.1 Gammaproteobacteria bacterium | reverse complement strand
TCCGTAAGTATATGGGTCAAAAGACCGGCGATTTCCGTCGATCTCACAGATTTTGGAGCCGCCCAGAGGCCTGAACCATCTCAGCTGCCTCTCGAATCGAAATGGGCGGGGTGGGGTATCCCACACTCGGCCAAATCAGACTGTTTCCCGATGGCGGTGCAAGCTCAAATTGAGCTATGTCGGCGTTCCACTTTGCCATTGTGAATTCCAGATGCAGATGGGCTGCTATATCTAGTAGTGCCCAACCGCGCGCATCCGTAATCGTAGGAGTCAGAACAGCGCAATGCTCGCTTCCCAATCTCAATATCGTTACGCGACCGTATGGTTGACCATCATCGACGAGTGCCAGGAACCAGTTGGATTCGGTTGTTCCCATCTGTAGTTCCGCTGGCCACGACTTCACAATCTCGGACGGCACTGGCCTGATAATGTTTGCAAACTGAAGACAAAACTCATTCACTTGAGCTTTGACATTCTCAGACATAAGCCCACGCTTCTTCTTATGTCTTTGGCTGGGTTGAATGAAATTCTCATAGACCTGCCGCAAAACCCATGCGACAAGAATCCCCTCGTTTGAAAATACATATCGATATCCAAGTTGCTTGAACCAATGAAGGAAAGACATCTTTAGGCAGGAGATTAGAGTCGAACTGCGCGCGTCTAATTCGACACCGAGTCTCACCTCTAGCGTCTTCTCGCCCAGCGGAAAATCTGTCTTTGACACAACCAAGACTCTTTCACCGCCATTGCGTGTTAATCCGAATGGAATCTGATGCTGATTTCCTTCTATCTCCAGCCATCGTTTAACCCTTCGCAGTTTAGCTGAGTCATCAGGTTCTGTTAACAATCTATCGACTAAATCAGGTCGGTCAAGTGTTTGACTAAACGCAACCGCAGATTCGGCCTCAAAGAAACTTCCGAACCCGTTATCCACATCTGATCGCTGCAATACTCGTTGTCTCCCACCCAAGGCAGCCGGGATGATGTGTCCCTTTGACAAGTCAACATCTTCGTCCACATGGAGAATCGGGCAATAGAAGTGGCTAAATGAAGTTCCCCTTTCCGATTGAAAGTCAGACTTGTACTGTTCCAGGTTGAGGCCCAGAGGTTCTCTTACTGCCATTAAGTTTGATTAACCTTCAAGTTTGAATCGTCTTTATTGCTACTCCAATTTGGCGACCGTGCAAATCTCTTTGGGACACTTTTGTCAGTGTTTAGAACAACAGATCTACGCGCTGTGCTACCTTAACAACCAATCCTGTGAAACACGAGAAAGAATTCCCGACGACTGTTCATTTATTAGCAAGAGTCTAACTTTAGGCATGTTCGTACCGGCGTTCAAAGTTGACTCATTCAGGCAAGGAAAGTGGTGTCAACTTTCCCATCCAGCTGATAGCACTTCCGCTTGTTCGATCACGGTCCTGGTTGCTTTCTCCTGCTTGTCAGGAGGATAACCGTGTTTGCGCAATACCCGCCTGACCAATCTCCGAAGGTTTGCCCGCACACTTTCTCGCAGCGTCCAGTCGATCGCAACGTTCTTCCGAACTGTACCGACTAGTTCTCGTGCTATGGCACACAACGTGTCGTTTCCAAGTACCTTTACGGCACTGTCGTTCGTTTCGAGGGCATCATAGAATGCCAGTTCGTCTTCAGTGAGGTCAAGGTCCTCGCCACGACGGCCAGCCTCCCGCATTTCTCGCGCAAGTTCAATCAGTTCCTCAATAACCTGTGCTGCTGCTACTGAACGGTTTTGATAGCGTCTAATCGTCGCTTCGAGCATTTCGGCAAAGGAACGCGCTTGCACAACGTTGCGCCGCTTGCGAACTGAGATTTCCCCCTTGAGCAGCTTGCGAAGCATTTCGACTGCTAGGTTTTTTTGCTCCAAGCCTCTAACCTCGGCGAGAAACTCCTCCGATAGGATTGAAATATCCGGTTTGGGCAAGCCCGCTGCGTCAAAGACATCAATCACCTGGTCAGGTGCTATGGCACGTGAGATGATTTGTCGAATGGCGTTGTCCAGTTCCTCAATAGGTTTGATCTCATGTCTATCTCGCTTGATGAGCACTGTCAACAATGTCTGCATGAAGCCCAAACTGTCACGTATGGCAATCGCTTCGGCGCACGGCACTGCCAAAGCAAACGCACGTGACAGCGCACGTACAGCTAAGACAAATCGATCTTTACCATTCTCTTGTGCGAGGATGTGCTCCTGCGCCGCCGGCAGAAGTGCAAGCCGTGCTTTCGCACTCCCATCAATCCAGTCTGAGAAGTCGAAGCCATGGAGCAACCCTAGGCAAACTTCGTGCTTTTCAAGCATGAGAGCAATCGCATCGTCCTTGTCGATTGCTGTTTTCCCTTTTCCCCCGCTCTCTGTGTAGTTTGCCAGAGCCTTCTTGAGTTCATGGGAGAGTCCGAGGTAATCGACAACGAGGCCACCAGGCTTGTCGCGAAACACGCGGTTCACCCTAGCGATCGCCTGCATGAGACCATGACCTCTCATGGGCTTGTCGACATACATTGTGTGCAAGCTAGGAGCGTCAAAACCCGTAAGCCACATATCGCGTACAAGAACTACCTGAAACGAATCCTTGGGGTCTCGAAATCGCTTGGCGAGTTCCTCGCGTCGGTGCTTGTTGCGAATATGGCGTTGCCAATCGACAGCATCCGTGGCCGATCCGGTCATTACGATCTTGACCATACCTTCAGCATCGTCATCGCTGTGCCAATCCGGCCGCAGTCTAACTAGAAGGTCGTACAAAGCGACACAAATACGCCGACTCATGCACACGATCATTGCCTTGCCTTGAAGTGCACTTGATCGATCGTCAAAGTGGGCGACGATATCCTGAGCTATAAGAAGCAACCTTTGTTCGGCACCGACGATAGCTTCAAGCTGTGCCCACCGATTCTTAAGTTGTTCTTTGCGTTCAATTTCCTCGCCTTCCGTGGCTTCCTCGAAATCCGGGTCTATTTGCGGGCGAACTTTCTCGTCCAACGCAAGCTTTGCAAGTCTGCTTTCGTAATAGATTGGCACCGTGGCACCATCGTGTACAGCACTCTGTATGTCATAGACACTGATGTACTCGCCAAATACAGCTCGTGTGTTGGCATCCGCTTTCTCAATGGGGGTTCCTGTAAACCCTATGAAG
>JAPOXO010000069.1 GCA_026707045.1 Gammaproteobacteria bacterium | reverse complement strand
CGAGTCCTAGTCGTCAAATTCCAACGGAAGTTCGCCAGGCCGTTGAAACCGACTGGTCCGCAAGGCTCCAGTTCCACGAGTGTTGGCAAACAGTCGACGCTCGCCGCCTTCAGGCTGAAGATCCGACGAGAACGAAGGCAAGCCGCTCTTGGATAGTGCCAGTGCAAAGCGTTTCGAAATCAATTCGGCATAAATGCCCGATCCTCGCATGCGCTCTCCAAATCGGGCAGTGTATTCTCTGCCTCGGTGCAAATCTCGAATTCGATTCATAATTCGAGACGCTTTCATCGGATAGTGCTGTTCCAGCCATTCTTCGAACAGCGGACGAACTTCCAGTGGCAATCGAATCATGATGTAGCCCGCAAATTCCGCACCTTCTTTCGCGGATTCATGGACGATTTTCTCAAGCTCGTGGTCGTTCAACATTGGAATTATCGGTGCCACCATTACTCCAACAGGTATCTCTGCTGATGACAATGTCCTCACAACGCGTAAACGAGCATTCGGTGATGCAGTTCTTGGTTCAAGCTTGGTCTTGAGTTCCGTTTGCAGTGTCGTAACACTGATTGCAACGCTCACAAGTTCGTGCTTTGCGAGTTCTTGCAGGATGTCTATGTCACGTAGGATCAAGACGCCCTTGGTGACGATGCTGACAGGGTGACGATAATTCAATAAAGTCTCAAGAATGCGACGGGTTACGCGCAATTCCTTTTCGGCTGGTTGATATGGATCCGTATTGGTGCCCATGGCAATCGGTTCGCACACGTATCTCGGGTTATCGAGAGCTTCACGAAGTCGATCAACAGGGTTGGTCTTGTAGAAAATCTTGGTTTCAAAATCAAGTCCCGGGGACAGGTCTAGAAAGGCGTGTGTGGGCCGAGCGAAGCAATAGACGCAACCGTGTTCGCACCCTTTGTAAGGATTGATGGACTGATTGAATGGAACGTCCGGCGACTGATTCGTGGTTATTAGTGTGCGAGTCTTGTCTGGAAAGAGATGCGTTCCGGGAGCTTTCCCGGAAAACTCACAATTGATTAAATCCTGGGCTTTCCATCCATCATCGACCGGAACCGTTGTCGTGTTCAAGAATCGCGGCTTCGGACTTCTCGTCGCTCCCCGTCCTTTGATCACGTTTGATTCGTCCAATTTGACTTCCCACTAACGACTACTCACACAAGGCAGCAGCTTTAGTTGAAATCGAGACGGTCCGTCTACCCATTCGCATGGGATTGCGATCATGACCATTGGTCAGGTACGAAAACGACAATCCGGTTTTCGGGTCCGCCCATGCGATCTGTCCACCAGCCCCGCCGTGCCCAAATGAAGATTCTGAATTGCTATGCCCAAATCCCCGGAAATTTCGCTGTGCATCACCAGCAATACATAAGCCTAAAGCTCGGTTGACTTTTACACCATACAGAGGATCTCTATAGTCTCCGCTAATGACTCTTAAACCGTACTCAAGTGTGCGTTGATCGAGTATTTTTGACTGATCTTTCGTGACACCGGCAAGAAGATCTTGGTAGAACAGAGCCATTGCATTCGCGGTTGCGACACCGCCTCCACCCGGTATGCCTACTGCTAGAACATCTGACCGGTTCATAGACAAAATTGCATCTTCCGTGACTTCAGTTACCGGAGGCTCCGGAATACCAAGTTTCTCGTAATCCTCGCTAGTAAATGCATCTCCAACATGAACCAACTCTGCTACGCGTTCGTTCTCTGCAAATGGAAGCCCTACGAAGAGATTCTCGATTGCGGCCGGTTCGATTACTCGTTCACGAATAAATGCACGAAAATCTTGACGGGACTTGCGTTCAACAATTTCGGCAACGACCCACATCGATGAACTGGGATGGTATTCAAACTTTTCTCCCGTAGGCCAATTCAGTCGCCACTGTGAAAAGCGTTCAAGCCGTCGTTCTCGATCATTCCAATCTGTTGGTCTAAATGGAGCCATGGGAAATCCTGCAGTGTGCAGAAATAGATGAATGACTCTTACTTTTTCCTTTCCGTTGGTGTCGAATTCGGGCACGATATCTCCGACCCGTTCATTCACGTCCAATTTGCCCTCTTGAATGAGCGTCCACGCAGCCACGGACATGATTGCTTTGGTGCACGAAAATATGGGATAGAGAGTGTCTTCCGATGCATTTCCGAATGTCTCGGACCACAAGACTTTCCCGTGGCGTGCAATCGCAAATTGAACGGATGGCAACAGAAGGTCTTCGACCTCTTTGTTGGCTCTTATTCTGAGAATATTCAGTTGTTCCGGATTCAGCCCCGCTTGTTTCAATCTCTGCTGTTGATCGCTATTCAAATCTGCGATCGCTGTACTCTCTTCTCGATTCACTGCTGAATCCCGTCCAAGTTTCGTCACCTAATTGCAACCTCCCGACCTGACTCAGCAGACTCGTAAATGGCATCGAGCATTTTTTGTACCGCCAACCCATGCTCTGCTGGGGCTAATGTTTCAGTGTCATAAAGAACGTGATCAACGAAATTTCGCATTTTCAGTCTGAATTCGTCTCCTGCACGTTCCGTAGGTAACCACTGTGGCTCGGTATTCACCATATGATCGTGCGCATCGCTGAATATTCGTGGAGGGTTCCATGAAGCACCTCCATGTGTTCCCATGAGATTGAAGTTCCAGTTGTCCTTTTCGATGTGAGCAGCAAAACTCGCTTCAATGCTTAGACTCGCTCCATTGTCAAACCGAATCAAACCTACAGCCAAGTCTTCCACGTTGTAGGTCTTGTAGTCCCAGTTCGGCCATTGAGAAACGACAGCCGAGGGCTTGTCCCCCAAGTAAGTGTACGTCTGTCCAGAAGCTGAAATTGGCTTGGGAGAACCCATCACATAGTGTGTGGTCTCCAGCACATGGACGCCGATGTCGATAAGCGGCCCTCCCCCTTGCAGCTCCTTTCGACCAAACACACCCCAATTGGGAATGCCGCGTCTGCGCAATGCCTGAACGCGTCCGTACAAGACCTTGCCTAACTGGCCATCTTCCACAGCATTTCTCAGAAATCTTGTACGCGGTTCGAATCGATGTTGAAATCCTATGACGAGCTTGCGTTTGTTAGATTTGGCAGCTTCTAGCATCTGCTCGCCTTCGGTTGCGTTCATGGCAAGAGGTTTCTCAACCAACACGTGTGCACCTGCTTGTAAAGCAGCATGAGTGCATGGGGCATGTAGGCCGTTTGGGGTGCAAACGCTTACGGCATCAGGTTGAAATTTAC
>JAPOXO010000114.1 GCA_026707045.1 Gammaproteobacteria bacterium | reverse complement strand
GCTTGGTTATGAGGTGGCTGCAGCGTCTGGAAACCGGAGCGAGTCGGACCTTCTCCGATCTCTCGGTGCGCATGAAGTCCTGTCTCGCGAGGAGGTGATGAAAGACTCCCATCGTCCCCTGCAGCGAGAAAAATGGGGCGGTGTCTTGGACACAGTAGGTGGGGAAATGATGATGAACGCCATTAAAGCGCTCAAATACGGTGCGAGTCTGGCAGCTTGTGGACTTGTGCAATCTCCATCTTTCAATGGGACGGTTCTTCCCTTTATATTGCGACAGGTGAATTTGCTCGGTGTCGATTCCGTAGAGTTACCACTTGAGCACAAATCGATGATTTGGAAAAAACTGGCCTCCGAATGGAAGATTGCTTCGCTCGAGAATTTGGTTACAGTGTTATCTCTGAAATCACTTTCAGATTGCATTGACAAGATACTCGAGGGAAAGATGGTAGGCAGGGGTTTAGTCGACCTATCCCTCACATAGATAGAGTTAGTCCACGCGCAATCGATCTGATATTGCAATTGGATTCTTGAACTTAAACACTACGATGTAGGATGATATGAGAATCGTCATAACCGAAGCCCCAAGCACGATGAGCATGCTGGATTCGCTCATTTGCGTCACTGCCAAATACAGCACCAGCAGTGAAAATTCGCTACATTGACCAAGACGCGCGCCAATTTCCCAACTTGTGCTGGCCGTTTCACCTTGCCAACCAATCAAATATCTGAACACTACAGGTTTAAGCGCTACCAATACTGCTCCAAGTACTAGCACTTGCCAAATCAGCTCCCAAAGCAGGCGTGGGTCGACGCTTGCTCCCACATAAAAGAAGAATAGGACCAGAAAAAAGTCGCGCAACGGTTCGAGCGTTTGCGCAATTCCCTGGGACGCTTGCAAATTAGCAAGTACAACACCTGCCAAAAACGCGCCCACTTCGACCGGAAGCCCTAACAAGTGCGCAATCCAAGCTACGCCCATACACCAACCTAGAAAGAGTAAGAACGTGAATTCGGTGAAGACGTCAAATCGCCGGAGAAGTGGCCAAAACAAGTATTTGGCACAAACAAAGGCGAGAGCGGCAAGACCAGGCACGCCCAGTGTTGCGATGAGCCAGGAATGCCATGCGAACGATCCCTCCAGCCCTTTCATGTACAGAAGTGCAAAAACAGCTAGAAGGTCTTGCAACAACAGTAGTCCGATAACAATTTCTCCAACGTGTCGGTGGTGCAACACTGTTTTGGGCAGCAATTTGATTCCAACAATCGTGCTAGAGAACACTACAGCGATTCCGGTAATTGCCGCTTCTAAGACAGTGAATCCGAACAAAATTCCTATTCCGGCACCGACAACAAAGAACACGAGAGTGCTTACAGCTACCGTCACAATTGATTGGCCAAGGACACTCTTGATTTTTTGGGGTGGCAAGTCCAATCCAACAATGAACAGCAAGAATATGACCCCAATATGGCCCATTTCCGACAACACTTCGTGATCGGTTACCCACTGCAATCCGTGAGGTCCGAGGACGCACCCCACCACGATATAGACAACGATTAGTGGTTGTCTGCAGAAAAGAGCGAGTGATGCCAGCACCGCAGAAGCAACAAAAATCAGCAACATTGAGTCGAACATGGGACTGGTCGTTACTTCACTCTGCAAAATTTGACGCTACTCATAAGCACACTCAACTACGTTCGTAGACGAGAGTATTTCCGCGTTTTGCTACTACTCGAATGGCGTTGGATTCCCTTAAGCAATAAGCTGCTTTTTGCGCAAGTGCACGATTACCTCTGGTTTCCATTGCCAAGTCCTCTGTCGTAAACTGACCCGGCAATCGAGGAAACAGTTCGTACAGCAATTGTTTCGTCGAAGCAAAAGTGCTATTGGAAACGACTTCAACGAGCCTTCGCTCCACGACAACCCAACCGCGCCTTCGCCAGGCACGTTGCTTGTCGAATACTCGAATTTCCTCCTCATGTATCGAGATGACTTCAAGCTGCATTCCTTCGGTGTCCAAAATAGTGGGGAGATATACAAGCTCGGTGAAGACATCGTGAACAATTCCTTTCTTTGGCGATAGACGACGTGAGATTTCTCCTTCTTCAGTGTGCTTCACTATGGTCTTTCGGGCTGCGATCGGGTAGACCAATGTAACGTTGTGCGTCTGAAGCAGCACGGGCAACTTTGAGCGAAGTGCACCAAACCCTCGAGTTTGGATTTCGATGATCCGATCCCCTTTCAAAACATCAACAACGTAGTTGCTTGTCCGCCTTTCGATCTGAGACGGGTCGTCTGCATAGATGTTTTTCAAGGATAGGTGTAGATTGCCTTCGTTGAGAGTGCCGATTTGTTGCTGTGAATTAGTCACTAGAAGCGCAGAAGCCGTTCAGTGGCTCCATTCAATCATGCTCAGCGATGAATGAAATTGGACGATTGAAAACTGTGAATGGCTCCGTGAGCCTTGGGCGATCACTGAACGTTTCATTGTTGTGAAGATATACAACATGTTAGTGTAGAAAGTGAGAAAATACGTTCTTGCGTACAGAGTCTGAGGACGCGTATGGGACTAAGTTTCCAATCCAATGGTCGAGCCCGACCGAAGTCATGTCTGAGATTCCCTATTGACTCCAACGGGGGAGTTGGATTAAGACTGATCGCCTTTGGATTCATTTTTGCCGTTTCGGTGGTTCAAGCATCCACAAGCGGATTGGATAAATCCCCCCTCCAGATTGAACGGATCAACGACGACCCAACCTTTCGGATCGATGGTAGAGTCAATGAATCAGAGTGGTCAGACGCTACAAGAATTAATGACTTTAGGCTCATCAATCGTGGTATAGACGATATGCGTCTTTCAGAGTTAGCTACAACTGCTAGAGTTTTTTACAACGATAAAGGCTTATACGTCTCGTTTGAAATGGAACAACCCGAGAACACATTCGTAAAAATCCACTCTGCCCCCGATGGCGGATCGTTGAATCGGGATTTCGTCACCGTAGCCTTGGACACATCGGGTGAGGGCAAATATGGCTTCTATTTCACGCTTTTCTTAGGGGGAAGCAAGAGAGATGGAGTATTGCAGCCTGAGAATACTTGGCAAAGGCGATGGGACGGCGCATGGACTGGCAGGACGACGCATCGGTCCGACGGTTGGTCAGCTGAATTCTTCATTCCGTGGTCGATCGTAAACATGCCACTGGCCGGCCAGAGTCGGAGCATGGGGTTGTTTCTATCAAGAAAAATTGCGGGAGTTGCCGAGTACTTTGCTTGGCCAGCGATTCATGAAACAGAATCAAAGTTTCTCTCGATTTTGAAACCAATAATCTTGAACGACGTAACTCCGCGTCAGCAACTGAGTTTTATTCCCTTCGCTACGACAAACATAGATGTAGCGAGAGGCTCTTCCGATCACAATGTGGGTGCGGATATGTTTTGGAAACCCTCACCAAATTTTCA
>JAPOXO010000002.1 GCA_026707045.1 Gammaproteobacteria bacterium | reverse complement strand
CCGGCAGTTCCTCCTCCAGCCTACGCGTCAAATATCCAGCGTTCGCCGTCTTCAGCGCTGTGTCTGCAAGTCCCTTTCGAGATCCGTGCGTCGATATAAAGTACTCGTTCACCGAGAGTCCTTCTCGGAAATTGGAAATGATTGGGGTCTCGATAATTGTTCCGTCTGGACGCGCCATCAATCCTCGCATGCCGGCAAGCTGACGAATCTGTGCTGGAGATCCTCGAGCCTTGGAGTCGGCATAGACGAAAACGGAATTGAAGGAGTCCTGTTCTTCTTCGTTGCCTTCCCGATTGGTGACTCGTTCCTTCGATATGCCGTCGATCATGCGCGAACCGATCAATTCGCTGGACCGAGTCCAAATGTCGACAGCCTTGTTGTATTTCTCCGTCGGCGAAAGCAAGTTGTCTCGAAATTGCCTTTCGAGTTCCGTAATCTCTGAGAAAGCGTCGCTAATAATGTCCGATTTTTCATCTGGTATAGCGAAGTCGTCCACACCGATCGAGCAGCCTGATAGCGTGGAGTATTTAAAGCCTGCATACATCAGCTGATCTGCGAAGATGACTGTTTCCTTCAATCCCACTCGCCTGTAGCAAACATCGACAAGTTCCGAAATTTCGTTTCGCTTTAGAACTCTGTTCACGTACGAGAACTGCAGTCCTTTAGGAAGAATGTCTGCCAACATCGCGCGTCCAACAGTCGTTTCGACAACGCTCATTGTTTCAGTGCCGCTCTGATCTTGCTCTGTGAGACGTAAACGAATTTTTGCGTGCAGGTCCACCGTTTCGTTGAAGTAAGCACGCTCGACTTCGTCGACATCCATGAAGCACATTCCTTCCCCTTTCGCGTTGATTCTGTCACGAGTCAGGTAATACAAGCCAAGAACGACATCTTGGTTGGGAACAATGATCGGATCGCCGCTTGCTGGTGAAAGAATGTTGTTCGTCGACATCATCAATGCGCGAGATTCCAACTGAGCTTCGAGCGTCAGCGGGACGTGCACAGCCATCTGATCGCCGTCGAAGTCTGCGTTGTACGCAACGCACACCAACGGATGTAGCTGAATCGCCTTGCCTTCAACCAATACAGGTTCAAATGCTTGAATACCCAATCGATGCAATGTAGGTGCTCGGTTGAGTAGTACTGGATGTTCGCGAATCACATCAGCCAGAATGTCCCATACTTGGGGATGTTCTTCGTCAACCATGCGTTTTGCATGTTTGATGGTCTCGGCGAGTTCTTCTCTTTGCAATCGACCCAAAATGAATGGCCGGAACAACTCCAAGGCCATCTTCTTCGGCAAACCGCATTCGTGGAGTTTGAGGGTCGGACCAACAACGATGACGGACCGACCTGAGAAGTCGACACGTTTTCCAAGCAAGTTTTGACGAAAACGGCCTTGCTTGCCCTTGATCATGTCAGAAAGCGACTTCAACGGTCGTTTGTTTGTTCCGGTAATCGCTCGACCACGTCGTCCGTTGTCGAGCAAAGCATCGACTGCTTCTTGGAGCATCCGCATCTCGTTGTGAATGATGAGATCCGGAGCTCTTAACTCATTGAGCTTGCGAAGTCGATTGTTACGATTAATGACACGCCGATAGAGATCGTTCAGATCTGAAGTAGCAAATCTTCCTCCTTCCATAGGAACCAATGGACGCAAGTCGGGCGGAAGCACCGGCAAATTTCGCAAGATCATCCATCCCGGCTTGTTGCCCGATTTTGAAAAGGCATCGACGAGCTTAAGACGCTTGGACAGCTTTTTGATTTTTGTCTCGGAATTTGTTGCTTCGATTTCTTCTCGGAGTTTTGCACCTTCTTCCTCGAGATCGATTTCTTCCAGTATCTCGAGAATCGCCTCAGCTCCCATCTTTGCAACGAAGTCGTCTCCATACTGCTCTTTCGCTTCGGCGTACTCTTCGCGCGTTAGAAGGTCGCAGGTGTTCAATTCCGTGCGGCCCGGGTCCACAACGATGTAGGAATCGAAGTAGAGAACACGTTCAATTTCGCGCAAAGTCATGTCGAGCATCAATCCAATACGCGACGGCAACGACTTCAGGAACCAAATATGCGCAACAGGTGCGGCTAATTCGATATGTCCCATGCGCTCTCTTCGCACTTTCTTCGCTGTGACTTCGACACCGCATTTCTCACAAACCACGCCCCGATGCTTCATGCGCTTGTACTTGCCACAGAGACACTCGTTGTCTTTCATCGGCCCAAATATCTTGGCGCAGAACAATCCGTCGCGCTCAGGTTTAAGGGTCCGATAGTTGATCGTTTCCGGCTTCTTGACTTCGCCGTGTGACCACGAACGAATCAGTTCGGGAGACGCTAGGCCAATTTGCAGCCAATCGAAATCCTCCACGGAGGAGGTGCTTAGTCGTCGATGTCGAAAGAAATCCACCATAATTCAGTTCCCCCTAATCCGTTCCTAATGACAAGTCAATTCCGAGCGACTTGACTTCCCGTGACAGGACATTGAATGATTCCGGCATCCCAGGATCAATTCGGTAGTCACCGTCCACAATATTCTTGAAGACTTTTGCTCTACCCTCGACGTCATCTGACTTGACAGTGAGCATTTCCTGCAATGTGTATGCCGCACCATACGCTTCCAAAGCCCACACTTCCATTTCGCCAAATCTCTGACCACCCAGTTGTGCCTTGCCACCCAGCGGCTGCTGCGTCACAAGGCTATACGACCCCGTGGACCTTGCATGCATCTTTTCGTCAACCAGATGATTGAGTTTCAGCATGTACATATAGCCCATGGTCACCGGACGATCGAATCTGCGTCCGGTTCGCCCATCGTAGAGGTAGGTTTGTCCGCTTTCGGGTAGCCCTGCAAGGTTTAGAAGCTTCTTAATGTCAGTTTCCCGTGCGCCATCAAATACCGGTGTCGAAACCGGAACGCCATCGCAATACGAACGCGCAAGGGCCATGAATTCAGGGTCTTTGAGCAGATCCAAATCAACTTCTTTGCCCTCCATCTGTCCGTAGACGTTCTTTAAGTACTTGCGGAGTTCCTCGGACTTGGTGTGACGTTCAAATAACTCCGTCAGCTTGTCTCCAATTCCTTTGGCCGCCCAGCCCAAATGAGTCTCAAGCACTTGCCCGATGTTCATACGAGAGGGCACACCGAGTGGATTGAGAACTATGTCGACAGGTTCTCCATTTTCGTCGTAGGGCATGTCTTCAACTGGCATAACCACCGAGATAACACCTTTGTTCCCGTGGCGACCTGCCATTTTGTCGCCAGGCTGGATTCGTCGTTTGGTCGCTACATAGACTTTCACGTGCTTGAGCACTCCCGGTGCAAGATCGTGAGGTCGCTTGATTTTTTCTTCTTCGCGCTCAAATTCCTTGTCGAGGCTCGCTTGCCTCTCGTCAAGTGTTTTGAATGTCTGTTCAAGCGTTCGATTGAGAGAGTCGTCGGAAACACGGATATTTCGCCACTCCGAGCGCCCTAGCTCCCGTAGATACGAATC
>JAPOXO010000097.1 GCA_026707045.1 Gammaproteobacteria bacterium | reverse complement strand
TCAATAAGGACGGCGACGCCCCAATCTTTCAGGTAGCGGACTACGGTCTCGTCGCGGACCTCTTTGAAGCTGTACCGGAGTTAACCGGTGCATTGAAAGGTTGAAATTCAATATTTGGAACGCTAATTCGCGTTCACGGTCGTTCAGATTATTTGAAATTGGTTCCGTACCTTAGCAACAAGTCCGAACGAGCTACGAACGCGGAGCTCCTAGAGCTTTCTCGATCTTCTTCGAGTATTCCACGTGACTGGACTTGAATGCTTGTCTACCAGGTCAACTACATCCAGCACCAAGGCAAACAGCGCCATTCGAATCAATATTCCGTTGTCAGTTTGGCGAAATATCGCCAGATTGGGGTTGTTATCCAAGTCTTCGCTTAGTTCTTGAGCAGCAGTACGCGAATCGCGGGGCAGGGGATGCATGATTACTGTGTTCGGCTCGCAGTGCTGCGTGTAAATAGCCTCATTCACTCGAAAAAGCCCTCGATATCTATCGGCTTCCTCCTGTGAAGAAAACCTCTCTTCCTGCGTCCTTGTTACATAAAGAATGTCGACTGCACTAATCCCTTCTTCAAGTTTGTCAAAGAATGAAACAGAGTGGTCGTATGTTTTTAACAGGTCCGAAATTTCTTCTGGCACTTGCAAACCAGGTGGAGAAACAAGATTGATAGAGACGGATTTAAAGACAGCAAGGAGCTTGAGTAGCGAGTGTACAGCTCTTCCGTACTTCAGATCTCCTACTACAGCAATTCGAAGATCATCGATCGCCTTATTTCGATACGCGAGCTCTTTTTTGATCGTGTATAGGTCAAGAAGTGCTTGACTTGGATGCTCGTTTGCCCCATCGCCTCCATTAATTACCGGCGATCTGGAGGCACCGGCAAACTCAGCGACGGACCCGGCTTCCGAGTGGCGCATTGCAATCACATCACTATATCCGGACAGAACTCGAGCGAAGTCTCGGAGAGATTCCCCCTTAGCTATGGCTGATGAGCTTATCCCCGTCGTCTCTCGAACATCTCCGCCAAGCAAATTGAAGGCGCACCCAAACGAAACTCTAGTCCGTGTACTTGCCTCGAAAAACATATTCGACAGAATTGCACCTTGAAGCACTCGCGTAATCCGTTGTCGATTGGCGTACGGCTCCATTCTGTCAGCAACTTCGAACACTAATTCGATGTCTTTTCGTTCGAACTGGCTTACAGAAAGAATGTGTTCTCCAACAAAGTTCAAGCTCTTTCCCTGCGAATTACAGTAGTCCTATCTGGCTAAATCGCCGCAGTGTATCAAGATGATACGCACTCCAATTTGCCTAGAACAACCTGAATGGAGTCCGAAACGAGAGACACAGAATTCTTCCAGTCCAACTGAGCAGAAGCAGTTTCTTACTGCGCAAGATGCCTTTGCGGATCGATGTAAATTGAGAGTTGTATACGTTGTCCTAGATTGTAGCTTCTACACAAACCTGACCGATGTAGCAAAAAATTGCCATGAAATGGGACAATTCGTAACGATTCCGGTCATTGCAACCATCTATTACACCATCTTCGTGACCACAAAAACCATCTATACTAACGACAAGCAATGAGTTGTGTTATCGGAAGTGGATGATTCAGAGTACGGTTTGGATACCTCCACATTTGAAACCCACCACAGCTGATTAAGTCGAACAAAATGAGAATCTAGGTTAGCCAATAGAGTAGGAAAGCCAGTGAGCGAAACAAGTACAGCTGCTACAGGAACTGCAAATGGCAACGGAAAGCGATTGCTTCCCTATACATTTGTTATTCGAAACGGAGTCTTGATTACTGGTGACGAAGTCGATGCGGGCGAGCAAATGCCCGTTTACTGCATGAAGATGCCTGACTTGCGCACGGTCGCTGAAGTTCGCAGATATACAGGCTATCCGTCCAAATTTGTCAAAGTAAAAGAGCACGATTTCAACGAGTTATTGCAAAAAGCGTACGAACGGGATTCCCATGAAACCCGTCAGATGGTCCAGGATATCGACGACTCAATTAATCTCGCAAGTCTAGCTGAAAACATTCCAAAGACTGAAGATCTTCTTGAACAAGAAGGTGACGCACCAGTTATAAGGCTTATCAATGCTCTGCTGACTGAAGCAATTCGGGAAATGGCATCGGACATTCACATCGAAACATTCCCTGAGTCGGTAGTCGTCCGGTTTAGGATCGATGGTGTACTGCGGAAAATCGTGCCACTGCAACCGTCATTGTCTCCGCTGCTGGTTTCGCGAATTAAGGTGATGGCGCGGTTGGACATCGCAGAAAAACGTGTACCGCAGGACGGTAGAACATCGTTGAGAATTGCCGGTCGAGAACTGGATGTGCGCGTGTCAGTAATGCCCACGGCAAGCGGAGAACGAGTTGTTCTTAGGTTGTTAGACAAGGAAGCTAGTCGTTTGAAACTAACGGCATTGGGGATGAACAATACTGACATTTCACGAATACGTGACGTAATTGCTTCTCCTCATGGCATCTTTCTTGTGACTGGTCCTACAGGAGAGGGAAAGACGACGACACTATACGCCTCTCTTTCTGAGATTAACACGGAATCCGTAAACATTCTGACCGTCGAAGACCCAATTGAATACAACCTGCAAGGCATAGGTCAGACCCAAGTAAACACTCGCACTGGTATGACGTTTGCTCGAGGATTGCGCGCAATGCTTCGGCAGGATCCAAACATTGTGATGGTCGGCGAAATTAGAGATCTTGAGACCGCACAAATCGCCATCCAGGCGAGTCTTACCGGGCATCTGGTGCTGTCAACACTTCACACGAACACAGCCGTCGGAACAGTCGTCCGTCTCGTTGACATGGGAGTCGCACCGTACTTGCTCGCAACGAGCTTGATTGGTGTGCTATCCCAGCGATTAGTACGAGTTCTTTGCAGCAATTGCAGATTCGAGCGTGAGCCGTTGAAGTACGAGCTCGACTTCATGGGAAATGGAAGCTCTTCGTTCTATTCCGCCAACGGTTGCGACGTTTGCGGAAATACGGGATACCGAGGAAGGACCGGCATATATGAAGTCTTGTTGCTCGACGATGAGATTAAGCAGAGCGTGCACGACAGGGTATCTGAACAAGAGCTTGCACAGCTCGCACACAAGCGTTTCCCAACTATACAGGAAGATGGCAGAGAAAAAGTACGGGAAGGAATTACCACAGTCGAAGAAGTAATGAGAGTTACTCTGAGCGAATAGAAATGCCAGCTTTCGAGTATGTTGCACTAGACGATAAGGGCCGCACCAAAAAAGGTGTGCTTGAAGGCGATAGTCTGCGGCATGTTCGTCAGCAGCTTAGAGAAAACTTGGGTTTGACTCCCATGGATGTGGCGATGGCGACATCCACAGCTGAGAAATCTGGCAAGCCGTCCACATTTAACCGCTGGTTTGGAAAGCTCAAGCCAATGGACATGGTAATTTTCACGAGACAGCTAGCAACTCTCGTGAACGCTGGACTGCCGATAGAACAGGCACTGTCAGCAGTTTCGCAGCAAACCAATCGACGTAAGGCTCGATCCATTTTCATGTCGGTGCGGAGCAGAGTCATGGAAGGACAGTCTCTCACGTCAAGCATGGCGGAACATTCGTCAACATTTGACGAACTGTACCGGTCCTCAGTAGCTGCTGGTGAGCAATCGGGTAAATTGGATGTTGTGTTGGAGAATCTCGCCAATTTTCTCGAAAAGAGCTACGAGTCCAGAAGAAATGTTGAATCCTCACTTTACTATCCGATTCTCTTGTTCATTTGTGCAGTATTGATTGTAGGTGGATTGATGACAAACGTTGTGCCCACGATTGTCGACGTTTTTGACCAGTCTGGAGAAGAACTACCTATGGTCACATCTCTGCTGATATCGGTTAGCGAGTTTCTAAGGACATGGACGTGGCTGATTTTCATTACTCTGGTAGTGTTTGTTGTTGTTGTTCGCTATGCACTTTCGATTCCACATGTTCGAATTGGGTGGCATAGGGTCAAACTTGCAATTCCGGTCATTGGATGGTTCGCACGAAGTATGAATGCCACTCGCTACGCCAACACATTGGCAATTCTTGGCTCCAGTGGCGTTCCTTTGGTGGACGGCATGAGGATATCGTCCGCAGTTGTGAGTAATCTCTGGATTAAGAGGAAACTCGACGACGCTCTGGCTCAAGTTAGTGAGGGTTCAAGCCTAAACAGGGCTTTGGATTCGACGAAGCAGTTTCCTCCTATTTTTGTCCACATGGTAGCGAGCGGAGAGCAAAGTGGTTCTTTGGACTCGATGCTTCACAAATCGGCCGAGTACCAGCAAAAGGACCTCGAACGAATTATCGGCACGATGGTTGAGCTATTTCGCCCGTTGATGCTGCTGTTTATGGCAGGAATCGTACTCCTGATCATGGTTGCGATTCTGCTGCCGATCATCAATATGAACCAATTGACACTGTGAAACACAAATGAAGACAAGAAAACAACGTGGCCAACATCGAATACGTGGGTTTACACTTTTAGAAATACTGATCGTAGTCCTGATTATCGGACTCATCGTAGCTCTGGTAGTACCCAACCTTGTCGGTCACCCAGATCAAGCAAAGATCAAGATGGCTCAAGCCCAAATGAAGAGTTTTGACCAAGCGTTGCAAGTGTACTATCTCAGCAATTCTCACTATCCGTCGACCGACCAGGGATTGCAGGCCCTCGTGGAGAGACCAAGTGGATATCCCGAACCACGGAGCTGGGGTCCGAAGCCGTACATGAAGCGAATTCCGCTAGATCCGTGGGGAAACGATTACGTTTACTCAAACGAAAACAATGAGTTTGTGATCTATTCCCTCGGAGCCGATGGTGAGGAGGGCGGAGACGGTGTTGCCGAGGACATTAACTCAAACGACATCTGACGCTGGCCTACTACTGCTTGAACGGTTGAACGTAGAACGTGCCCAACACCCCCTTTGTTGAAGGTCGGAGGCTGAGGCTGAGCGGCTATGGACGGCACCAACGCGGGTTCACACTACTCGAACTGCTAATTGTTCTTTCCATCATTGGAATTCTTGCGGCTTTTGTTGTGGTCACGATAGTGGGCTCAGATCACGAGAGCATTGTTCGAAACCAGGCGGATCGCATGATCCGAACTTTGGAATTAGCTAGAAAGGAATCGATGCTTCGTAATGAACTTTGGGGAGTTCTACTTGATGAGTTCAGCTACGAGTTCGTAATGTACGATTTCGACCAGAACCAGTGGTTGCCAATTGATCAAAAGCCGTATCTTGAATCTTCGCTTGAAAGAAATTTGGAGTTGATATTCAACACCCCGGAGGAGGTCGCGAATGAAACTTCCGGAGAAGAAGGAGAAGTACCTCAGATTGTGATTGAACCTACAGGGGAAATTACGCCATTTCAAATTGACATTCGACATGAAGATAGCCTAGTGACATCAAGCTTTGATTCGGATGGATTTTCTCAAGTGACCTTCTCGACCCATGCGTATGATCAAATCTAAGTCGCGCGAACCATCGCTTCATCGGCATCAAAGCGGCTTCACTCTCATCGAAATGATGGTTGCGATCGCTGTTGTCGCGATTGCTGCGATTGCGGTCTTTCAAAGCAATAGCAATGCACTACGGATACAAGCTACCCTAGAGCAAGTTACGATGGGGCATTGGATCCTCATGGACCAAATTGCAAAGCATCATCTTGACAAGATTCTGGACGATCCGATGCAGAAAAAAAAGTCTGATTCTCGAGTTTATCAGGCAGGACAGGAGTACGAAGTCAACATCGATACTTTGCAGCTTGAGGCCGGTTACATAGAAATGCTTGAGTTTTCTGTGTATTTGGTCGAAGAGGGTCGTGTTCAAGAACGACCCTTGAATAGCGCATTTACGTTCCAACCCATAGAGAAGCAGCTGTGAGTCGACGAGGCTTTACATTGATTGAAATCTTGGTTGCGCTGGGCATCTTTGCAATCATCGGTGTCATTGCGAGTCAGCTTCTTCGACAAACCATAGATGTGTCCGATGTGCTCTATAACCGAGGAGATCGCCTCGTTGAACTGCAGCGAGCGTTTAACGTGATCTCTCGAGACGTGGAGCAGATCGTCCATAGAAGTGTGCGCGACGAGTTGGGAGATCCTCTTGATGCGCTCCTCATCGATACCCACGGAGGCTTTCAGTTCACCCGTCTGGGCTGGTCGAATCTATTGAACAAACCTCGTTCAAACTTGCAGCGAGTGGAATATCTCTTTTTAGACAATGTACTAATTCGTAGATATTGGCCCGTACTGGACCGTGCGGATACCACCGAACACATAGAACAAGAGCTATTGGCCGAAGTTGATGAATTGGAGCTAGTACTAATCGACTCAAGTGGTATCGAACACGTAGCATGGCCTCCCCTAAGCGAATCCCTTGACGGTACGCCTCAGGAAGCTGTTGCGTTTCAATTGACAATGACAGTAGCGCCTTTTGGCGAAGTTAGTCGCTTGTGGTTGATTCCTCGTGCACCCACAGTCATCGAATCGCACGAAATGGACCCCGGGGACTTTGGACCAGGAGGCTTTGACCGTTTCCAGTTCGGAACGCTTACATCAGGGAACAATTCATTGGCAGCACTATGAAGACTTCTCGACGCATCTCGGGCGTGGCTTTGCTCAGCGTGATGGCCATTGTTGGTATTACCGGAATACTGGCCTATCACATCGTCACAATGCAGACGTTGACCGTTTCTCACTCTGGACTGACCCTCAACCAAGAGGATGCACTTTTGTATGCCAAAGGCGTCGAGGAATACGTAGCACTAAAGCTCACTGAAGACTTTTCGGGCGAAACGTCAGGTGGATTTGATTCTGAAGTTGAAGAATGGGCTTCTCTAATTCCACCATTCGAAGTGCCAGAGGGATATGTCTATCTACAGGTTGTGGACTTGACTTCGCGTTTCAATGCGAACTCCTTGATTGATCCTGAAAATGTCGTAGCTCAGCATACCTTACAGAAACTCTGCTCCGAACTAGGCTTGGACATCAGCGTTGCTGCCAAATTGCAGGACTGGATCGATGAGGATACGAATACGCTGCCGAATGGTGCCGAAGATTGGGAATACGCATTGTTTGACACACCATTCCGCACAGCCAATCAGTTTGCGGCAGATATGAGTGAGGTGTCTTTCTTTGCTCCTTTGGTCAAAGAAGCGATGGTCGAATTGGAAAAACACATCACCGTATTGCCTACTCCTACACTAGGAATAAACCTAAACACCGTGAGTCCTCCACTATTGACTGCGTTGATCCCAGATGCTTCCAGTGTACATTTTGTGGAGGGATTTTGTGAGGAAGAAAGGTCTTTTGACAATATTCAAACAGCGACAAGCTCATTTCCATCGCTCGCTGCGATCGAAGACTACTTGAGGGTCAAGAGTGACTTTTTTGAATTGAAGGTAACCGTTCTCATGGGGGAACGCACGCGCATTGACACGACTAGCACTTTGTATCGCTCTCCTACGGACGGTACGGTCACGGTTTACAAACGAGATTTGTCTCGCAGGCACAATTGGACTACTGAAGATGAAACCGAAACTTAGCTCTAGGCTGAAGCAATGAACTCTTTGTTTGTACGATTACTGAATGAATCCATCTCGCATGTAGATGAAGTATCTCCTGAGGACTTTGTCTGCGATTGGATCGTTCTCAACGAAGAAAGTGAGCCGATTGCTGAAGGCACAGCCGCGCTTAACGAATTGATGAGGGAAGTGCAAGAAGGCGCACAAAGTGAGTCATTTACAAAGACGGTCTTGTTCATATCCGATGCGCTGACACTCTTTATACAAACGGAAGTTCCTGGGAAGAGCAGCTCTCAAATGATCAAGGCGTTGCCGTTTACCGTTGAATCGTACGTGTCGACGGACATTGAGGAAATGCACATTGCTCGAGGACCTGTCAGACGCGGATCGCTAGTAGATTGTGTTGTTACTGAACGAGAGCACCTATCCCGAATCGTGGAGAATTTCGCGGAATGTGGGATTGAATTGACGTTCTGCTCGACGATCGGCATGCAAGTTCAGCAGGAAGGTGATGGTGTCGGCGTTTTTGCTGATACATCGAACATTTGGGTCCGAACCAAGGACCAACTTGCACAGATGGATGACGAGGCATTTTCGGAAGCCGTCGATTTCGTCGTACAACCATCAGACGACACGGAGCCGCAAATTCATATCAAAAACTTCACTTCTACGCATCGGTCGATAAATTCCATTGGAAAGTCACCATTTGTTGAAGTGGAGGAAATTCAGGATGGCTTGTTCCCATACGTTGCACGAAATTTTGATTTTGAGTCAACAATCAACATCCTTCAGGGCGAGTTTTCTACTCGAGACAGATCGGCTTTGGATACCAAGAGGTGGATGACTACTGGAACTGTTGCATTGACGTGTCTTCTCGTTTATATGGGTGCTGTAGCAGGGCAGGGAATTTGGGCTGACATCCGAGCAGATGCATTGACAAGCGAAGCCAAGGATCTCTACGAGTCAATTTACGGTTCCAGTCCTGGTATTCGAAACCCTGCAACTCGGATGCGACAAAGGATTGATTCCACTCAAGGGGAAGCCGGATCGTTTGAGTTTCTGGTAAACGAGTTTTCGAAATCTGTGGATAGGACGGTCTCGAGCTCCAAGATCATCAACATTAACTATCGAGACTCACAGCGGACATTAACTACAGATCTTGAACTTACATCGTTTGAAGCCCTAGATCGCTTTGAGAAATCACTCAATCAAGGACCAATCTCGGTCAAAATCGAAACTGCGGAGTTAGGCGGACTTGGAGTTCGAGCCAAGCTCACTCTAACGTTAGAACAATGAATGCATTAAGCAATCAGATAACGAATTCAACCGTATTTAAGTGGTTTAACGCTCTCTCCGCTCGTGAGAAAAAGCTAGTTTCGTGGACCGGAATAGCGTTGCTAGCTCTATTCTTACTAGGCTATGCACTGCCCTCGACTCTGGAATATCGGCATTCCAATGTCATAAAGCTGAAGGTCTCATCTGCTGATTTGAACTGGATGCGAGCTTACGAATCGACTGCTCGCACATCTAGCCAACAAGGACTGGAAACTAATGGTAACCGTCCGGACATACCAAGAATTTCGCGCAGCGCGGAACTCCACGATGTCGATCTCCAGAGACTTCAGCCTATCAGCGACGGAATAAATGTTGAAATTACTAAACAACAATTCGATAGTGTTCTGAAATGGTTGTTTTCTTTGCAGAATGATGAAGGGTACACAATTTCGCAAGCTCGAATCATGCGGCTCGGCTCGGGCCTCGTCGACGCTAGAGTGGTAATCCGTTAGGGGCCGGAATTGGTTCTTTCTGCAGGACAAATGAATTGAGAGGTTTCGGATTCTCGGCTTCCTATAATCGAGCCAAGGACTAAACAATCAGAGATCCGTCCCATGACCTATAGCGTCCTTTCAGACGATCATAAAAGCGATTTGAAGCGGGATGGATTCGTAATTCTCAAAGAGGCAGTGCCGAAAGAAATAACCTCCAAAGCGAAGGCACTAATTAATCAGGATCCCACCCGCATTGTTTATGGTGATAGCGATCGTATAAACGATCTGTACAACAAGTCCTCATTGAGGAAATTGATGCTTGAAGTCATGGGTGAACATACAGCACCCATCAATGCACAAGTCGCTGTAACACTACCAAACTACTCTGATGCAGTAGTACGTCGCAAGGCGACAGATGTCTTTCACCCTCAGGCACATGTCGATGGAGGCTGGGCCGGTTTGTGTCCGCAAAAGACGAGTGAGATTCTTGAATCAGGCCAGACGCTGGAGACTTGGGGAAGCGAAGGTGATCCAAAGTCAATGGGACCAGCAGGAGGAGCTCCACTTTGGCAGGACCAAGCGCGAACAGTGGCAATTGGGAGCTATACAGCTCTAGTTGGTGTGTGTCTAAACGACCAAATGGAACCGGCAAAGGGACAGTTTTCGGTTCGTCGAGGTGCACATGAAGCAGTGGAGAAGTTCTTTTGCCACCAGCGGCGAAAGGGAGGACCAATTGGCGGCGGCGGACCCGACTGGCCACGACTGCAGCCTATTGGAGAGGACAGTGCTTTTGCGGGAATCATGCCGCCCAAGATGGTTGAGTCTTATCCGGCGACGCGATTTGAGATGGACGGATGGCCTTGGCCAGAACTAACTCCGGTAAGAATGCAGGAGGGAGATGCTGTGATCGCGCTGCACTCTTTGCCTCATACGGCAACACCCAATATGAGCGAAGATCCTCGGATGAATGTTTTCTTTAGAATTCGAAAGTATCGATCACAAAATCCTTACGAAGGAAATCACCGTATTGGATGGGGAGTATCAGATCATCCTGACAGAGCCCTAAACGGCGATTTTCTTGCCTATCCCGACGGGTACGACCCTTTTGCCACTTCCGTGCAGAAAATGTGCGACCATTGGTGTGAATGGGACGGTATGAGTCATATAGTCGACGAGCAGCCCGAGCTAGCAGAACTGGTCATCCAAGCATAGAACACTTTTGTACATCTAGCTTCAGAAGGTGCTTGCTGTAGCTGCTTGCATGTCCAATCCATACTTGACCACTAACCAAGTCTATGAATTTCTTGACTTGGGGTATCTCAAGATTCAGCTACAGGGTTCTTCGTATGGTAGAGATTTTGCTGCTCGCCTATTTCGAAGAGCTCGTGAATCCTATCGAAACTCCGATCTCGAAGAACAACAACGAGACCGCATTCAACACATTGCCGATACGAGCATCGAATCCATACCTGAAGTTAAGCATTTGCTGTCGAGCGAGGAACTCAACGGAGCCTTGACCTCATTATTGGGAAAGAGCTTCTATAGGTATCGACACTCGTTTATTCATCGAGCAGACAGATTCGACCAGTCATTTCACAAAGATTCTCCGCTACCTTGGGGAACAAAAGGTGGAATACGATCACACAAACTCGAATGGGCAATGGTGTTCTACTACCCACAAGACACCATGCTTGAACTTGGTCCCACTGAGATCCTGCCCGGTACGCAATATTGGAATATGGATCGACTTGGGACTGGAAATACACATGGAGAGGACCGGTTAAGCCTTGATTTTGACCGAGAAAAAGTTGGATTCTCACCAGACTTAGAATTGCGAGATAAGCACCTCGCAACACAATGGCAGACATTGGACAGATTTACGCCACCTAAGAAGATCGAGGTGTCTGCCGGCTCCATAGTTCTCGTTCATTTTGACCTGTTTCATCGAGCTACGCGAATGAGCAATGATGGAGAACGCTATATGTATAAATTCTGGTTTACGAGAACGGCAGAGCCTGAAGTGGCTGCTAAATCAACCTCCGTACGCTATCAAGTGCGCGATCCGCGACGAAAGCCAATAGTAGACGCAATCGGGAGTTGGATGGGCATGGAGAAGACCGCAGCGCCATTTGGACGAGAAACTGACCATTCCGCGGATTATTCAGCTCGAGTGAGTGAAGCTGATCGCGTTTGCAATGCATATTTGAAAGCCAAATCTGGCGACCACAGATTGCTCCGCGATGCGTGCTCAGGGATTGAGTCAATTCGACGGGCTTCGGTGTATGCGTTAGCTACACAGCCAAATCTAGCACATAAAGCCATAGCACAGCTATTGGGGTCACCAGACATTCATGACCGACAATGTGCAGCATTTCTGGCTGGTGAGTGCTGCTGCATCAATGGCCCAATGGTCAAGAATGTAATTGAGCTCGTCTACGACGAGGAATCGGTCGTATCAAGAGCTGCAGTGGTCGCACTAGGCAAGATCAAGCGACGACAGCAAAACGCGATATCGAACGAAGTGCATGACAAGATTGTTGATTCATTGCTAGTAGCAATGACTAAAGGTGCCGCGCTTCGGCAGTTGGCTTACCTCAGTCTCTTGTGCTTTGCTTCTTCTTCCGACAATCCACTGCGTTCTGAGCAAATTGCAAGAATTGCACGAGTGCTAAAGACAGA
Source organism: Gammaproteobacteria bacterium (assembly GCA_026707045.1). Lineage (GTDB taxonomy): Bacteria > Pseudomonadota > Gammaproteobacteria > Pseudomonadales > Azotimanducaceae > Bin55. The sequence goes on along the minus strand of JAPOXO010000097.1, from coordinate 27,026 downwards.
ATCTAACTTGTATGCACTAAGAACCGGCAATGAAGTTCTTGAACGTGCGAGGCTTTCTGACTCGAAGCACGTTGTTAGTCGATGTACCGAGCAGCTTGAGTCCGAAACATCTTCGCGTACTTTCCGTTGAGCTCGAGGAGCTCTTCGTGTGGCCCAACCTCTATAGCTTCACCATTCTCAATTACAACGATGACATCAGCCATTCGAACAGTGGAAAAGCGGTGAGAGATGAAAACTACAGTCTTATCTTTCGTCAATTCAGAAAATTTCTCGTATAGCTGATGTTCTTTCAATGCATCTAACGCGGCGGTTGGCTCATCCAAAATGAGCACTTGAGCTGGACTCATGAACGACCTGGAGATGGCGAGGTGCTGCCACTCTCCACCTGACAGATCCACTCCGTCGTCGAATCGTTTGCCCAAAATTGTGTCGTAACCCTCTGGAAGTTCTTCTATAGTCTCGTGGCTTCCTCCTCTCATCGCAGCAGCCTTTATCCTGTTTTGATCGTCAATATGCTCAACATGTCCAAGACCGATATTTAGTGAAGCCGACAAGTCATACCGTGAGAAGTCCTGAAATACAACGCTAATGTTCTGGCGGACTTGTTTCAGGTCGTATTCCTTCAGGTCCACTCCATCGACAAGCACGGTTCCTTCGGTGGGATCATAGAGACGAGTGAGTAATTTGATGACTGTCGTCTTGCCTGCACCGTTCTCACCAACTATCGCGATCTTGCCTCGTCGAGGCACAAAAAACGACACCTTTTTTAGTATTTGTGCGTCTGTTAGAGGATAGGTGAAACATACATCTTTGAATTCGATTCCCTTTCGAATCTTGTAGGGGAACGGAAGCGGATTAGGAGAAGGAGGAGGGGCTAACGCGCCTTCCACAGACAAAGGATCTAGATCGATAAATTGAAAGAAACGAGTAACAAACAAGGAATTTCGGTAAAACCTACCGGCTCCGCGAATGAGACCTGCAAGCTGTTGGCGGCTTGTCTGCGAGGAGGTAAAGACAAGTACTAGATCTCCTGTTGAAATGTTTCCGTTCACTAGTTGCATCACGGCGTAAGTCCAGATTCCAGCAATACCGACAAGAGCTAAGACACTAAGAACGGATTGCACCTTCATCTCAGACATGATCAGCGCTCGATAACCATCAATGTAAATGTTTCTAAAGTAATGAAACTGCTCTATGAAGTAGTCCTTAAGGCTAAAGACTCGAACCTCTTTGGCGTTGTATCTGTTAGTGACAATATCCGACAAATAGAACGACATTCGGCTGTTTCGAATTAGATCTGCATCGAAGGTGTAATAGCGACGGGCATACTTGGCTTGCACAACCACATCTGGAAGGGTCGTAACGATCAAGACAGCTATTGCTAATGGGTGCAATACAAGTAGAAGACTTATGGTTACAGACAATTGCAGGAACTGTTGAATCAGAGTCAGGGTTCCGATGCAGCTTGAATACAACTGATACATTTGGTCGCGTGCATGATGGAGCTGATCGTAGAACCGAGGTGATTCAAAAAACGCCAAGTCCAAATTTCCGGCCGTCTCAAGCAAGAGGCTCTGTCCCTTGATACGGACCCGTTCCTGGAGGAGCGTCTGTAGCACGCCGCTCACCGCTCCAGAAAGCATTTGCGATGTCCACAATGCAAACATAACCAATAAGGGAGTAAGAGCGGCAGTCCAAGGCTGCTCAGCGAGAAGTGCAGCTTCGGCCGAGTCGATGATCAGTTTTTGCGTCCAGAGAATGGCGGGCGCAATGAGCGCGGAGGCGAGCATCAAAGATGCAACCGCAATGAAAATTACCGGTGACGTATCCCAAAGAAACCTGAACACTCGAGGTATTACAAGAATGACATCCTTGAGTGCTTGTCGGAAATCTTCTTCGCCTGGTCGAAATGTGTGACGGGCTGTTTGGCCGATGTTTCGGTCGGTCGCTTGAGCTTGACGTCTCCTGTTATCTCCGCGACCGCGTTTATTTCTTAGTGGTTGGTCAATAATCGAAGCTCAGGCATGGCGTTCCGAAGAAAAGGGCGAAGGGAGCTGAGTGTCCGCTGGTTCTATACCCAGTAAGAATCGACACTCAGACGACTATCGTAACGAATCCCACATCCCAACGTAAGTGTAATAGATTTTTTGCAGTGTGTGAACCCCTAACAGGTAGGATGGTCAGATTCGGTTGCGGTTTTCGGCTTTCGTATGGATCATTCAAAGTTGACGAGTAGCTAGAATACGCGTCCTCTAGCATCCTAGGATCGAAAATGTCTTCAATTAATGTCTATCTCACATTCAACGGAACTTGCCGTGAGGCGATGGAGTTCTACAGCTCAGTGTTCGGAACGACCATTGAAACTATGCAAACATTCGCGGATGGTCCAGAATCGAGTGGGGACATCGAAGGTGACCGCATCATGCATGCGTCGATGTCCTTCGAAAACGGAACATTGATGGCGAGCGACACTCCGCAGGAATCGTCTGATTTAGTCATTGGAGGTAACTTCTCACTTAGCCTTGAAACAAAGGACTCCGGGCAGACAGACGATTGGCTGCAGAAACTGTCAGCAGACGGGGGAACTTTGACCATGCCGGCTGAAAAAACGTTTTGGGGTGCTTATTTTGGTATGTGTCGCGACAGATTTGGTATCAACTGGATGATTCTGTGTGATCAGCAGGCAGAGGGATAGACGACACTAACGTGAATAACCACTGGAGCGTATCGCGACTCTGAGCATCTTTCTCGGTATAAAAGAAAATCTGAACTTGCTCTGATGTGATGCCAAGTAGCAAGGTTCAAGTTGTGTACTCGAAGAGCTACTCACCGCTTAACACAAAGACAGTATCGCCTCCATCATTGAGATTTGACTCCAGTTCAAGTTGGAGTAGCAGTGCGTCATCATCCAATCTGCTGTCTGTATAGGATGACGTAGCAGCTAACGTCACATTGTGACCAGAACCATCGACAATGCCTTGTAAATTCTCGATTTCTTTGTCGTTTAGCAAGCCGCTCCTTCGATGGGACGCGAGAAGGTTGTAGGCCGCTTGCGACTTCACGAGGGAGGTTGGCATTTCTTCGAGCGATTTGAGCAAGTGGCCGGGATCCGATCTTGCCCAAACGTTGAATACTGCACAGTAGTAGTTCGATTGATTTTCCTCGGATAGACTCAGTCCCAAATCTACAGCACGTTCATAATTACCATGCTCAGACAGAGCTCTACCCACAGATCGGTATGAAGCTGTTTTTGTCTTACCATCTCTGACATTCGAGAGCATCGAAATCGCTTTCTCCGCATCTAGCTGGGCAACCTTAGATACAACATATGGCTCCAAGCCGTGATCAAATCTACCCATCGGATCGTTTAGTGCCGCTTGCAAGGCGAGATTAGGATTCGAAGCGGCTAGATTTCTTAAGACTTTGGTGAGAAGCATTCGTTGAGGGCGTTTGTTGCCCTCTCCAGGAAATGGAATAGACGATGCCCATTCAAGTGCAGCGTAAGCATCGATCCTAGACCAATGTTCAGCTATTTCGAAAGCAAGGTCATATCGTCGGTCGTCATTGGGATCATTCGGCAATTCCGCAAGGAATTCAATGGCATCGGGCGGAGTCGTACGAGCAACTCCAAGCATTGCACCATGTTGGGCATTCCGTTTCAGGTAATCGGGGAGATGTTCAAGATTGGCAAGAAGATCATTCGGATTGTTTTCAATCCACGAATCAATAAGAGATTGGTGCAACTCGGCGTGCAATGCTCCCAAATTGTTTGAGTTCAATGCCGTTAGGGTTGCTATTGGGTCTGTCTTAGCCCACATGCTGACGATCGACGCAAGAGCTTCCTTGCGCGAATGTGGTGACAGTGCCAAAGCACTTTGAAAGGCTGTTTGCGAGTCGGATTCGAAGGCATCGTAGAGTATCGAGAGTACTACTGCATCAGCCACAGCGCTAGAACCCAGAGTTTCTCGCACTTTATCTACTACCATCAATCCTTCTTCATCGGCCCAAACTGCAGCAACCTTCAAGAACGCGTCTACTTGTGCAATATTCTCTTTGTCGTCTTGTACGAGAGAATTCCAAGCCTGCGATGGGTTGCCGAAGCCCAACTCCGACTTCGTCTCATTTGGTAAATCGGATAGGTTGGGGGGATCAGGCTCTAATTTTTGAGTATTGTCTTTTTGTGCCGCTACCTCACCCACCATTCCTGGTCCATTGGGTTCAAGCTGATCTGATTGCGCGGCTTCGGTGGATTTGTGAGCACTAGTCAAGTTTTGAAACACAAACGATCCAAGTACTCCCAGTGCTATTCCAATTGCAACTCCACCAAGTCCTAGAGATATGTGACTTTTCTTCATTCGATTGTTCCTCTAAAGTCTCAATTCTCCGGCTCTGTTTGGAAACTTTCTTCGTTGATGAACGTTGTTTTGCTAGCGTAGGATACTTCAAGCTATAGGTTGAGCAAGCTGAATTCCATTCGAGTTAGAAAGTAGATGTAACCCAGTCGGTCTGCGTTACATCTAGATTATGTGGTTGCTTGGGTGTACTGTCTAAGTTCAATGCCAGTTTGACTTGTTGCTTTCACTACAACATGGCCATGAAGATCCCAAAGGCTAAAGTACATAAAATCGCAGCCAAATTCTTGACGTCCGGAGGGGGCATGGCGCGGTTTTCAGTTCTAGTAGCGGTTCTCGGCATAGTTCTTATGTCGTCAACGCTCATTCAAGCCAATGAGGATTCTTCGAAGTCATACAAGATTGTCGGAACGTACATACCTAGTGAAGTCGATTTGGAAGGAGAAGCGGGCGGTGCGGCTCCAAAAGATGCCCGTTCATTCGATTTGTCCACGGCCAAGATCAGGATTGCATACGAATCCCTTGCAGACAACGGCGAAACCGAAATGGTGGAAATTGCTTCTAGTCGATTTTCCGACGGAAAGGTCGTTTTGGAGGGAGAGATTGACGAACCCACAGATGTAAGGATTTCAATCGTGGAACTTGAGGACCAAAGAAAGTGGGTTTATACAACGATCACTCCGGGCGATGAAGAGATTAACTTTGCAATGGTGGACGATGGTGATGTGCGTCTTGCATTAGTCGGTATTTCGAAAAGAGTGAAGAATCCCCAGTACAAGTTCACTATTTCAGGCGACCTCCGTTCGATTGACAAAGATCTGTCTCGAGCTCATGTGCTCGTACTAGATCGCAACAATACCGGTTCTCTCAAGGCGATCTCTTCAGGAAATATGATTCCGAACGAAGGTTTGTTTCTGTTTGAAGGCGAAGCCCAGCATCCAACTTTAGTTCAAATCATGGTATCGAGCCTCCGCGCATCAGGCGTTTCAAGTTCAGGGTCATATTCCGATCAAACCAGTGCCATCGTCGAACCTGGTGCTGAGATTTTGATTCATTCCACAGGGGAGCACAACAAACTTGTCGCTACCTCAGGTACAGGTAGGCATGCTAAAGTCATCGAAAGCTGGCGACAAAGTAGTGAATATCTTGAACTTGAGGAAGAGTTCACACTAGCCGAAAAGGAGTTCGAAGACAAGCAGACGACTCTTTGGAGCGCAGTGAATGCGGCCATCAAAGAACTGAACGAATTCGTCCAAGATGAGAACCACGAACACTTGGCTATTGAACGAGAAATGAGCGCAATACGCTCGGGGAAGTTGCAATCGATTGCAAAGAATGCGGAGGATCCGCTAGATTCTCTCCTAGCGATGGAAATGGGAGCGTTTCCTCAGACTTCGGAGAATCGCAGCGAAGCTTTTCCGATCTACGACAAGCTAGCGGAATTGCTGGATGACGAGATTGTGGCACAAAGAGTTATTCCGGCTCGAGACAAACTGGTCTCCCACATTAAGAGTGAGCAGAATGATGCGGACCTTGTTCCTGGACAAAAAGCACCCGAATTCACACTTGCAAACCTGGAAGGCATTGAAACCAATCTCTATGATGTTCTCGCAGACAATGAACTGGTACTCGTCGAATTCTGGGCTTCTTGGTGCGGCCCTTGCATTGCTTCGTTTCCTAAATTGAAAGACCTGCATGCCATATACGGCCAAAGTGGCTTCGAAATTGTTTCTATCTCGATCGACGATGATTCCTATCACTGGGAACAAGCATCCAAAGAACAGGATCTTCCATGGATAGATGTTGGCGAGATGCACGGATGGGACGGAGAAACTGCAACAGCCTATGGCGTTCAGTTTGTTCCGAAAGGCTATCTACTTGATCGAGAAGGCAACATTCTCCAAAAAGACCTAAATCCAGACGAACTTGAAGAATACTTGGCTTCAAAGATCAAATAGACTGACCATATTCCAACGAAAACTATCGAGTCACCAGCAGGCTTCAGATTTCGACGAACGTGAAGACGAGGTGTTGCGGAAGCCAGTCTCTTGGATGATAAGAGTCAGGTGCTCTCGACTACGGATCAATCAAATCAGCATGCATAATGAATCTGTGCATGTAACCAACTTTGGATTTCCTGGACAACAAGTATGAAGAGATCTTCTAAACACTGCCAATTCATGCAAAAGATCGAGTTGCAAACAGCATTGGGTTGTTTGCTGACGACATCACTTCTTTTGCTCACTACAACAGCTCTCGCTGATAGTGAAACAGAAGCTGCCTCTGGCGCACAGTCTAGTACCAGCACTGAAAGTTCAGATGTTGCGGACGAGCAGAATTCGTCATCTGTAGCAACCCAGAGACAATTGGCCCGAATAGTTGCAATCCTTCGCTACGAAGCCAGACTTGCAGCACAAGAAGTCGCCAAAGAAAACGAATTAGCGAGACACAAGACGAGACTTGAAGCACAAGAGATCAACCGAGAACGTGCAAAAGATAGGTATGAAAGCGCACTTGCTTCACACGATTTAGCGGAGGAGCGATCTAAGGAGCGGTACGAAAGCGAGCTGGCAACGCAGGAAATAGCCGATGAGCGTTCAAAGGAAAGATACGAGAGCGAACTCGCCACTCAGGAGATTGCCAAGGAGCGTGCAAAGAAAAGATACGAGAGTGAACTTGCAACGATAGATATTGCAGGGGAACGTGCGACGGAGAGGTACGAAGGTGAACTCGCCGCCCATGAAACTGCAAGGGAACGCGCAAACGAGAGACATGAAGGTGAACTTGCCGCACTGGATATCACTAGAGAGCGGTCGAAAGAGTATTACGAAGGCGAACTAGCAGCTTTAGACATATTCAAGGAGCGGTATATGGCACAAGCTCAAGAAGAGGCGGACAACTACAACGAAAATGCGTTAAGACTCGCAGTTTTTGAAGCTCTGGATTCAAACGGCGATTTTGAACTTTCCCGAGTGGAATTTGAAACGGGAATGAAAATTCTTGATGCTCTGCGTCTTCAGAATTATCCCGGCTTGAACCTTAACGAATCAACTCAAGTGGCAAGTGGGAAAGAGTCAGAAGAAAACGATCGATTTGAGAATATGGATAGCAACGAAGACGGCGTCCTGTCCCAAGCGGAATTTATCTGGACTGCAGAACGTTTCCTTTAGGAAACCCTTCTATCTCGTACAGTTGGCAGCTGATTGTTATTGGAAGGCGTTTTAATCAGGCCATGCAGCTACTTTGTAAGAGTGTGCGAAACGGTCGACTTGGGTACGCTACTTGAGTGTTGACGACCTTTCCGTTTTTGGGAATGTTCTAGTTAATCGACTCATTGACTACGTATATGGAGGAACGGGTAGTTCCACGTGCAAGTGCAACTAGAGCCAGCCTTCCTCGCTAGAGGGCTCTCTTTCTGAACCTAGCATTGACGATGTTGCATCGTTGAATTTTTCTAAATTGCTCTGATCTTGTTCGGAATCGGACAATCCTGCCCGATATTTGTTGGCAACTTGGTGAGCCAACTCTTGGTTCTCTACCGTTGTAAGAGCTGAAATATGTGAAACGGCCACGTAGGGGTCTTTGTTGTCCAATTCAAATGCATTTCTTGCATACTCGACCGCTTTTTCGCGATGAACTGAATTTTCCGACTGTAACAGGTTTCGGGACGCCCACTGGTAATGTGCCGCGGTTGCATTCTCACCCCAGCTTTCGAACCGCTGCTGGTACATCTTATAGACTCCATCCCAGTCTTCTTTGGCCATTAGGAAGTCAACTTCCCACGAATACTTCATGCGTTCCGGTAGAAGATTACTTTCGGGATAGCGATTGCGTTCATGATCCACAGCTTTCTTGAGAGGATAGGACTCAAGTGCTTCGATGTAGTCAACGAATACTTCGTCTCCTGCTCGAGCCGCATTCGCGACTCCACCAAGAGTAGTGTTCAGGGTGAATTGAGCCATCGCCGATTCGGAAGATACGGCAAGAAACTCTTCATAGTGTTGAAGTACAAATTCAACGAGCTCTTCTCCGCGTCTGGAGCGTTCGAGAAAGTGGAAGACAAGATTTGCGTCTGTCTCGTTGATCAATTCCGAAAAAGGTCTGCTGGAAAAATATTCGTCGGCTATTACCTTGTACTTTGCACCTTCAGCGAAGAAGGCTCTCACACTATCACTATCTTTGTTGTCGATCTCTCGAAAAGCAAGTTCTACGATCGCATCCATTAAGTATTGCTGAACAAATTCCGATGAGCGTTCGCCAGACACGTATCGTGCCTGCATTTCCTCGAACGAAGATGTAGATTCCCCAAGTATTCGACTGATCATTGCAATGAATTGGCTTGACGACGCACCACCCAACGCACGCCCCAATTCACTTCCTTCCGTGTCTAGTATTAGATACGTTGGAACTACACCGACACTAAACCTTGTACCGATTTCCGGTCCGTTTTGTTCTTCGTTTTCCATATCGAGTTTCAGGTTGATGAATCTCGAGTTGAAGTAGTCGCCCACCTCCGGCAATCGAAAAACAGTTTCTTGCATAACGATACAAGGACCACACCACATTGTGTACACATCAATGAAAACTAGCTTGTCTTCTTGCTCTGCTTGTGCCAAAGCGTCATCCAGAAGTCCATCGTAAAACTCGATCCCTTTGGTTGAGGATTCCATGACTTCGGAATCATGCTTGGTTGCAGTAGCTTCACTCGTGGCTATTTGCGGATTGGAGCATGCAGTCCATATAGGGAATGTGAGCACGCAGCAAAACATAGTTTCGACCCAGAGCGACGATCGGTTTCTTCTGTAGCCGCTGGCTCGTTTTGAAAATCTTAAAGCTGATTTCATGCTACTCACGGTGTTCCCCCTAATGGCAATTCTCTTGAGATTTCCTGAGCTTAAAATCGAGTCGTCCGACAAAGTCGTTCAGTAAACGCTTTTAGCCTAATTATTCTATTGGATGGCACCAACTAGACTCGTACTAGCACCAGATCTCGCTCGCAGGTATCCTCTCTGACATCTGTCAGATGCATTGATACAGTCGTGCGATACAAAGTCGTACCAGTTCGTTCCGCAATTGTGACCGCAGAATCACTACTCGCAATGGTTGTGATTGGTAAGATTAGAAAGCCACTGGAATAGAGGACAGAAAATTGAGCGGAATCAGTCGAAGATCGATATTGAAATCGAGTGCCGCAATTGTCGTCGCATCGTCGTTTGGTCGTCTCTGGGCCCGCGATTCAACTGCGAATCACACTCTCGTCACAATTGAAGACCCAACCACGGGATTTCCTCTCCTGAAATTGCGTGAAGGATTTTCCTATCGTTCATTTTCCTGGACGGGCGATGCAATGGATGACGGGACAATTACTCCTGGAAGACATGATGGCATGGCCGTCTATCCATCAGACGGGAATCATGTTGTCATGGTTCGAAACCATGAGATAGTCGTTGGACCAAGGTTTGGGAACGGAGAGAACGTTCCAATCTACGATGACTTTAGTATCCCACCGGGCACGGAAGGTGTTGAGGATGGATTCGCAGGGTTTGGCGGCGGCGTAACTGCAGTTTCGTACACGTCCAATCAAGAATCGAAGACTGTTCCACTTCTCGCTGGAACTGCCAATAATTGTGCGGGAGGATCTACGCCTTGGGGTTCTTGGTTGACATGCGAAGAGATTGTCCTTCGATCGAGCCGAATAGGTGCCAAGGACCATGGCTATGTGTTTGAAGTTCCCTCAAGTGGGCAAGCAAGTGCTCGTCCAATCATAGAGATGGGTCTATTTCGACATGAGGCCACAGCTTTAGATCCGAAGACGGGCATTGTCTATCTGACGGAAGATAATGGCCCCAACTCTGGGTTCTTCCGCTTCTTGCCAAACAACAAAGAACCAAAACATGGAGCATTGGAAGAGGGCGGAAGCCTTGAGATGCTTCGTGTAAAGGACAAGCCTAACGCGGATCTGAGATCCCCATCGATTGGAGACTCATACACGGTCGATTGGGTACCTATCAAGGATCCAGATCAGAATCCCGAAGGATTCATGCCCGAGGCATTTGGAGGCGACGTTGTGGGAACTGGAAAATCAGGTCCATATCTACAAGGCGAATCCGCTGGTGGTGCACGCTTTGCTCGAGGCGAAGGCGCATGGCAGCACGGTGATTCAATCTATTGGGTGGATACTGCTGGCGGAGCCGCTGGAGCTGGTGCTGTATGGACTTATGAGCCATCCAAATCATTGCTCAGAGCTTTCTATGTCTCTCCGAGTGAAGCCGTTTGTGATGCTCCCGACAATATCACCTTGCACCAAAATGGCCTTTTGCTAGCGTGCGAGGATGGAGGTGGTGTAAACACCCCATCCGGCGAACTTGCCCGTGGAACTAGGCTAATAGCAGTGAACAAGAATGGCAATTTGTTTGTAGTAGGCGAAAACAACATTGTTATAGAGGAATCCATGAAGGAGAAACCATCGATCAACGCTGGCGATTACCGTAGATCGGAATGGGCAGGTGCTGCTTTTTCACCCGACGGGAAAACACTGTTCGTAAACATTCAAACCCCTGGCATCACATTCGCAATCACGGGGCCGTGGGATTCGTTAGTTTCTTAGCGGTTTGAGGATGGTGGTTAGCAACACACCGGCCTGGGGAAACACGATGCGAATTTGGATCGGGCTCATTGCTCTTTTTTGCATCACGTCCAACATTGGAGCGATCGAGGAGGACGCTTCAAAGAAGTGGACAATTGAAGGTCAATTCATCGCAAACGATCAGAAAAACCTTCAGCAAGACGACGAGTCTCAGAGCTCTCAGCAACCGTTCGTAACTGTCACAGCAAACTATTCCAACGAAGAAGGCGACATCCAGTCTGTCGAAATCGCTTCAGGTAGATTTGACAAAGGTAAGCTCCTGTTAGAAGGAGAAATTGACTCACCAACCAATGTGCAAATATCCGTTGAATTTGAAGAAGAAGAACCACTCTCAATAGAAGCATTGTTGATGCCAGGCGGAGAGAATGTCTCGTTTGTCTTTCGCGAAGAAAAAACATTTTCACGTAGTCAATTTGGGTTGCTTGGGGCTTCTCGACGAAGCAAGGCGGCAAGCAACAAATTTACGATCAAAGGCGACCTCGGCACTCTGTTCGGAGATCGATTTGATTCGGTGACCGTTTTATGGTGGGAAGGTGTCGGCGACGAGTATTTAGCCAAAAGATCCAACGTAATTCCTATCGACGGCAAGTTTGTTATTGAAGCCGATATTCAAGAGCCTAGCGTCGTAGACATCTGGTTGTTTGGATATTACTTCTACCATTACCATGCTGGGGGTAGCGGACTTATCTTCGACACAGCGAAAGCAATAGTTGAGCCCAATTCTGTAATAACCGTTTCACGGCGATCACTTGCACCTTTGAGTGGAAGTGATAGTGAACTGATCGCCACGGCGAAAGGGGGTCGGCACAAGAAACTGATTGATAGCTGGCGTCAGAGTGAGGACTACTTGGAAGCAAGAGATGCCTGGCGGGTCTCAAGGGCGAGATCTCCCAATCCCCTAATTGCAATGGGAGAGTCCGAGAATGATGATGAGTACGCTCAAAAGGCGATGGAAGCATTTGTCTCCGCCGCTGAGGACGGATGTACAGACATAAAAGTCGAATATGACAGTCTCGTCGCAGAAGGTGTACAGATGAGTCTTGAAGAGGGTCCCGAGTATGCAGAACTAAGTCGAGACAGTCAACGCCTGCAAGACATTCGCACCATAGCGCTGCAGAACATAGCCGAGAAATCTGAAGATCCCTTTGATGTACTACTCGCAATGGAATTGGGAGCATTCAGCAATGACGATATCAAGCAAGAGATTGCGCTGGACATCTACGACAGTCTCGCCAACGAACTCGATGAGGAAATGGTAGCTAGAAGAGTGGCTCCGCTTCAAGAAGATCTTGTTCGTCAAATTGCTCGAAAGAAAGCGTACAAGGAATTGTTTCCAGGGCAGAAAGTACCGGATGCGACGCTCTTCAACTTGAAGCACGAAGCAGTAGCGATTTATGAAGTACTCGAAGAGAACGACTTTGTACTAATCGACTTCTGGACCTTCTGGAAGGGTGGATGTGTACGGTGTAAAGAAGCTCTTCCCATCATGAAATCCCTATACGAAGAATACGGTTCACGCGGATTCGAGATTATTTCGATTTCCATTGACAATAGTCATCAATCATGGGTGGAAACTTCCGAGCAACGAGCAGTGCCTTGGATCAACCTCGGCGAAAACGAAGGAACGAAAGGTGTAGTTGCCGACGCATACGCAAATCCAAAACGGGTATTCATTCCTCCAAGAAACTATTTGGTTGATAGCAGCGGATGTATTTTGACGGAAATATTCTCTACTGATACTCTTGAGAAATTCCTCGTTGCGCACTTAGGTGCCGATTCAGATACGCCAAATCCCAACTAAAGTAAGTAGGTTGTCTCGGACTGACCGTTAGCTAATCCCTATAGCTAAGACATTTGACTTTCGATAGATCAATGGCCTGTAAGTCGGGGCAGAGTTCTCTCTGTCCTATCCGACGCATCTAAAATTTCCTCGAATTTCAGTTCCACAAATCGTTTCTAGTGGTGATATTTCACACCTGCATAGATTCGTACTACTCGTGCCTACGAATTTGACCCTTCTAGAGTTTCGATTGTTGCTAGCAAATTGCCCGTTCTGAAACAAGGGGCGAGAGAAATCGAGACGAAGCATTCCTAACCATGTCAGCATCAATGCAGGTTGCCACGGTATTGGTGATTTGATTTCGATTGTCTCCTCGATATGTACAGAGCCCGTAACTAGAACGTCGCATGTTGCATCTTGTTGTACATAGGATCATTTCGACCTATGGGATTGGAAGAGGAATTCCCCATTAAGAACATCATCGATATTGTGGGATCGTTGGAAAGCCAACGGAGGGAAACCTAAATGAAGAGTTGGTCGGGATTCGTTGCTTGGGTCTGCGTCGCTTTAGCCGTTAATGCAAGCGGTAAAGACTCCTCTAATCGCTTTGAAATAAAGGGTCAGCTTGTTAGATCCAATCCGCTATACGAGTGGATTATTGATGACGACTCATCGGAAACGATCAGTCCGACTGTTACGGTGTCGAAGCGGACTTCGAACGAGCACGCCGAATCGCAGTGGGAAACACTTGCTTCGGGTAGGTTCAACGAAGGCGAAATTGACTTCAATGGTCAGATCGACGAATTTACAGAAGTACGAATCACTGTTGAAACGAAAGAAGATGAAACTCTCTCAATAGATGCAATGCTAGCACCGGGAGGTGAGACCGTGAAGTTCGTTTTTGGAGACGGAAAGGGCGTTCAGCCTCACCAATTGTCGTTGGTTGGGACGTCGAAACGCAGCAAATTTCCAGAGCGTAAGTTCACTGTCAAGGGAAACCTTGGGTCCCGAGAAGGACGTCTGTTTGGCGATGCAGTAATTGTATTGGGGTACAAGTACGTTGATGGAGAAATGTTGGTCGAAACTCTCGGGAAGGCAGTTCTCGATAATGGCAGATTTTTAATCGAGGCTGATACCAATGAGCCTCGCTTTGTAAACATCACAAAGAGAGGTGTTGATCCAACTCCAGCAGTAGTGGAACCAACCTCAGAAATAACTATTTCTTGGCGTGAGGGCACAGCGCAGCTACTCGCCAAAGCGAAGTCCGGTAGGCATATCGAGCTCGTTGAGAGTTGGCAACAAAGTCAGGAATACCTCGAATTGATGGTTGCACACAACGATGCTTATGCTCGACATATCGACGATTTACGGAGCGATAGTCCGAAGTCAGAGACTAATCGGGAAAGTGGTGGCTTAGAGGCCAAATTTGGTGCCACAGACAAGCAAAGCGATGTTGCCAATGAAGATGATTCGACTGTTGGCGAGGAAGATGCTGACAAATCCGCTCAACTAGCCGAACTACAAAAGGCATTGTTGGCTCTCGTTCCTAAACCTGCAGAAGGATGTGAACACGTGGAGGTTGATCCTCTCAGTTTAATCTCGATCAGAGATCTGATGAGAAATAGAACTGGACCCCAATATTTCATGTTAGCTCAACAAATGAAAGGAATCCGCACCAGAGCTTTGCAGCAAGTTGCCACAACATCTGAAGACCCAATAAGTGTGCTGCTTGCAATGGAAATGGAAGCCTTTGACTATTTCGATGAGAATCGAAGTGAAGCTCTCGATATTTACGACAGGCTAGCCACTATTCTTGATGAAGAGCTTGTAGCTAGACGAGTGACTCCGCGAAGGGAAAGACTCGCGGCACATATTGCTAAAGAAGAGAACGACAGGAAACTAGCTCCTGGACAACATGCACCCAATGCGACCATTCCCAACTTGCAAGGCGACGAAGTAGGGATTTACGAAGTGTTAGCTGAGAACGAAATTGTTCTTATCGATTTCTGGGCTTCCTGGTGTGGACCTTGTATTGCAGCGTTTCCCGCAATGAAATCGTTGTACGAAGAATACAAACATAGTGGGTTCGAAATTCTCTCAATTTCCATCGATCGCACTCATCAAGCGTGGGTGGATGGTTCCAAGGAACATGCTTTACCTTGGGTAAATCTCGGCGAAAACGAAGAATGGGATGGCCCAGTTGCAAGTGCATATGGAGTACAGTTCATTCCTAGGAACTTCTTGATCGATACTAATGGATGTATTTTGAAAAAGATCCTTTCTACTGATGGCCTAGAGGAATTCCTTGCTACTCAATTTGGTCGTGAAGCTGGTTAGTGAAATCCTTACTTGGAATTCTGTAGGCGAATTTGACGAGAACCTATTCTTTTGGTCGGCATACCCAACCTTTAAAGATCGCTAGATATTTTGGGGTTTGACCTCGTGTCTGGTGGCACGATTCTTGCTTGTTATTTGAAGCAATTAGTTCCGGATCGGTTACGTAGGGAGGCACCAGAGAACGTGTTTAAAGGAAAGCTGTTGATCGGGTTATTCGCTACCTGTCTAGCGACAGAGTCGCCAAACCATGCTCAAGCTCTCGATGAGCCCTCAGGCTCATTGGAAATTGAATTCAGTAGCCATGAGATTGAAGTCAGTGAAGATGCGGATATTCGTTTGTTGTTCACAGGACCCTTGACCGCCAAACACACGGATGATGTTGTTGTAGTAACCACGGAAGGGGAACACGAACAGGCGTATAAGTCTCGGTTTGTGGATGTCTATTCTCTTGAAGGAGACGCATTCCACCATGTCGCCTCGACCCATGTACCAGCACGACACATGGACATCTGGACCTACCAGGACGGAGTAGCATTGTTGTCAGCGCATTCTGAGGGCATAGACCGGTTCGATGCATCCACTGGGATGTTTGTACCTTGGCTAATCATTGCTGAAGGTAGCGCCAAGCAAAAGCCACTAGAGAAATACTATCTGAGCAACTTTTCTCGTGACTTGAACGGAGACGATTTAGACGATATCGTGTACGTCTCGGGCGAAGAACTCATAATACGAACTCAACTACACGATGAGGAACTTGCAGATCCAGTCGTACTTTCAACATCTCCGCGCTCGGAACCCCGTTTTAGCCTTGAAATTGATTCTCCCCTTACTCCAAGGGAAGTGCTTCAACTGCAACACTCTGAGGTGGGCTGGCAGTTCTCCATTTATCCTACCGATTACGACGGCGACGGTGTGATTGACTTAGCCATTCCATACTTCGAGCCCGACAACGAAGAGGGTGGTGGGCTGTGGATCCACCAGGGTCTTAGGGAAGACGGATGGAAAACGGGCTCTACGCAGGTACCAATCGTAGCGCCAACTCTGGACTCAAGAACGTCCCAACATCTCTTTCGAATCCAAGACTTCAACAACGATGGGATTGGCGATGCTGCAGTATTTCGACTTGGCGAAGAGCGGCTTAGTCACATGGACTTTTATTTCGGGCGACATGAAAGAGGCGAGACTGTATTCCCAAAATCGGCTGACACATCCATCTCTTTGAATGGATGGTCGGTAAGGCTGACCGAGTTTTCCGATCTCGACGGCGATGGAGATATCGATTTCTGCGCGGCACCTTCAAGAAGGGGCGTGGGAAGGGTGTTAGGAAACCTAGTCAGGAGGTCTGTTAGTCTAATTTTGGAATGCTACTTGATGAACGACGGGGCCTTTTCCGATGTACCGTCAAAGGTTCTGAAATTGCATCATCCGACAGATACGCCCATGCCAGCCACTCTGGCTGACGTAACAGGTGACGGCATCCTAGACTTCGTCGCTCCGGCACGTAAGAACCGATTGAAGGTTTATGTAGGGACTGGGGATGCAAATGTGTTTGCAACCCATCCAATAGTAGTCGACATCCAGTTACCTAAGAATGGAGAAACGATCCTGTTTCGCGACCTGAATCGCGACAGTAAGTCGGACATGCTGGTTGTTCCCTTGGATACCGGACATCCTGTTTGGGTGGCACTGAGTCAGTAGTAAGTGCGTTAGCTCATTTGCTCCAACATCCCGCCTCTAAAGCTTTGCGCACTGCGTTGTCGGTGCAATCCGATTTTCGGTTATGCCACTGTTAACAGAAGTAGGATCGAAGCATGGGAAGATTACATAGGAGATATATAGGCAACTCAGCTCCTTCAAAGAGTTTTCCAATTGATTCCAACGGATTCGTTTTGAAGAATAAAGTGTCCACCTATTTTTTGAGAGGTTCCAATTGACGTCGAATGAGCAGTCACCGTAAACCCATTCGAGCAGCAGGAGCTCCAACGCTTCAGATTGCATTACCGTACGTTCAGGTAGTAATATCTGGATCAACAAACTCTGTCTTGCGTAACCTATCAGTCTAAATCTCATTGAGATCAATCCTGTGGGTATTGAATGCGTTAGGCGTCAGAAAGCTACTGTCGAATGTAACCTAGACAATGAGGATTACATCTACAAGAGTACTCATATATCGATCTGGATTTGAGGGGGACAATCGATGAAGAGTATTTTGGGTTTCATAGTTTTAGTCAGCGCTGCGTCGACAGTTCTTGCTAACGCTGTTGATACACAAGGGGAATTCACGATACGCGGCACGTACATCGCCGATGATTCTAGTGTGTACGAGAGTGTTGAAACACCCAATGAAGCAGAAAGGATTGACTTATCCACAACAATCGTTGAAGTTACCTATAAGCAAACGAATGAGGCTGGAGAATCCCAAACAGTAGAGTTGGCTACAGGAACATTCGAGGACGGCAAAGTCTATTTAGCAGGCAAAATCGACGAGCCAATGGACATTTTGATCGCCGTTCGAACAGACGCGGATATCTCACTAACACTTCCAGCCGTTGCTATTCCGGGCGGAGAGGAGATTGAATTTGCATTGCTGGATTTTCAATCGTTTCCTCCTGATCGGTTGGCATTTGTAGGGGCTTCTCGAAAGGTCAAGAACCCAAGCAAGAAATTCACAATTTCAGGCGAATTGAGTTCAATCGACAAGGATTTGTCTCTTGCTAACGTCAGGGTTACTGGATGGGGATTTGACGATCGAGGCAATCAGAAAGCTATAGATTCTGGAGACATGCTGCTTAGAGATGACCAGTTTGTATTTGAAGGCGAAATTGAGGAAGCCACCTTGCTATCGATACGTATTGCGCAGGGAAAAGATCCTTACTTTTGGACGCAGACTCAAGCAGTTGTCGAACAAGGTAGTGAAATCACTGTGTATTCTCCAGGATCTGCAAACCAAATCATCGCTACCGCTGACTCAGGAAGGCATGCTAGGCTCATCGAAAGCTGGCAGCAGAACGAGAAATACCTCGCGAAAATGCATGAGTACGGAAAGGCATTGCGAGAATTTGAAACACAACAGGATGCTGAACCCCTTTTAGTCGAGGAAAGCACTCAGGCCGGTCTCAATACAGACAAAATCGATACAGAAAGTGAAGAAACTGATGCAGGAAAAGAGAACGAAGAAGAGACGAGAACTGTACTGAAAATGGAGACTACATTGGCCGAGGGTTGCGAGCACGTTTCGCTCGAAGACCTGAGACGAGAAGCCACCGACCTGTCGAACGAAGAAAATCTACCTCGACACTTCCTCCTCGCTCAAGAAATGGAAGAAATCAAGATCGAAACCTTGGAGAGTATCGCAATCAATGCCGAAGATCCGTTCGATTCACTGCTAGCGATGGAGCTTGGAGCACTCAGTTTTAGGTCCAAAAACCGAAATCAGGGTTTAATCGTCTATGACAGGATATCCAAGTTACTTGATGACGGAATAGTTGCTCGTCGCGTGACACCCCGACGGAATTCTCTGGCTTCAAACATCGAAGTCATTGAAAATGACGAGCGACTCGTGCCCGGACAGAAGGCTCCGAATTTCTCTCACCCCAATCTGGAAGGCAATGAAACCTCTCTTCAAGACGTGCTTCAAGAGAATGAAGTTGTCCTCATAGACTTCTGGGCTTCCTGGTGTGCACCGTGCATTGCAAAGTTTCCGGACATGAAGAAGTTGTATGCCTCATATGAGGAAAGTGGATTTGAAATCTTGTCGAACTCCATTGACAGTACCCATGAAGCATGGGTCGAAGCTTCTGAAGAGCACCAACTTCCGTGGACTAGCGTCGGCGAGATCGAGGGCTGGGAAGGCAAAACCACTCGCGCATACGGGGTACGACACATCCCAAAGAGCTATCTGCTCGACTCCCAAGGCTGCATCATTCAGAAGGATATTGTGATTGAGGATCTCAAAGATGTCCTACTTGCACGATTTGGTGATGCTTCTAGTGGGCATAGTTCCGAGTAATGCCTCGATTCCATATTGGATAATTTCCACATGTCGTAGCCAATTGCTCCTAATCACCAAACAGCTGCAAACCTTTCGAAAGCAACATTGGATTCAGCTCAGAAAGCTATGACTACAAAGAAAATTCTCCTATTTGGATTGCTAATTTTCGCTGTGGTGGGATGGGCGTTGTTCTTGGTTGTCTCGATTAGTATCGACAAAACGAGTAGTGCATCCTCCGTACACTCAGGGCAATCTGAACAACAAAGCGTCGTGCCTGACCGGCTCAGGGTCGATTCGAGTTCACAGATCGATCTAGATACTCTGTCTGAATACGAAAGTGGCTTCGAAAGAAGCACCGCTCTTTACAGCATGCTCACAGAGTTGAATCGGGATCAATTGCTTGCTATTTGGGAACAATCGAAGCAGATAGAGCGCAACAGCGTTAAGCAAGATCAGCAGGTCGTAATCATTCGTAGGCTCACAGTTGTTGATCCGATACTTGCGCTTGAACGAACACTGGATGTTCCAAGACTGCATCGTTCGCCGTTTTTGGAAGGTGTATTCCAAGAATGGTCGCAGACCGATTTGGACGAGGCCATTTC
This sequence comes from Gammaproteobacteria bacterium, assembly GCA_026707045.1. GTDB lineage: Bacteria > Pseudomonadota > Gammaproteobacteria > Pseudomonadales > Azotimanducaceae > Bin55. Next base: position 7,318 of record JAPOXO010000097.1, on the reverse strand, counting down.
GCGAGCAAAACATCTAGAAAAGACGGACAGGAGAGTCGCACTTCGAACGATTCTTCAGTTGCGGGACGATGTCTCGGACAATCGACATAGGGACATTGCCAAACAACTTGATATGGAGGAGGAATTCCTAAGGATTCAAAGCGAAGTGGCGGCTCTCGGAACGTCCGCTAGTTCTTCAGATGTTTGGAACATTGTTATCAGTGACGATGTGAAAAATTCCCTTCAGATTGGTTTACTCAAAGAGATTTCAGAAGCTTGTTTTCAAGAAGACGGGTTTGTTGTTTTATCCAACGCTGCACGTTCGATAGCAGACCCAAATGACCGCGAAATCCTGCTCGAAGTTATCTCACCAATTGTTCGCTTGAATCCTCAAGGAGCACTGGATTACTCCATGGGACTTCCTCAGGAGGAGAATGAGCTACTAACATCAGCTATTTTTTTGGTTTGGAGTGATTTGAGTCCCGAAACGGCGTTGGTTGCAGTCCCTTCCTATCTGGAGAATGTCACCAAACGAAAATCCCTACAGCATGAATTGGTTTACAGATGGGCTGTTTCAAATCCAGATGGAATCCTTGAGAAGATTGAGCAACTGCCCGATGAGTTGAAGACTCACGCCATAGAAACAGCCATTGCAAGGACGACATTGAAATCGCCTGAAAGGGCGATTAGCCAAATGAAACAGCTTGACCGTTTCCTTGGAAACGACTCACGAGTGACTGCCCGAATAGTGACCGAATGGTCTCGATATGACCCACGTGCTGCATCTGATTGGATAGTATCCAACATGGAGAATTCAAACGTTGAACGCCATAGACTGTTTGATGTTGCTCTAAGGCAACTTGTCGTGTTTGAACCGTCATATGCATTGGAAGTCGCATTGGATCAGCCAGTCGATGAAAATGGTCGAGGATTGGAACTGTCTCTGGTGAACGAACTAGCGTCAAATGGAAACACCACAGCTGCTGTTGAGATGCTGCCAAGTATTCGCGGAGGCTCTGCAAGAGTGTCGGCTCTTGTAGCTATCGGAACTGGATATGTAAGAGAAGACTCGCCGAAAGACGCGTTGAACGTTGCATCACATGTACCTCAAAACTACAAGTGGTATTTTCACAACGAAGTCTTTCGCATTTGGGCGCACGAAGCTCCAAGAAAACTGTTTGAAACTCTTGAAGAATTGACTTCAGCTGAAATTCGATCTCGAGCAGCTATGCAGCTACTGATAGCGAATCGGTCCAACGCAGAGCTTTCAGAAGATCGGATTTCATTTGTCAAGTCATTTTTGTCCGACAGAGACGCAATTAGAGCGGCGAGACTCGAGGATAACTAAATTTTAAATTTTGGTGGCCAGAATTAGAGAAGGGACGATGGGATTGAGAGGAGTATATTTCCTATGAATTCAACAAGCACACGAAGCAATTTGAAGGAGACGGGGCGATGAAACCGATACTTGCGGTAACTGCTGTGGTTTGCCTCTCAATCTCGCTAGGTGCCACAGACGTGGAATCCATCAAAGAATTCACAATTTTCGGAGAATATCTAACACCATCTGAAAAAGACTTTGAGATTGGATCTGTATCGGACGTTGAGGAAGAGATGGACTGGTCGACTGCGTCGGTCTCCGTAACTTACGAGATTGCGAACAGCGACGATACTATCCAAGTGATCAATCTCGCATCCGGCAGATTCATCGATGGCAAAGTAAACCTTAAAGGTGAAATAGAAAGACCCACCGTTGTAACCATTACTGCAACCATAGGTGAAGGGCAAGAATCAATTGAAAGAACTGCTCTGATTCGCCCCGGCGGAAACGATGTCATGTTTGCAATCGTAGATCGGCGAGCCTCATATCGTCCAGTTCGCTTGGTATTGGTTGGTACTTCGAACCTGGTACAGGACACCACGAGAAAATTCACGATAAGGGGTGATTTCCGCTCGATGGAAGAGGACCTTTCTCTTGGAATCGTAGGAGTAAGTGGACCTGGGCTGAACGACTCAGGTGAAATAGTCCGAATCAATCATGGAACCGTACTTCTGGAAGATGGCATGTTCACCATTGAATCGGAAATCCATGAGCCCTCTGTTCTATCAGTTAGTGCTATGGCGGGGCAGAATGCGTTCAACGAGTACTTCGGTCGAGTGGACATAGTCGTCGAGCCACAGAGCGAGATTTTGATTACTCCCCGAGGCTGGAGTCGAGAATTAGTAGCAACCGCTGAAGGTGGCAGACACCACAGATTGGTAGACAGCTGGGCGCAGAGCCAGGAATACCAATCACTCTTGGATGAATACGCGAAGTCCTATATAGACTTTCGAACAGCATGGGAGGATTCTTACAAAGCAAGACGAGCTGACGCTCAAGCGACTGAAGAAGCTAAAGAGTCCACCGATTCTGAGTCTGATGCCACTACCCAAAACGAAGACGAAAACATAACGGAAAAAAGCGAAAACGTCGAAAATGTAGTTGAAGAGATTGAACCGGTATTAGCATTTTCGCTTGGAAAACCCGCAGCGAGCGGATGCGAACACGTGGTGCTTGCTGACACAAATCCTGAAGCAGTCCAGGCGGCCAATGCAGACAAGAATCCCCAATATCACAAGCTTTTTCTGAAGCTTGTCAAGTTGCGCACTGATTCATTGGAAGACATAGCAAAGAACGCTAGAGATCCAATGGACATTCTTCTATTGTTGGAATTGGGTGCGTACGGCTACAACTCCGACAACATCAAGGAATCCGTTCCACTTTACGCTAAAGTCGCAACGATGCTCGACGAAGAATTGGTTGCACGGAGAGTCACCCCAGCCAGAGAGGATATAGTTTCTTTTATTGAGGCAGATGAAGCAGATAAACGTCTAGTACCGGGACAGCTGGCTCCGCAATTTTCACTCCCCGCTTTGGACGGAACAGAAGTCGCTCTTGGGGACATTGCGGAAGAAAATGAACTCGTTCTGATCGATTTCTGGGCATCGTGGTGTGGCCCGTGCATCGCGGCCTTTCCTCACATGAAGGAGCTTTATTCAACTTATTCTGAGAGTGGATTAGAGATAGTATCGATTTCATTGGACAGTTCCCATGATCTTTGGAAAGAAGCTAGCGAAGAGCACAGTCTCCCATGGCTGGACTTGGGTGACATCGCAGAAGCTGGAGAAGGAGAAGTGGCTGGCGCATATGGAGTTTTGTCAATTCCCAAGAGTTTTCTTCTGGATGAACACGGTTGCATTGTCCATAAGAACCTATCGTCAGACGAACTTGAGAGAGTGCTGAAAGCAACCTATGGCAATATGTCGTCTCTGGACGAATCTGATTCATGATTTGAACCACAAAACACTTTCTAAGGCATTGGTACCCTAGAAGAATAGGGTTACTGAACAGTTGTGGAAAGTGTTTCTCCAACTGTGCAGTTTATTGCTTATGTTGAACACAGCAAATTCGGATGAGGCAGGCTGCTATGGCGCTTCTAAACGCTTGCCATTTCCAAAGAGTTCACGTAGTATCAATGAAAGTGAAAATTGCAGAGTTACACGATTTATCGAAGTTACTGATCAGAATCAAGAAAAAGGGCAATAAATGAATAGGTTAATGCACAGACTTCAACACCTAACTGCCGCGGGTGCGCTGATGGTGTCCGCTGGAATCCTCGCGGGAATTGAAGGAACGTACCTCTTAGAGGCAAACAGGAATAAGTCGACTGTGAGACAACCCACTTTGACAATCAATATCGACGACGAAGGAAGCCACTCTGCGACACTGACCAGTCAATTTGGTGCAGTGTCAAATACCGACGATGTTACGGTGAGCGAAAACGAACTTAAAGCTACCTTCGTCTTAGAAGCAGGACAAGGTGAGTTCAAAGTTAGCTATGCAGGAAAGGTCGAAAATGGCTTGTTGAGCGGCACGATTTCCAGTGATTTTGGAGCTAGTGTTGAGCTAGTTGGACGACTCCAGGGGAGCACCGAGACCGCAGAAACCGACTTAATAAGCATTGAAGAGGCGATTGAAGACTGCTATACGGAGGTTACCGATAAGCCAATGGACAACATCAATCGCATTACCTACGAAACCGACCAAAAGCTCGAGGAATGCGTAAACGAGAGAGTTTCATCGCCAAAACGCATTAAACTTCAGTACAGTGGATCGAAGAGGGGACTTGTACCTGAGGTTCGGGAAGAGACTGATTGAATTCGACAACTTCGTGCCGTGAGGTTTAACCCGGGGAGTACTTCGGAGCACATTCAGCGTCAAAAGTCATTCTGACGGCTCAATTTGGACTTCTAGGTGGCTATTCTTCTGAGTCTTGTGTCCCCGATGCGAATGTTTCCGCTAAGTGGTCACGCTGATTTTCTGGCAATCTTGGACTCTCAGGATCGAGGCTCCGTTCAAATGCGGCTGCCTCTATCAAAGGCTCTTCTTCTAGCAAGTCTACGAGTTCGACGTAGGTCGGATCGCCTTGCTTAGCCAGGATGAATGCATTGTCAGTAATAACGTTCAGCACAAAATTACTCACTCGTTCTAGCGAAGTAGCATCAACATACTCTCCAAAGTTATTGATCACGAACTCGAATCCCTTATCCTTTCTATATATGCAGTAGTAGCCAATAATCGTAAAGTCCGTTGAATTAACTAAGTTCTCTTGGGACTTACTTTCAAAGTATTCGTTTGCTATCGCCTTGTACTTGCTTTCAGCATTGCTCAAGGCTTCCATATCCTCTTCCCAATTATCGGCTCTTCGTGGCATGAGTTTGAGTTCCAGAATCGAATCCAACAAATACTGCTGAACAAAGTCCGAGTCGCGGTCGCCAGATTCGTACCTTGAATCATGATTCACCATGGGGGAGGTTGTTTCACCCGTAAGCCAGCTAATTGACCGAATAAAGGCATCACTATTCATCGAGCCAGAAGCGCGATGCCTCTCGTTTCCGTCGGGATCAAGAATTAAGTACGTAGGAAAGGATCCCACACTATATCGCTGTGCAATAACCGGTCCGTTGGCCTCTTCATCGTAGGCATCAAGTTTAAAGCTGACAAAGCGGGCATTTATGAATTCGCCCACTTTCGAATCGGTGTAGACCTTTGTAGCCATGAACTCGCAGGAGGCGCATTCAGGAATAGATAGATCCACAAACAAAGGAGAATCTTCTTGCTTGGCTTGCTCAAGTGCCTCTTTGAAAGTCCCTTCGAAGAAATCCACTCCTACATCACCTTTCTGTTCAGATGCGGAAGCCGCTAGGGCAGTCAAAAGAAACACTAATGAGTACCTACATACACCTGAGTTCATCGTCATCTTAGAGTTTCCGATTCGGCAAATTATAGGATATCCGAATCTAGCAATAGCCGCTTCCGTGGGATTATTTGGTGGTTCACGACAAAGGACCTAGAAGTTAAATTCAGAGCCATTACGACTCGACTGATGACGTGGAGCGAGACTAGCCACAAGACGCTCAATCAACAAGTGCTTTCATCGCAAGATTCTGTTACACCTCAACAATCCTAGACAATGAAGTGCATTTTCTTCAAACTAAACAATTAGATAATGGAACTTGATTCACACGAGTCAAGAATCGAAAAAGCATGAAATCTGGAGCAATAAGGATACTTGAAAGAAGCGTGCTAATCGTGTAAAATAGGATATTGAATTTGATTTTCCCCAAGTCGTAATTTCGTGAATCAGAGTCATTTTGAGTCCCCAATACAGTGGCAGAGCCAGAACTAAAACCGCTTAGACTGCCTGCAGTTCCAAATAAAATACTTGAAGCGGGCATAAGGTTTCTGGATTGTTTTTGGGAGAGATCACAGTACGAAATCGGAGGTGGAACCGTGCTTGCGGCGAGGTGGAATCATCGACACAGCACGGACGTAGATTGCTTCATGAAGGAAGACCTGTTTCGTTCAGTTTATGAATTGAAAGCGTCGAATATGAGAGAAATGCTTCAGGAACTTGAAGACGACGGAGAATTGACATTTGGAGAGCTCAACTCACGAATGCTAGTGATAGAATTTCCTGATCTTGGATCGATGTCTCTGATTTCAGGCACCAATCTCGTTAGAATCCAGGATACACTCGAGTGCGAAGAGGCCACAAGAGTGAGGCTGGAATCTTCAGCTGAGATACTAGCGAAAAAACTTGCATTTAGAGTCGTAGACGGACGATGGATGCAAAGAGACTTCTTTGATCTGGTCATTGCTAGCAAATGCGATCCCATTGCATACAGTCTCGCCATGGATGTTCTTACTGAAGAAGAACGGAGCAGTGTTGCGAATATTCTTCGATTACGTCTGACATGCTCAACATTGGAATTGGGAGAGATTCAGAATCCATTTCATGCCGATGTGGCGGATCAAACCTGGGAATTAGCTGCGGAACTGTTTGAAGGGAAGGAAATTGAACTTCCGCCAGTGCCAAAGACGAATTGACAATGAAAACCATACCTCAGACTGAACCCATGATGACTTCTGTAGCTACTACAGTCTAGGGAACCACCGCACGAGATGCTTTTACCTGTACCAGGGAAAATAATGCCGCTTGAGGCGTTTGACTACCCGCAGAATCACAAATCGCACCCAGACCACGATCTTCGATTGATTAGTCTTATGTTGAGCAAGTACATGGCTGGACATCCCCATAGACCGACACCAAACGCTCTTATAGAGTGGGTCAAGAACCCCGAAACACTTGAACCATACCAACAGGCAGCACTGCGTGAGTTTGTAGACTCTTGGATGTTCTTTGATCTGTGGACGTTTCACTTCAAATCCGGCTGTACGCTGTACGAAATCGCCAAGGCGATGCGTGTTGCCGGTGCTATGGCACCGATGCCTGTGCACTACATAAACTCAGTTGCCCGGGGTTATTGCGGTAGCGACCGAGAGCCAGACGAACGAGAGCTGCTCATTCATTTCACAAAACTTGGCATTGACCCCAAGTCCCGGTGGCGGGGATTTGCGTCGTCACCGAGCAAACCGATCGATCCATAGTTAAGTCGAGAACCATTCGAGTGAGTTTCGAAGGAGGCTTAATGGACTGCGGATCCATACACATAATTTAACGTAATATAGATTATGCGCAATTAAGCATCACAGGATCGATACAAACTGAGACTACTATTTCAAGCTATTTGTCGAGGTATGCACGCTGGCTGAGCTATGTACTAGACGCCGTAAATTAAGAAGTCCCAAATCCCTTCTTGAGGACTAAAGATTGTCCTGATCGGACTCTTTGCGAATGAATGGCGGTACGTCATCAGCAAATTCAACTCGAACTGCCTCGATAAATGCAACACAGCTGTCGAATGCTGCGTCAACTTCAGCAGCATTTAGGAGAAG
>JAPOXO010000127.1 GCA_026707045.1 Gammaproteobacteria bacterium | reverse complement strand
CGGAACCTACCGAGGGAGAAGACAGCAGCGGCGAGGCAACTGCAGATGATCAGGACGGTGATATGTCCGATAGCGATGCCGCACCTACTGAGAAAGAACCAGCCGTTGACCTAACTATGGCAAAGGTTGTGGTAACACATGAAGTCACGAATGACAACGAGGAATCCGAGACTGTTGAACTCGTCGCTGGGAGTTTTTCGGACGGTGAGTTTGTCTTGAACGGTCAAATAGATGAACCAACAGAAGTGGAGCTCACGGTTGATATTGGCGAGGAAGAACCACTGACGACGAAAGCCATGCTTATGCCGGGTGCGGAGGTGTCTTTTGCATTGGTCGAATACATGGACGCTCGTTCGCCTCGCTTGCTTCTCTACGGAGAGTCTCGAGAAGCTGCGGATCCAAGCAAGAAGTTCTTGATTTCCGGCGATTTCAATGACATTGAAGCAGACGTGTCAATGGGAGTTGTTTCAATAAGCGGACCAACGTGGGACGACGAAGGAAAACAGGCTTACACCAACTTCGGAACCGTATTGCTCAAAGATGGCAAGTTTTCGGTTGAAGCTCAAGTCAATGAACCCATAGTTGTCAGCATTAGTTTGAATGCCGGAGCCAACGCCTACTACTCTGGACAAGCCGTTGTCGAGGTGAATTCTGACATTTCGGTCTCTCCCCATGATTCCTCTACCACGCTCCTTGCATCTGCATCTTCTGATTCAAGTCTTCATGCCAAAATGCTTGAAAGTTGGCGAAGCGACGAATATTTAGCAGCTCTCGAAGCCTATGCAGTTGCACGCGAAAATTATGTTGCTGAAATGGATGCGGCTTATGAAGCTGAGCAATCGGGTGACGGAGACGATGTATCCGACGAAAGCGAAGCGGCTACGGAAATGGAAGCCGAGGAAGTCACAGAGGAGGTTGAAGAACCATCAATCCTAGCGTTGGCTGACGGAATTCCACCGACTGAAGGCTGCGAGCACGTGGATCTCGGAGACGTCAGACCCGGAATCATGGACGGTCCAGCCAGTGAGCCATCACCGGCCTTGAAGGAAATGGGAGAAGCTCAGGAGGCTATGTCCAAGATCCGCAACGATGCGTTGGAAAACTTAGCTGAAAGTGCAACTGAACCGTTCCAGACTCTTATCGCCCTGGAATTGGGGGCATTCGGTTACTCCTCTGACAATCGCGATCAGGCGATTCGCATTTACGACGAACTCGCTCCAAAACTTGACGACGACATAGTGGCTCGACGCTTGACACCTGGGCGCGACAGACTTGTAGCATCCATTGAAATTGAAGAGAACGACAAGGGATTGGTACCTGGACAGAGGGCCCCGGGATTCACCCTTCCTGATCTGACTGGCGCTGAAATTGCTCTCTCCGACATATTGGCTACCCAAGAGTTGGTTCTTATCGACTTTTGGGCATCCTGGTGCGGACCGTGCATCGCTACTTTCCCACATCTCAAGAAGTTCTATTCGGCTTTCAACGACGATGGGTTTGAGATCGTAGCCATTTCCATCGACAGTACCCTAGAAGCGTGGGAAGAGGCATCCATAGAGCACGAGCTTCCTTGGATGAACCTTGGTGAGATCACTGAATCGAATGGCGAGATTGCGAATGCCTATGGTGTTCAATTTATTCCAAAGGGTTACTTGCTTGATGGCAACGGATGTGTCATTCAAAAAGACTTGATGAAAGATCAACTCCAGGAAGTTCTCGTGGCGCATTTCGGCGATGATCCAATTCTTCACGAAGAGGAAAAGGAAACTGAAGAAGAAAGCCCCACTGACCCTGGCAGCGATGAAGTAGGTGGCTAACTCGCTGTACATTGCAAATTGATCTTGGGATGTTTCCGGCTTTGTGCGTTGCATGAAGCCGGACATCCCATTCTGTTTTGGTCGCTCGGTGAGACCAGCAAAGGCCGAGTTTCTCTTGCCGTATATTAGAAACGCTCAAATCGACGCCTCGAACCTCATAAGGCATCCATAGCACTGGATTGACCTTGGGCTCGCAGATCTAGTCCGCTTCCTGTACATTCGCGCTCGATTCCAAAGTGCTGGATTCATTCAGAAGTTTGATTTCAAATTAGAGATACTTCTTAAACCTCGCACTGGCGATTGACAGCAATAGACCATTTAGTGAGGCGAAGATCGCTATGGTCCATGCTATGTTGAGTGTCCACGGCCACGCTATTAGAAAAACCGTATAAGTCATCGTTACAGGTCTGAGAAGTCGACTGGATGTGTTGTATATCCATGAACTCTCGCGACCCCCGGACCATCTACGCACTTCTCGCCTTACCAGCCCGTCGACGAGGCCGATTGAAACGAAGAAAGCTGCCGCCATCCAACCAACAGTCATCCCTGCAACACGAAATGAAGTCTCGCGGACAATGGCTACCGTCATCTGTAGGTGACGCTCGATCGTCAGATGTAAATCTTGGAGCAATCGGGATGGAATAGTGGTCGACTTGGGACCTTCCACCGGGCGTTGTTCGGGTGACTCCCATCGACTCTCCAAGCTACCAAGAGTTCGTTCCAACGTGTCGCGATAGAACCGATGCAAACTGACAATGACTGCCATAGCCAATTCTCGACCAATATGAGACTTGAGCACTTCAAGCTCGATGGCAGTTCTATTTTGAAGCCGAGAGCCATCATGAACTTCCCATAAGCGATCCATACCGCAAAACTCCACGACGACTGCAAGAAAGAGACCAAGGACAATGCTGAATATAGTCTGGAGTTTCCACCCGATGAGTGCTCCAATTGGACCGTGTCCGACTGAACTCTTCGATGAAGTATTGCTCACATTAAGCCACTGCTTGAGGTAAATCATCAGGATTCAATGTGGAATCCCGGCAGGAATATGACTGTTTCAAATCTTCCATGAGATCGAGAAGATTCCCAGGCATGTGTCGATCGTTCTTGCTCGGAAGTGGAAACTTCACTTTCCAGAGAGAACCACCATCCAACAGTGCAAATGCCTGCCCTCTTGGTAGAGAAACAATGTCGGATGGACTTAGCAAAATCTCTTCACCGACAGAAAGACGGTCTTCGTTGCGTGCGACGAAGCTGAACTTTCCGTTGGATTCGCTAGTGTCTGAAGCTCCGGTAGCGCCTGAAAGTCCTCGAACCTCCACCTTTGGAAGCTGCTTAGTCAATATTTCAGCAGTCGCCAATTCTTTGACTCTCAACATTATGAGCGAATTGAAGTTCCCAGTTACCTGACCAGACTTTGCCTTGCTTCCGACACGAACTTCGACATCTGAAATCGTCTGTGTATAGGCTGTAACTTGAAACCCAGTTCCGCCCGACTTGTTGAGCAGCGGGACGAACTCGTCGCCAATGAGCTCATTGAACTCATCTGCATGAATACATACTTGAGGAGGTTGTACAAATGGCTGGTTCTCTCCATTTACTCCAAACTTGTACAAGTAACCAGCGACTGAGACTAGATCGGCAAACATGGAATTACCAACTGCACCTGCCACAGTTGAATCGGATAGTGCATCCAGACCTACGTAGACGATACCTCGAGCTTCCGATTCGAGCGAGACTTCCATCAGGGTAGATGGATCGGATTTGCCTTCTGCGGGAGAAATCAACTCG
>JAPOXO010000078.1 GCA_026707045.1 Gammaproteobacteria bacterium | reverse complement strand
TGAAGCGCCTGAACGAGTCGATCAAATCAAACGGGATCATGAGCAACGGTTAGGTCGTCTAATAGCAAGATCCAAGAAAAATCCCTTGCGCACTGATGCTGAACACTTAGACATTGATGACCTGTATGGCAAGGCAAAGATCTGTCTAGCCTGTCACAAGTAAGTAGCATTACACAAAACCCGCAAGCGGTTGCACGTCTGAAACCCTAGTGGGATGTAACCTGAGTTCAGTCTGTCAGTGTCCGCCGCATATATTGACAAGAACCTGTCGTTCTCGGGCTTAGAGTGCCTAATAGCAAAATACCGGATTACAGTCGTCGCACGTTTTAGAATCCTTCGCCACATTCAAAATCATTGATTTCTTTGTGCTATACCAAATATAGCGGCTTCCCGGATTCCAATTGGTCAGTTTGATTGCGGAAGTGGTGGAAAAACTCTCAGTTATCGCATCGTCGCAGCAGTCACCCGCCCGTCTCTCATGGTCGAAACGTTTGCAATCTTGCAAATCTTGGAGTAGTTTCCAGATGTGTACTGCGATCCATAGGCGGAACGATGATTCAGATTGACTCAAGGTCGTAGCACGTTCTGAGATAGTTCGTTAGCACCACCAACTATGGAGGAGGCAGTTCGCGATCCTGTCCAACCGTATATGCATCGATCCCAAGGTTGAGGATCAGGAGTTTACTTCGCGAATTTCTGTAAGCGTCACGAGCGGGATACTACCGTTGGAGCTAGCAAGTCGGGGTTCGCGACTCTTGTTGCTGGAGGGCATTCGATCATCGCAAAGACGATATCACGATATTCTCAAATTTCAACACGTTCCTCGTGTTCTGAGTCGAGAAGAGAGTCACGTGGCACTGCGTCTCGCGGAAACTTGAAAAGAGAGCGTGCCCCGTTCACTTATTCGAGCAATCGAAGCACGCTATCAAAACAGCAGGAACAACGGCGTCTGGAACAGACCGAAAAGCCGTCCAAGAAGAGAGTCTGAGGACATAAGCGGAAAATTGGCGGGACGATGCATTATCTGGGAAAAACGTTTAACATACTACCGGGTAGAACGTTCTACAAACTCACGCGCCAACACCAACTGACGCAACCAAACCTGACACGAGCTCAAGGATTCCTAAATGAAAAAAGCCGACGAACTATTTAAGGCCACAGCTTCGACCCCATTAGCATTGGCGACTCAAAACAATAATGCAATGGGATACTTTATTCCCGAATATCAAAGAGATTATGATTGGAGTAAAGAAAACATAGAGCGCCTGTATTTCGACATATTGAATGGCTTTTGCAGATTGCGAGACAGCAATGACGCTAGTGCATATACATTCCTAGGAACGATAATACTTGTACAACAACAGGCTTCTGAGCCAGAATTTGATGGAGTCTCTTTGGAAGTTATTGACGGACAACAAAGAATAACAACTTTAACTCTAATCGCATGCGTATTGTGTGAACTGATAAAGCACCAAACGGAACGCACAGGATTTTCCACGCTAAAAGAAAAAACGCGCAAATGGCTTGAAGATGAGATTGGGTATTGGAGAATGGCAATGTACAGCTGTGCCGTAGGATCTCAAAGTGTAGATGTTACAAGTAGTTATCCATTTGCACGAATTATCAGAGAAGGGGATAGTAGAGGAAAGACCCATTTTAATTCAGAATACAGGTCATCGATTGGAAAGATCCTCGAGGAGTTTTCAAAATATTTCAAAGAAAAAAAGGACGAATTTAGTTTTGAACAGTTTGACAATAGTGAATCAACGAAAAAAATTAGAGATAACTATACATTCCTACGACAGCTTATATTCGGACTAAATGATAAGGAGTGGTATGAGGATACAGATTGCGAATTGTTTGATATTGATTGGCTATATAGATCACAGTGAATTGAATTTATTTAAAAGTTTCGTCAACATTACGCCTCCGACAGTGAACGAAAGAAGACTGTCAATGAACTGCAGACAAACATACAACTACACGGGCTAATTAGAACAATATTGTTTGCATCGTACTTTGGTAACTGCATAACATTAACGCGTGTCATAACTGAGGATGAATCTTCGGCCTTTGATATTTTTGATGCCTTAAACACTACTGGAGAGCCTCTCACGGCGTTAGAGACATTAAGACCAAGGGTAATAAAATTTGAAAGGGACTATAAAGGCTATAAAGGCTCTGATTCGGAGTCGGCTTTTAAGGAAATCGGAGATAACTTGGAAGAAATATGTAAAGGGAAAGGTCCTTCAAAAAAGCCCATGGAAACGAAAGAAATGATAGTAACCTTTGCATTGTATATAACGGGTGACAAATTGGCCAAGGATTTGGCCCAGCAACGACTCTATTTGCGGAATCAGTTTAGAGAAGCTACAAGCTCTAATCGAGATAAGAGGTTGTACGTTGGAGGATTCTTGACTTCACTGAAGAAGGTATCGACTTTTCGTAGATTCTATTGGAATGTATCGGAATTGAAAAATATTGGTAGCTATCACGGCAATGATATCGTAGAGAGTGTGAAATTGCAAATGAGATTTTTGATTGCAATGGGGAACAGCCTCGCGTTGCCGATACTGGCAAGATATTGGTCGTCAGAATTAGATAGAGACAATGATGTACAATTCGAGAACGTTTTGAGGGCATTGGTCGCGTTCGTTGTATTGCGTCGGGCCGCTACGGGATCTACAGCTGGAATAGATAGCGATCTTAGAGGTGTAATGTCAGGGTTTACCAGTGGAGATGCTAGAAAGCTATGTCGAGGTATCAAAGAAGAGAATGAATTAATTAGTGTATCTGAATTGCGCGTTTTGTTCAAGGATCGTTTGGAAAGAAAGTTGCAGACATTTGATAAGTCGAGTTGGGTTGACAAGGTGTGCGCAAATCCTCTATATCGTCAATCTCGTGAATTAGTTAGATTTATGGTTTTTGCAGCGGCACACAACGCTAAACCGTCCAAAAAAAGCCCTGGGTTGTGGGATAGATCGAGTCATGTTCCAAGTGTGGATCATGCTAATTTGCTCACGTTTAATACGTGGGAAGATGATAGATACGGTACGGTGGAGCACGTGGCGCCCTCTAGATATAGTGATGAGTGGCCGATGGAATTGTATACGGATGAAATTCTTAGACATTCGCTGGGGAATTTGATTCTATTACCTAAGTTAGAGAATTCAATATTGGGTGCGTCAAATTGGGACAAGAAGAAGCAACTCTATCTGGCGTTGGCGGAAAGTGACGTGGGTCAGCTAAAGAAAATAATTGCACAAGCTGAGCAGAGCGGTTTTTCGTTTCCGGTTCGGCTTCGGGAGAAACTTGAGAAAGGCAACCGTTTGTCTATATTGGATTCAATGAGGGATGTGGATGAATGGGATTTGGATTTGGTGGTACGTCGTGGAAAGAATATAGCAGAATTGTGTTGGGATGTAGTGCGTCCGTGGTTAGACGACTAGACGTTGAGGTGGATTTTGTCCTCAGAGATTCGTTAGGGGTCCGTAGTTTATAGCTAGTAAATGCTAGCTATGGTCATTTACCCTATACGGCTGTGATATTGTACTAGTAAAATGTAGTCAGGGTAGGATAGCATGATTCTTCACATGTGTTGAAAGTGATTTTGAGCCAATTGAGCGAGCCTCGCAGATGTGTGGTCGGTAGTTGTTTCGCCCAATTGGTGTTGAATGAATTCAAAAAAACGTGTTGAAACTTGTCGAGAGAGACTAGGCTTTGCGGTTCATGTAAGGTCTATCTAACGATTTCTGTATGTCTTTCTGTAACTTGTCAATAAACGAAGAGAAACTCGGTGAGATGCATCCGGTGCCTTAACCACTCGGTCGATTCCCCATCAG
>JAPOXO010000056.1 GCA_026707045.1 Gammaproteobacteria bacterium | reverse complement strand
GCGGCGCATCTGCGCCAGCGCGTCGGCGGCGACCTCGGTATCGGGATTGAGCAGGAGCACGGATTACCCTATAACGGCCCGGAATCGGACATCGTAGACGCACCTGCTGGAAGCATCATTCTCTACGATGCCCGGACCTGGCATCGTGCCGGCGTCAATCGTTCACAAAAATTGCGTGGAGCCATGCTACAAGCAATCATCCCGCATTACATGATGCCGTTCTTTGATACGACCGAATCCTATCGACAATTCTTGAAGAGCGAAATGTCCGAGCAACTCACTCAGCGGGAGTTCTTCGAGATTGAAAGCCTGATGCTCAACCGTATCGGAAACCAGGTCATTGCGGTGGACAAAGAACTCACTCAAGCAGTGAACCCGCAAGCAGGAGAACAGTCTTCGGGCTACTAGAAGCCAGGTCGTTCGGCCTATTATGTGAAATTGCTGAGGACTTCCTCTGCTACTCGAGAGTATTCATCGGGATCATCAGTTGGGATGCCACCGATCATGATTTCGTCTACTCGGGCTTCTACAATTTCCCCGATTCGATCAATCACATAGTTTCTCGGTCCCGCAGCAGTTCCCGTACCTAACCTTCGTCCTCCGACAAAAGCCTCAATTTTTTCCTTGTTGTCTGACACCATGGTCGGCATCAAGACGGTGTGTCGAATCTCGTTCGGGTCTCTTCCAACATGTTCGCAATGTGCATTGAGAATGCCAATCTTGTGTCTAAGGTACTCTGCTGTCATGGGGCCTCCAGCCCATCCATCCAAATTCATGACATCACCATATTTGGCTAGCGTACGCAGCGTCCGTTTCTCTCCCGTACCACCGACGAGAATGGGAATCGCGGGTTTTTGGTGGGCTCCCGGTGACAGAGGAGCGTCATCTAGCGTGTAGTACTGGCCTTTGTGAGTAACCGTGTCGCAGGAATGAAACAAGTCTCTGATCAATCCACATGCTTCTTCGAAACGATCCTGCCGCTCCTTCATGGAAGGAAATTCCCATCCATAGGCCTCATGCTCTCGTTTGAACCAAGCTGCCCCGATTCCGAGAGTGAAGCGACCATGAGATATTTGATCAACCGTTGTCGCCATCTTTGCTACAAGCGCGGGATTGCGGTAAGTGTTTCCCAAGACGAGATGTCCCAACCTAAGTTTTGAAGTAAATCCAGCTACTGCTGCAACGATCGTAAACCCCTCGTGAGCAGAGAGACGCTCTTCCTCTTTTCGGCCTGGAGGTGGCAAGTAATGGTCGGCGACCCAGACACTGTCCCAGAGTCCATTTTCCAAGACAGTCACAACTTCTTGGATGCTGTCCCATGTATTGCGATAACACGTAACTTGGGCACCAAATTTCATTCTTCCCTCCCTTCGAAAGTTAATTGTCTATGCTATTGTGTGTGGAAATTCCTGGCTTAGTTTCCCGATCGACCCTCGCAAGACGAAGCTTACCCTGGAGTTCGAATACCAATAAGTTACCCACACTGCCGAACTCAAGCTCTCTTAAATAACCAACTGTCCAACTGAAGCTCCCAATCAGACATCACCAGCCGAGGATCCCTACCATTTGTGGCTACTCTTATGGTGGCAGCAGCCGGCCTCATCCCCGTATCAGGGTCCGGTCCTGCTAAGACTATCTCGATTGTCCTCTTGCTTTCCTCTCTAATGTAAGAGATCTGAAGAGGATTAATCAGTACCTGAGAACCTGATTTGTCTTCAACTTTGAACATACAAGCTTCCTTAAGGGTATTTTTTCCCAACCGGTCGAGTGAAATTTTAGTGAGAATTCCGGCGAGGCTTGTACAGTTGATCTTTGCATAAACACGGCGATGAGTCAGCTAAGGTTTCTGGGTGGTTTCTGAGGTTGCATTGCAACCTATTTTGCTCACTACAGCGAAATGAGACCATCTAAGGTAGCATCGCATACACTTGGAAGGAACGCAATTGGCTAGTTGGTCGACTAAACTAGTGATTGTCACTACTTCCATTTCTCAATCAGTATTTAACCTATGACTACTGTGAAAATTGTTCGAGAAACTCGAACCATGGATCGCACTGAACGAGTTCATAGGAACCTTGGTTTCAGTGGCGCATATTTATGTGTCTTTGCGCTTCTTTCTCTCTCGATAGATGCGGAAACTGATGAGTCCGCGACCCAAGATGCGAACCAGCCCACCAAACCGACTGTCGAAATCGACAGCTTTCAGGGACCGGTGTTGCTGGACGTCGTTGTTCCAGAGTATCCACCCAATCGATTGATTGAGGGCGAAGAAAGTTGGGTGCATGTAAATTTCATGGTTGATTCTGAAGGTAAGCCATATGAGATTGTCGTAACAGACTCAATCGGACACAATTCGTTCAAGAATGCGGCGATTCGAGCCGTGCAAAAGTGGAAGTACCAGCCCGCAATCTACAACGGAGAGAAAATTGACGCGGGCGCCCGGCATAAGATCGTGTTCCAGCTTCCTGACCAACCTAAAGGCGCATCAGAAAGGTTTGTAAAGATCCAAAATGCATTGCGAAAAGCAGTAGCTGAGGACGACAAGGCGAATGCCGACCGATACTTGAAAATGCTGGAAAATGACAGAAGACTTACTCTCTATGAGGATGCTTTCTTCAATTTCGCAAAATATGAGTACATGAGCAAATGGGGCTCCGAAGATCAACAACTCGATGCGCTAAATCGAGCGATAGCGAACGAGTCCTCGGACAAGTACCTACCTGCCGATGTATATTTGTTTGCGATGGGCAAGCGACTACCCGTGTTACTCAAGAAAAGAGACTATCTAGCAGCCTACCTTTCGTACGTGATTTTGTCCCGTGAGGAACTGGATGAAGCGGCGCATTCAAATCTGGAAGCCGTCGGAAAAGCACTCCAAGAACTGAAGGATAACCAAAAAGCCTATGACCTTGTAGCCACCATTGATGATTCCGCCAGTTGGAATATAGGATTGTGGAAGGACGAATTTTGGTTTGAAGACGTCGAGGGACGCATCGTCGAACTCAAACTAAGATGCTACAGGGATATGGAAATTATCCGATTTGAACCCGGAGTAAAGTACAAGATTGAAAAACACTTCGGTGCATGCTTCCTGGAAGTCCTAGGAGACAAGGGAACATCATTCAGATTGTTTCAATCTTAAACTTAGCGAAATTTGCTCCTTCTTCTGAAAACTACATCCGCAGAATGCACACGCCCTATCAGAGTAGCTTACGCCAGCATTCCTTGGCGTCAAATAGCCCGAGTCAGGTCTCTTGATTAATACTGGTAAGCCGCCAATTTGATTTCGAATTCGCAGACTCGCGAGCCGTCATTACATGGTTCCATAAGTCAACCGGTACTGCAATTTCGTGTGTGGACTAACCGACTAGCACACATAAATGAAAATAAGTTGTGTCCATCCCAGTTAATTCTCAGCCTCAAACAACTGAGAAAGGCTTGTAAACTATCAATTTGGACCTTCCGAACGGTTCCAAAAGTGCTGTATTTGTGACTAGTAGAATAATTGCCATCGGAAATCAAACTGCTCGACAGGCTGATCGCAATCGTCGAATACGCAGACGCATCAGCTTCAACAGAGCCAAGGTGTCTACCATCGGGCTGCTGCTTGTCGTACTCAGTTCGACGGCGGACGAGACCGGTGCCCCAGACCCAGTTAAAGAGTCCGCCACTGAAGTCCAAATTGACAGTTTTGAGGGTCCTAGGTTGTTAGCACCCTTTGTCAGACCCGTCTACCCTCAAAGCCGGTTGATTGCAGGTGAAGAAAGTTGGGTGGAGCTCAATTTCATGGTCGATTCTGACGGAAAACCGTACGAAATTGTTGTAACAGACTCAATTGGGGATAGCT
>JAPOXO010000005.1:2683-3852 GCA_026707045.1 Gammaproteobacteria bacterium | reverse complement strand
TTAGTAGACTTTACAAAGTGCCCTACTGGACGCTGATGAAGGATGCTGGGTATCCCCTGCCAAAAGAGGTGAGACCAGCCAACTTGGGGGACGCGGCTTGTATCCCGAATTGGTCAAATTTCGCGCGAGGAAGAAGACAATATCGTAGCTTTTATTGAACTTCTAAGATCTAGGAAAAAAAGACCAGCTAGGCGCAGTAAAGGATGAGAAACCGTTGCAATGCCTTTTGGATAAAGTAACTGGAAGACGCTGGCAGATCTAATGCAATTCGAATTCAGTTTGGGTCCGTGTAGAAGGTGATGCTCTGATGAATAGTACCTCTTTGAACGCTATTTGCCCTTACTTTACTATGTTTCCTTTAGACTTTCCGGTGAAAGTAATAGAAAGACACGCCCCAAAAGAGTCATGGATCCTAGACCCATTCTGTGGGCGAGGGACAACAAATTTTGCAGCCCGTGTTCTGGGTATTCCTTCGGTCGGCGTCGATTGTAGCCCTGTAGCGGTGGCAATTGCGAAGGCAAAAGCCGTACGGTCGACTGTAGATGCTGTAGTTGATGCCTTGCATGAGTGCTTGGAGTTTGACCTAACTGAGCCAATACCACACGGCGAGTTTTGGAAGCGCGCATACCATCCAAAGACTTTAGAGTCCCTGTGCCGCATTCGGGCCGCTCTCATCAAGGACTGCACTACATCAGCTCAAGTCACGCTTCGAGCATTATTGCTTGGCGCCCTCCATGGTCCACGGACCAAGGGTGCACCATCATATTTCTCCAATCAATGCACTCGAACATTCGCACCAAAGCCAAGATATGCTGTGAAGTTTTGGAAAGCCCAATCGCTTTATCCACAGAGGATTGATGTTCGAACCCTAGTTCAGCGTCACGCCCAGCGTTACTTAGAAGAGCAGCCACGTCTTACCCCCGGACTTATATATCTCGCAGATAGCAAGGCTCTTGATTGCCTCTCATTACCCCGTGGGATAAACTTGGTAATTACATCGCCGCCCTATTACGGTATGAGGACTTACCGCCCCGATCAATGGTTACGAAACTGGTTCCTCGGTGGCCCCAATGAAGTAGAATATGGCCAACCAGACGGCTCACTTTCTCATAAGTCTGAGAACGATTTCGCGCGCGAACTTGGGGATGTCTGGCGGAGCGTATCGTCTG
>JAPOXO010000005.1:0-2673 GCA_026707045.1 Gammaproteobacteria bacterium | reverse complement strand
CGAGGAAAATGCGAGATTTGTCTGCAGATTCGGAGGCATTCGCGCTAGAAGCGCCGATCCACACGATCTAATCAAGAGATCCTTCAAGGATACTCGTTGGAGAATTACCACAATGAAAAGTGCTGGCAATGCCACTCAGGGGAAGCGGCAGGCCTCTCAGTTTGGTGGGCGGTCCAGTGATAGCCCGCGGCAAGAGTTCGATGTTTATGCCCAACTGATGTAATATCAAGATTTAAGATTTCATAATGAACGTAGTATTTTTAGGTCCACGTCTTTCCGTTTTCCAATTTCCTGACCCGAGGATTTGGTTTAACGCATCCGTCACTAGATAGTATGCAATATTGTCCCGATTATCCAATGTTGCTGGCAATTCTTCAGCCAGCATGCCTTTAACTGCGCCCCAGGGAATGCCAGATTGTTCAATGCCGGTTTTGAATTCCGATTTTTGTTGAAGAGCATCAATTGCCCGTCTTTTGTGCATTGCGAATACGTCTGGCACCTCCCCCTCTCCAATCTCTTCTTCCGTGGCACGTGTTGTAAGATCGCTTGTCATGTCTGTGGGGGGTAACTCTTCAAATTGTCCCCGAATATAATTGCTATAGCGTCGCCGAAGCTCGTTCGCGTAGACATTGATGCCCGGCAAACGATATTCAGGGTCTCGAAGGTCATACAACTTCTCAAAGGACAATACCCGGACAGGGATCGGATAAATTGTGTTTCCGGCACTACTCCAAAATATACCTTGTCCTGGAATTGGCTCATTTAGCAGAGCGCTTAAGAGATCGTCACTGAAGTGGGCATTCGCACTTTTCACATTTCTGAGATCTGCGGCTGATAGCAGGTGGAATATGAACCAGTTGTCACCTTGACTCAGGATCTCTACGGGAATGCTTCCCGGCTGTTGGGTGATTAGTAACGCACCGAGGTCATATTTCCGACCTTCTTTAACCCATTCGACATAAGGCCCCGATGCGGATGACTTCTCGTTTAGGACGGCTTGTGCTTCCTCAACAACAGCGATAGTGGGTATCGTCTTCGGTTCGGCTTTTGTAAACTCTTCTTGATTACGGTCAAAGATTCTTCGAAGGATCAGCCCAGACAAAATAAGAGCTGGTCCACCCCTAAGTTGCGAAACGTCGATCACACACAGTTTCCCATTAGCCAGTGACTCTAAAAGCATATCCATTAATTGGCTACTTGGGTCATGCAACATCCGAACTATTGAGGTCATGTTCGCCCGGGCAGCCAGTGCCTCGACATCTTGCCCAGACTCCAAGTGCATTAGATCCTGTATAAGTTTCAAATCTGCGGCATTGCCGTGCCGATAAATCAGGTCAACGAGGCTTGACCAATTTGTCAGGTTCATGCCTCTGAGTTTTCTAACATTCTGTTGATCTTGTTTCTCTGGGGAAAGCGCGATTGAGATAACGTCACCGGGTTGTAACCTGCGAATGTCGAGTTTGACTCCACCGGCCACGAATGAATTATAGAACTCGCTTGGAGCTGCTCTGGAGGTGAAGACTACGATCTGGTCTTTTAATTCATCAACATCGCAGAGACCCGGTCGGCCTTTATCATCGGGCCAAAAGTACTCTCCGTCGGGATCAAATATGACCGTTCCGACAGGCACTTCTCGACCGCCTCTCTTTTGCACTTTAGGAGTGTCCGCATACAGCCTACTGAAGAGCAACTTATTTAGATTGGATTTTCCAAAACCAGCTCTAGCGAACACAAAGGTCCGCCTAGATACCAAGTTTGATATTGAAAATTTGACTGTTGCTAGTGGCTCCTTGAGTTGCATCCACGATTCAGCCTCAAGCCTGTCGTCTCCATAGGCATAAATGTATTCTCCGAGTGCAAAGAAACCTAGTTCTGCCCCTAAGCCATGGTGGCCAGCAAGATGGCACAGGATCTTGTCCGATGGAAACGCTATCGGACTGCCTACGTGTGGCAAGCGACGTTGTGAAGGTACGAAGGTAATGTCTTCCCCATTCGAACGGATGATACCTAAAACGCGAATCTTGACGCGGTACTGCAGATACTCTTCGCGCAGATGATCTGGCACCTGTCGCCCCTCGTCAACTGCACGAATTGAATATTGCTCTCCCGCTGAACTCGTTAATTTTCCTTCAGCCGACAAAGATGTAATACGACCCAAGACGGCCTCATCTGGGTGTTCCAATTGGACCAATACAAACTGCCCATGCATGGGCACATTGTGAAGTTTTTCCTTGTAAGGAATAGTCAGATCAGCGTGGAACTCCAATCCACCCTCACGAAAACCTCTGAAAACGCCGACTATCTCGTGTCTCGGGAACAATTCCAGCATAGGAGTCCTCTATTCATACCGTCGACGGCTCGGGTCGCTCTCTTGGAGTGCCATTTCGTCGATAATAGAGCGCTTATCCCCCAGTGTATTGCGAATGGCAGAAAATATCTGGTCCTGCAGTATGTCCATGTCGAAATCCACAATGGCAGCTTTAGCGTGTGCTCGCTGCAAACACTCTGGATAATGGGGTATAGGAAATCCGTCCTGACAATCAGCGAGCAGATAACCAAAGATGGTAGGAGCAGCTTCGACTTGTGATGCAAATATGTCGATTGCCCAGATTGGCGAATAGGGACTCTTGCCAAATTTTACTAAGAACATGGAACCGGCAACATAACTCTCAC
>JAPOXO010000014.1 GCA_026707045.1 Gammaproteobacteria bacterium | reverse complement strand
TTCGAGGAAACCTATCTCAAAGTTGGTTTGCAAGAAGCCTGGTGCAGGAACTTGACAAAGACCTACCCCAAGACCTACGCATTCGAACATTCACAACCTCCCGGGTGCTTTGTCGTTCATCCTACGGTGAACAGTTATGCGTACAAGCGTGTGGGGACACCAAAGATCCCACCTGAAATGCAAGCTCCAAGACCACCACGCAACCTTCTAAAGAGAAGACTTCTAGGTTGGCGGGCAACATTTGGACTTAGAAGGCGTTGGATCCGACGATGGAGGAACGATGCGCTTCCCATATACCTGAAAACTCTGCGACTCTGGGTGGAAATTGGACGAAAAAGCCTTGAACCGGCTAACTTCTCATCGGAAGGGTCGCTTCAGCCTCGCAAGAGTCCACGCCATGCACACGAGCGTTAGGTAGCTCGTAAATCTGCAGGCAAGAGGGGATTCGAGCCGCAATCTGGAGAGTGCCTACGTTGGATTCAGCGTGTGAGAGGTATCGAACCCACCCACGGGAGAGGACTTCAACGCTTAACTTCAAGAGAGCCTAGCTTTTTATTCTCTTCCACACAGTCAGCGTACATCGAGTGATGGCTTTGTATCTCCGCCAAATCTCTCTTACTCATGGATGTTTGTGTCAAATTTACCGCTGAAATGCCAATTCTTGATTTCATTGGTAACGGTTGTGGAAATAGGTTGCGACTATGCCCATTGTTCCAGCAGCTTGAAGATCCTCTGGTTCTTGCAGATATATAGGCTCACGGTTCTCGAAAGTTATTTTTTACGAACACATCGCAACAACGTGTGTGAACCCAATTGCTTTTTGGGTATATCCAGAATTACTAGTCTCTCCTTTTTCATGACTGCTCATGCCTGCATTCTCGCCTTCATATTCAATGACAATTCAATCAGTCGACTAAAACTAAGGAAAATTCAGTGCAGCGCAAAATTCCTACTAGCCTTGAAGGCAATACTTGAGTGTCCAATTCAACCTCTATGCTCGTTGAACGGGTAAGAAGGATTCCAACAACCATTGCGTCAGCCCGTACTCGATTGGTCTCAATCCATCTGAGACTCGTCGGTTTCCTCGATAGCCAACTCTATCGAGCGAGGGTCAACGAATAGATCTCCCATGGGATGTGGTCGAGCTATACGTTGCAAGTAGCCCTTCCTATGAAGCGAAGTCAATCGATTTCCGGCAGCGGTTTTCTCGATATCCAAGCAATCAGCGAATTCATTAGCACTGACGGTACCTCCAAACTCAGAGACTTGGTTCAATGTCTCGCTGTCCTTAAGTGTGATTGCACCAACTGGTATTGCGTCCATCAGTTTGTGTGTAGCCGAAGTCACAAAGACAGCGACATTTCTCGATGCAGCGATATCGCTAATAGTGTTTCGCGTATCTTCGTCTTTGCTACTGACAAATAGTGTGAATTCGCCATAGCGTCCTGCTTTTGCGTCTTCTCCGACGGCAACCACAGCACTTTGCAGAACGCTTGCGGTAGGACGCAGTCCTGCAAATTCGAGGATTCCAATCATGGGTCCATGTCGTCGGTCATGAGGCATGAAACGGTGAACCAACTTGTCGGCAAAGGGGTTATCCCATGCTAAGGACCCTGTTCCTGCCGGTACGACTTTTACCTCAAATTCGATTTCTTTGGACATTGCACTCCTCCATTGCTGGATTGCATTCTATTCGCCAAGACATGCTGCAAGCAAATTTGAATTGTGGCCTGAAGAAGTTTCAGCTCACCCACGGACGTAATCGTGAACAAAGGACAGAATCTGAATTCTTGTGTACATCTTGGTCGAACTCGTATCGTTCTCACGGTTTTCTGGTTTGTAGTTAAAAGTGCTTCAAGAACGTTTTTTTGTTAGTCATTGGATTCTTCCCCCAACGAATGTCTGACTTACACTTTATCCATTGTAAAAAGTGGAGATCGTGTACAATACGCTTTTCGATTGAGGATGTACTCATGAAGACTGATGGACTTTCGCTCAACGTAGTCGTAAACGGTCAGCCCGTTACGGTAGAGGTAGACATTGAAATGCTAATGCAAACCGTTGTCCTAGATGCACTCAAAAAGACCGGAAATTCCGGCCAAGCTGAGGAAAACTGGGAGCTACGAGATTCAGACGGTCGAATCATCGACTTGAACAAAGCTTTTGGTGCTTTGGACTTAAAGCCAGATGCAACCTTGTTTCTCAATTTGCGGGCTGGAATAGGCGGCTCTGAATGACAGATGCCCAGTTTGTGGAGCCGGGAGTTTCGCGTCGAAAGTTCAACAGAGAAATAGCTGAGTTTCGCTCACATGGTGATCAGTTCCAGAAACGGGGTTGGTTTCTTGCGCATTCGAAGTTTCCAAATGTGTGTGTAGTACTTGCAACGCGAAAAACGAGTCCGGTAATGCTCATGCTCGGTGTGGCCTTGAATTACTCGAACTACGACTTAGTTCCGCCGTCGGTTCAATTGGTTCATCCAATTTCTGGTAAACCCTACAAAGGTTCGGAGTTACCAACGCCTCTTCCAAGGCTGCTGCCAACATCTGACTTGAACTGCGTGCCTCCCAGAATAGAAACTCAGCCGTTCATGCAAGCCTATGGTCCCGACGAGGTGCCATTCTTGTGCGTGGCTGGAGTTCGTGAGTACCACGAACATCCTGCTCATAGTGGAGATGCTTGGGAACTTCACCGACCTAACGGAGCTGGGAGACTAGTCCGACTGATTGAAATCATCGATAAATACGGCCCTGATGTCGTCGAAAGCATCGCCGTGGAAATGACTCCCAAAGTCCATTTCGGGTTTGGCGTACCACCTCAATGAACTCCTTTGAGTTCGTACGAGAATTCATCGTGCCTTCCGATGTTTGTGACCAAACCGATTGGCAGTTGTTTGATGCGGGAAAGGACGGCAACGAGCGATTTGTACTGTGGAGTGGAGTGATTGAGAGAGATATATTCGTGATCCAGACCGCACACGTTCCAAAGCAATTAGCTTTTGAGGAAAACGGATTGGGAGTGTATGTGGGAGCTGATGAGCTTCATCGATTAAACGTTTGGCTCTACACCCACAACGAACTGTTGGGAATTCAAGTCCATTCTCATCCTACCGATGCATTTCACTCAGAAACTGACGATTGCTTTCCGATGGTTACTACCCTTGGAGGATTGTCGCTTGTCGTTCCCTACTTTGGAGAATTTGGCGTTCGCGGCCGCGACACTGCTCTTTACCGTCTGAGCCGCTCAGGATGGGTTGCGCTCTCAGAATTTGAATCCCGACGAATTCTCCTTATGGAAAACTAACGATGGCAGTCGCCGACTACTTCAAGAGAAACGTACTTGCAATTTCCCAGTTGATATCAGGTCTGGACGAAACAAATCTGGAACAAAAGCTGGGGCAGACCAGCATTCTTATCACGATTGGTAGAGATGTTGACGATCAAGAAGGACGATCATTGTTGGATCTATTGGTACGACTATTGGCTCGCCTCTATCCGACGATTTCCTTCCGCGCGGATGTGAAGCATGAGTTGTCCAAGTCCGCACACAATCTAGCATCCAGAATTAATCCCTGCATTGGGATAAACGGCAAACCAAATGTTGAGATCGTCATTGGCCGATCCAAACTGGATCCTTGTGCAACAACGCGCATTTTTGCAGGTTCATCCGGATGGGAAGGGGTGGTTTCCACAAAACAACCCCTTTCGTGCGGTAATTCCAACAATCCCTTTGGTCCAGGTGCAGGTGCCTGCCTTGTCGCAGCCACATTGTTTCGAAAATTGTTTCTCGGGGAAGACCAACTTATACACGACTTGAAGATTTCTGTATTAGGCAATTGCAGCACGGGCGGTTCGCAATCTGAATTGAAGGGTTCTATTGGAG
>JAPOXO010000142.1 GCA_026707045.1 Gammaproteobacteria bacterium | reverse complement strand
CTTCGGCCAGAAGGGTCACCGCGTTGACCCTGTCGACGCCTCGCAAGGACCGAAGATCGTCGACGATCAGCTTCAGGTTGGAGTGGTCCACCTCGTGTTCGAGATCGCGTTCCACATCGACAAGTCGCCGCTCCAGATCCTCCAGCACATCCACGTGGCAATGCAGCCCGATCTGCGCCGCGGTCGTCTCCAGCTTGAGATTCCTTTGCCGGGGCGGATGCAGGCCTCGGCGAAGCACGAAGTGGCGAATGCGCCTCTTCGCGGAACCCACCTGGCCCTTCAGGATCATGCGGCATCGAGCTGGTCGCGAAGCGACTCCTGAGTCGGATCCGGAATCCAGATCGGAACCAGAAGCCCTGTCAGGCTCAAGCGCGCCAGCTCCCGGGCATCGCGCCGGTCCGTCTTCACGCGATCGCCGCTGCGTCTCGGAATCAGGGTCGGAGCCGCGATTCGGCACGCAAGGCCCATGTCGCTCAGCTGTCTCTGCAGCGCATAGCCGCAGGACCCGGCTTCATACACGAATCGGAGTTTGCGACCGTAGAGCTTCGACAGGCTTCCCGCCCTTCGAGACACTTGGCTTTCTCGGTTCGAGACGACTCCAACATCGTCGACCTTCAACTCTCCAGTGGCCCTCACATGCCACGCCGCCGCCAAAAGCGCCGACATCTTTCGTTGTAGCATTCATGCGACCTGTTCTCCTTTCTGTTCAAACATGGAACAGGATACATTTCCCTTCCATGCGGAGAGCAGGTCAAAACATACCGTCTAGTAATTTCCAAAATTGATTGACGCGACACATTGCTGTTTTGGGCCACTCAGTTGACTAAAGTTCTGCTTCCACGAAAATCGGAAAGTACCTGTATACACGTTCATAGGCTACTATGTCTTGTTCATCAAGAGGAATTTCGATTCCACCTTCTCCTCGTGGCAATTGAGCTTCAATATGACGCATTTCCTTAAATGTTAGATTTGGCACTAGTATTTCATAAGCATCTCCTGCGTTGCGAACAAAATCCAACTGTTCGAACCTACATGCATTAGTTTCACTGAGTTCGCACTGCTTGTAAACTACCCCTCCAGTCGTCAACATCCGTGCGCTATCACGATAATGAAAGTTAAACAGTTGCCGGTAGTCGAGTTTGTTGTCTTTGGGTAGTACTCCGTTTCGGTGAGATATTGTGGATTCAATCTCTGCTCCTATTATTCGATAGCTGCACTCTGCAGTACCCCATCCCCCAAGTCGACTAGGATCTATGTCTGTTGGAATCTTGCTCTCTCCGACACGTCTTGTTAAACTTTTGAGTCGGCATTGGTCGGATTCGCTGTCAGGTTGAGAATTAACTGTGACGACTAGAACGCTACCTGATGTACATGATCGACAGAAGGTAGCAACGTCAGCTAATACGTCTGCATTGATTTTGCAATCATAATCCAACCACAAGATAGTACGCGGAGACCAATCAAGTTCAGGCAATAGATCCGTAGATTGCCCCATTTGGAGATCGATGGAACGAAATGGCAGATTGAACTCAAAACGCTCTGACGATTCCTCTTCACGTTCAATACTAATTAGATTGGATATGCCTAACGATCTGTGTATGAGAGAAAAATCACTAAAGTAAGTGGATCCGAATCCAACGTATCTATATGACTCAATTTCGGAAAATGGCGTTAACCTACGAAAACATTCGCATAGCATTTTTCTTTCGATGGATTTTGCCGGTCGCAATGTATAATTGACCTTCTCGAAACTTGCCATGAATTATGTACACTCTCGATCAAAGTAGTAGTCAAAGGTAAGACTTCCTACTTCTCTATGTGTCTTGATGTCCAGAATTTTCTTAGCTATGTTTATCCGTTCAATTGGTTTGTTGTATTGAATTCGTCCAGATCGAGGGGTTTTCTTTCTAGGTTTCGGTTGGGGATATTCGAATTTCCCGCTGGTTGACGTCTCTTTGATTGTGACGCACTTCATGCCACCGACTGCGTCGTGCAATGGTCGTTGGTCGTCCGGATTTTCCTTTTCCTTATCCAAATGATTTAGGAAATTGATGACGGGACGCATTAGCTTGATCATTTCGGCCCTAATGGCTTTAAATGTACTGGAATCTAGATCGACTCCTGTCTTGGTTGTGTTCCAGGGAAGTCGACTAGCATCGTTGCAGTCGAAAAATACATACCCCCGAAACGTTGCGTACTGATTGTGGAATTTTGGAATTGTTTTGCCATTGCCCTCTCCCCAACCGGTTGCTTCAGTTTGGTCAGATCCAAGTACTAATCGACCATTGCAAAATGCATTCCATCCAGCTCTCTGCGGGTCGCTCTCTCCGAGCCCTGCATAGATTCTCACAGATATCGGTTGAGCTCCTTCTTCCTCTTCGATCAATGTCTCGAAAAGCGCAGGCTTCAATATTTCTGACGACATAAGAGTCAAAGGTTCGAAGGTTAGCTGATTCCCGTTGAACATGATCGAGAGACCTGCTTCAAGACTATCTATGTGAGCGTCACGAATTGACCTAGCTAACTCGGACTGAAAATTTTCTAGTCCAAAGTCGTCTTTGACGCTCTTGTGGAGGTCTGAAACCAAAATTTTCGTTCCAATGTTCTCACCCGGTTCATTGCTAGCAATTGCAAAGTCGAAAGTCCAGTCGGGTTTAGACTTCCAAAGTGCCACATCGCAATCGATCTTGAAATGATCTAAGCTAGTGCCTGATTCAATATGGAACTTGGAACCAAGCTTGAATAAAGCACGTTTCATACCTACTCCAAATTGACCGACGGAGTGATCCAAATTCTCTGCATCCGAAGGACGCCCAAATCGAAAGGCGTAGGAACGTGCCGTACCCAACGGAATACCTCCACAATTGTCTTGCACTGAGAATTCCTCGTTTTTCGTAGAGAGCCCAATAGTGAGCCCATCAAAATTGCCACTAGGACGCATTCTCCTTGCACCGTCCACACAGTTGTCAACCAAGTCGATGATCGCGCGAATTAGTTGGATGTCCTTCACTAGCATCTCAATAAAGAATTCTTTGGTCGGTTCGGCATTGGCTACCATCGTCTCACGACTACCGTCCTCCGATGAATCGAGACGGTCTGCAAAGGGTTCAATCATTTCTGCTCCAATCAGCTTGTTTTCGGTGACTACAGCACCTCTAGAATGCTCTTGGCGACTGCACTTCCCAATCGTGGCGGAACGGCATTCCCAATCTGCCTAAATCCGTGCCATATTGTTGAGTGAAATCGAAACCAGTCCGGAAACGAATGCAATCGTGCTGCCTCTCTAACGGTAATGCACCGATCACGAATTGGGTGGATAGGTCTTGGAGCTGTGTACGAACCGTTTTGTCGATCAGTTCCCGCTCGCAGTGTGGGGCCAACCGCGTTCTCGGCAAGTCTAAAGAAGCGACTAATGGATTCGTAATCTCCTTGGCCGGTTTGAGCAAATCTGGTTAGGGTGGTATGCGAATGGGCTGTTAAACGACAACCAGTTAAAGCCTCCTGTGAGCTTGAATGAT
This sequence comes from Gammaproteobacteria bacterium, assembly GCA_026707045.1. Taxonomy (GTDB): domain Bacteria; phylum Pseudomonadota; class Gammaproteobacteria; order Pseudomonadales; family Azotimanducaceae; genus Bin55. The sequence goes on along the minus strand of JAPOXO010000142.1, from coordinate 369 downwards.
CACTCGGCAAGTCGGTTTGCTTTCGCAGAGTCTTTGCGTAATTGCTTGGTTCCCCGAGCTTGCCATGGAATAGGTCACCTTCAATTTGATCAAGTGCTTCGTCAATCGCCGTCAAGTCTGATATCGCGTCCCAAACGACAGGTCTCTCGTCGTGCACCTCTGGAAGGCTTGGGAGGCGGCAACCAGTTTTTGCCCCAATCAGAAACACCCTTTGCCTTCTTTGTGGAACGCCAAAATCTTGTGCATCGAGCACCCAGGGAAATTCAAGAACGCGGTATCCCGCTCGCTCGACCATTTCGTAAAAAGCTTGAATCGTTGACTTGTGCCGTTTGGCTAGCAGTCCCTTAACGTTTTCAACAACAAAGACAC
>JAPOXO010000034.1 GCA_026707045.1 Gammaproteobacteria bacterium | reverse complement strand
GACAGTCCTCGGCCGATCTTGACTTTGCGTCTGTTCAACGCGACAACGCGGAGTTGGAGCGGCGTTGTCAGGAGGTAATCGATAGATGCACGGCAGCCCTCGAGAAAAATCCCATTGCCTTTATCCACGATGTGGGAGCGGGTGGTCTCTCCAACGCATTCCCGGAGCTAATCAACGATATTGGCCTTGGTGGCAAGTTTGAACTAAGAAACGTGCCCAATGCTGATTTCGGAATGTCGCCGATGGAGATTTGGTGCAACGAAGCACAAGAAAGATATGTGCTCGCAGTTCCTTCTTCGAGTTTGTCTTTCTTCGAACAGATTTGTGAACGTGAGCGGTGTCCATATGCCGTTGTGGGGTTGACCACCCACAATCAAAACATAGAGGTCAATGACTCTTTGTACGACAATCGACCCATCGATTTGGACCTTGATGTAATTTTTGGCAAACCCCCAAGAATTCAACGTGAATTCCAATCTCAAATCCGCTCGAATACCCCATTAGATCTCAACGAGATTCATATCGAAGACGCAATTGAACGAGTTCTTCAGTTTCCTTCAGTCGGATCCAAGAAATTTCTGGTGACAATCGGTGACCGTAGCATTACAGGACTAATTGCGCAGGAGCAGATGGTCGGTCCATACCAAGTTCCGGTGGCCGACTGTGCTGTCACCATCGCAGGTTACGAAACGTATGTTGGTGAAGCGATGTCAATTGGTGAACGAACTCCACTTTCAATCATCAATCCCGCATCGGCTGCCAGAATGGCGATAGCTGAAGCTTTGACAAATATGGCTAGCGTTCAAATTGAGAGTCTTGACCGTGTCGTGCTATCGGCCAATTGGATGGCGGCAGCTGGTGCTGCAAACGAAGATCAGGCTCTGTACGAAGCCGTAACCGCTGGAACTACGTTGTGCAAGGACTTGGGAATTGCGATTCCTGTCGGCAAGGACAGTCTTTCGATGCGAACACAATGGGAAGACAAGGGTATCGAGAACGAAGTCGTATCGCCCGTTTCTCTTATTGTTTCGGCATTTGCTCCAGTACGGGATGTTCGACGGCTGCTGACACCTCAACTTTCGAGCATCGGGAGCGAGCTTTTGTTAGTGGAACTTGGTACACAACAACGGCTTGGTGGCAGCGCTTTGGCTCAGGTGTATTGCCAGCTTGGAAATGATGCACCCGATGTCGACGATTCAGAAAAGCTTAAGAGACTTCTTAGTTTTGCTCATCGTGTACACCAACTTGAGCTAGCTCTGGCGATGCATGATCGCTCAGATGGTGGGCTGTTAGCAACGTTGCTTGAGATGGCAATTGCAGGCAGGATGGGAGTGTCGATTGAAGTTTCAGGAAGATGGCAGGAACAATTGTTTAGCGAAGAGCCTGGGCTAGTATTCGAGGCACTTCTCACTAAGTCCGAAGATCTAGTACGACTTGCTCGTGACCTGGGACTGCGAATTCGGAGAGTTGCACATACAACAGACAGGAGAGACTTCACCATTTTCAAAGATGGCGAATCGGTGTATCGCAAGGACTTGTTTGAATTGGAGAAACTTTGGTCCAAAACAAGCTATCTGATGCAACGGCTGCGCGACGATACCAAGTGTGCAGACAGTGAATACCATCTCATCGAGAGTGACCATCCAGGACTCAATGAGTCTCTGACTTTTTCGATTGACGATGGTCGTCTTTGCTCTACGTTTGTGAACGCCACTCAACCACGGGTGGCTATCTTGCGGGATCAAGGAGTTAACGGCCAAATTGAGATGGCGGCCGCGTTTCGCGCAGCAGGTTTCTCCTGCGACGACGTACATATGACAGACCTGTTTGAAGGTCGTGTCTCTTTGAATTCATACCAAGTACTAGCAGCATGTGGAGGTTTTTCGTACGGGGATGTATTGGGGGCCGGAGGAGGCTGGGCGAAATCGATTCTATTTAGTGAAGAGGTACGCTCGCAATTCGAGGAATTCTTTACACGGACGGACACTCTCTCACTCGGAGTCTGCAATGGCTGTCAGATGTTCTCGCGATTGAAGTCCCTGATCCCGGGAGCAGACAGCTGGCCAAATTTCGAGAGAAACGAATCGGATCAATTTGAAGGCCGCACAATTCAGGTAAGAATCGAACAAACAGTGTCTCCATGGTTGAACGGAATGTCGGGAAGCCAAATTCCCGTACCTGTAGCTCATGGAGAGGGCCGCGTAGTATTCAGTTTCGGAAGTGAAATTGATGCTCTTGCTGAAAACCAACAAGTGGCATTGCGATATGTCGATGGCTTTGGAGAATCTACGATGCGATACCCAATGAACCCTAATGGCTCGACAGATGCCATCGCAGGAACAGTGTCTCACGACGGAAGAGTGCTGATCCTGATGCCGCACCCTGAACGTGTATTTCGAAATGTCCAGAATTCATGGACTGATCGGGCACATTGCGACCGAGAGTTCAGTCCGTGGATACGATTATTTCAGAATGCAGCACATGCATTGAAGTGACTCGTGTCGATGGGGCGCTGCCAAGTTGAGAGTAGAAGAGAAAGGTCCAAATTAGTGATTTTGTCGCCCAATGGTTTCGAAGAAACCTTGAATTACAGTCACATACCAACATGTTGATATCTGAATGAACCACGAAGCGAATCCATACGCGGCGCCAACCTCCGATCTTCTCCCTGACGCAACCTCAAGAGAAGGTACCGAAGTCGCCTCCCGACTGAAAAGGTTAGGTGCAGTTGTCTTGGACTTAGTAATTCTGGGTGGTTCTCAGATCTTGACTCTTTTCTTGATCGGTTTAGTGATAGGAAGAAACCTTATTGGAGAGGCATTTTCAACCGCGGAGAGTGAAGAATTGGAATGGTTCGCAACTAACTTGCTAGACGGGTCTGTCTACTTAGGATTAGCTATCGATGCAGCCGTATTCTTGATTATTAACGGCTATTTGTTAGCAACACGTGGGCAATCTATAGGCAAGCTCTTTATGAACATTGCTATCGTAAGTGAGGATACACGCCAAGTACAGCCCATAGGAAAGCTATTGATATTGCGTTATTTTCCAATATATGCATTACAAGTTGTCATGTACTTTCTATATTCCTTAGTGTTTATATTGGACGCGCTGTTTATATTCCGAGATGATCGTAGAACTTTTCACGACATTATGGCTGGTACGACCGTGATTGATCTCAAAAATCGGAATAGACTGCGTAAGGACCAGAGTGGGCGACTGGAGGACGATGCGTATCGGGGTAGCACTAGTGACGGAACTAACCCAGTGGATTGAAGGCACAAGGTGTGTTTCAAGTGGTTGCACGTTTTTGCCGTCGGACACATTGGAGCAGCCAACGTGTGCTCGTCAAAGCCTGTATAAACTGAAGGTGCCACATATACTCTGCAAATATTCAGTATTGTGCGATGGAAGAAGGTGTACGAAGGCGTGATTGAAAGTGCGCCGACTGGGGCACATCGGGAGCATTGACGAGTGACAACCATAGGAACACCTCTATCTGACGGAGCAACTCGCGTCATCGTGTTGGGAAGTGGAGAACTTGGGAAAGAGGTCGTTATCGAACTACAACGACTCGGAGTCGAAACAATTGCCGTTGATCGCTACTCAAACGCGCCGGCGATGCAAGTCGCCCATCGAAACCATACCATCAACATGCTTGATGCCTCTGAACTAACAAGTGTGGTTGAAACCGAGCAACCACATTTGATCGTTCCTGAAATAGAGGCCATAGCCACCTCTGCACTCATGGAATTAGAAGCTAGGGGATTTCGAGTGATTCCGTCCGCAAACGCAGCTCACTTGACCATGAATCGAGAAGGGATAAGAACGTTAGCAGCGAAAGATCTCAAAGTTCCCGTTTCTGACTATCGATTTGCAGATTCGGTGCAATCCTTCTTTGACGCGGTTGAACAAATTGGAATTCCATGCGTCGTCAAACCGACAATGAGTTCTTCGGGAAAAGGTCAGTCTGTCGTGAAATCTCTGGACGATGCACTGGACTCTTGGAAATGTGCTCAGGAAGGGACCCGTGGTGCGGCTGAGAAAGTGATCGTAGAACAAATGATCGACTTCGACTACGAGATCACTTTGCTTACAGTGCAGCATGTCAACGGGGTTGCGTTTTGTGAACCGATAGGGCACCGTCAAGTGGGAGGAGATTATCAAGAGTCTTGGCAGCCACATCCAATGGACACTGAAGTTCTGGATGAGTGCAAACGCATCGCTGAGAGAGTGACTGGAGCCTTGGGAGGTCGCGGGATCTACGGTGTTGAGTTTTTCATTAAGGGCGTTCAGGTTTACTTTAGTGAACTAAGTCCGAGACCCCACGATACGGGAATGGTCACGTTGATCAGTCAGGACATGTCCGAGTTTGCGCTACATGCAAGAGCCATTCTTGATTTGCCGGTTCCTAACATTGAACTGTATGGTCCATCAGCTTCGGCTGTACTGATTGTTGAGGGAGAATCGGAAAGCGTTCGTTTTCGTGGATTAGAAGATGCGCTAACCGAATCCGGTGTTCAAATTCGACTGTTTGGAAAGCCGTCTGTTAGTGGCGAACGAAGAATGGGTGTTGCACTTGCACGAGGAACTTCCATCGATGATGCAAGAAACAGGGCACAAACGGCGGCGAACAAGATTCGATTTGAACTCTAAAGAGTGGTCTGTAACGCTGATTCAGTTGTCTTACGCAAACGGCTAAGGGTTGTCTTCTTTCTTTTGAACGAGTTCAAGAGATCCAATGACAGTTCTCACGTCTGCCAGCCGACGAGTAAATCGTAGTCTGTCAAAATATTCCAGCACATCGATTACGGGCATTCGTCCTATCCCTGAGGCATCTCGAAAGTCTCTTACTGAAAATGACTGTTTTTGAGCCAGTTGGGTTGCGAGCTCCGCCAATTTCACAATATTTTCATATGTGAAATAGCGCTTGGGCGTTACTTGGACAAACAGTTTTGCCCGCGACATTCGCTTCATTTCCGTTTCGATTTGTCGCAAAGGGATTTTTAGCGATTTGGCGATGTCGCCGGTGGTTGCTGGTTGGGTTGCATTAATGAAAGGCAATATTTGTTCGTAGAGCTTTTCGTTGAAGGTGGGTTTGTCTACGGCATGGCTGGGTAGCGAGTATCTTCCCGACTGCAAACGAAACACCTTGTCTTCTATTCCACAAGTTAATGAAAACTGAACCGTTTCCTGGTCGATCTTGCAGTAGTCGGCTATGTAGCTTAAGCGTGCACCTGTTTGGTCAGGGCTGATGCGATGGTGTTCTTTCAAAGCCATCACTATCTGGCCTGTAACCTCTCCCAGCCTTTCTTGTGCGAGAAGACGACCATTGAAATTTCTTAAAGTGTCTTGCTCCTCCAAATTCAATGCAGTTGGCTTTGGGATATTCCATTTCTTCACGAAGTCTTCGAGTCGTACCGATGTGAGTTTGGACTCGCAGAGCAGGGCATGGATGGGATCATCTTGTTCAACGAACGGACCTAGTTCATTGAGGCTGCGGACTCTTTGAAGGTGCCGCCGCCGCATATTCGGTCGGCCCACATCAACAACGCAACCACCGCCCAGCGTACACTCCAAATCCTGATCTCGAATGACCAACCGATCTCCGACAACGACATCCAAAGAATTGTCAGATACAACATCCGCGAGTCCGTTCTCCCCTGGAACCAGCTGATCCGCTAGGGGAAGCAGTCTGCCCAGAGAATGGCTTGTTGCGAGATATATGTGTACGGGAGACCAAGATCGCACTTCACGAGGAAAATCTTCAAGTACGGACAGAGACAGGGTGAAAAATTTTGATTGATCGGTATTCGCTGGAGCTCGCAACCAGTCGCCTCGGGAAATGTTGGTTGCTGGTTCTCCAGAGAGTTGGATTCCACACCGATCACCTGCTTGCGCGAAGTCGGAAGACGTTCCGTTCGTGACAATATTCCTCAAACGAACTAATCTTCCAGACCTAGAAATTCTCAGTTCGTCTCCGGTGTGTACCGTGCCATCGAAAATCGTTCCTGTGATGACAGCTCCTACACCTCTCGGACTGAACGATCGGTCAATGGCTATACGCACAGAACGCTCTCGTTCCAATCGTTTCAATTGTCCAGCCGCCTCTGCGAGTCGATCCTGAAGATGTACGATGCCGTGACCGGTCATTGTGGATGTTTCGATGATTGGACAATTGGCGAGAAAGGTCTCCCGAGTCAATTGTCGTATTTGCTCCGAGACTCGAGAGACTTGGGAACGATCCACAACATCGATCTTTGACAGGGCAATGGTTCCATTCTTGAGACCAAGCAGCTTGAGAATGTTGAGATGCTCGATTGTCTGAGGCATTACGCCGTCATTTGCAGCGACAACTAACAATCCGTGTTGCATGTTTGCAACACCTGCAATCATGTTATGAATGAATCTGTGGTGACCAGGAACATCGACAAAACCCACTCGATTTCCATTCAGGTCGTGGTATGCGAAGCCAAGATCTATTGTGAGTCCGCGACGCTTCTCTTCTTCAAGACGATCAGTATCGACACCTGTTATTGCCTTGACCAGTGCAGTTTTGCCATGATCTACATGCCCAGCCAATGTGACGATCATGCAAGCTGATGTAGAGTGCTCAGAAGTTCCTCAAGCGGTTGTGCACCCCGCACGTCCAGCAGAAGCTGCGACTTGCTTCGACGTCCTAAAACTGGTGGATTCAGTTCTCGAAGCCGCGCTTCGATATCGCTGAGAGTACTTTCTCGTTCATGTGTAATTGCAACAGCTACGCTAGGTAGCTGAGTGTGAGGTTGGGAACCGCTGCCCAGCACCGAGTGGCATTCGACCACGTCTACGCTGCATGAAGTTAAGCAGTTGTCCAAGAGAGATTTGATTTGTCTAGCACGATGCCAAAGTTGCTTGGATGATACTTTCAGTTCCTTAATGAGCTGGATGTTGCGGTCTAAAGTGGTTCCATCTTCGTAAGCTTTGAGCGTTTCATCTAGTATGGCCAACGAAAGCTTGTCCATCCTGAGTGCACGTTTGAGCGGATTGCTGTTGATTTGGTCGATGTAGTTGGCTTTGCCAACAATGATCCCAGCTTGTGGGCCACCCATGAGTTTGTCTCCCGAAAACGTCACCAGGTCAACTCCATTGCTTAGCGAGTCTTGTGGCAGGGGTTCTCTTGGAATGCCAAGCTTTTGCAAATCTACGAGTGCACCGCTCCCCAAATCAAGAACAAACGGAATGTTTTCTTCTTGTGAAAGATCCGCAAGTTCCTGTTCGGACGTGCTTTCGGTGAATCCTTGGATAGTGAAATTGCTTGGGTGTACTTTCAACAAAACTGCAGTTTGATCCGTTATTGCATTGGCATAGTCCTCGACTCGCGTGCGATTTGTAGTGCCAACTTCGACCAAGTTACAACCTGCTCGAGACAAGATTTCGGGGAGGCGAAAACTGCCGCCAATCTCAATCAACTCCCCTCTCGAAACAACAACATCCCTACCCAATGCAAGGGTATTCAATACCAGTAGTACTGCGGCCGCATTGTTGTTTACTACCGCTGCAGACTCAGCACTTGTTAATCGAAGAAGCCGTTCTCGGATTACGCCTTCGCGTTCACCTCGTTTGCCGGTTCTGATGTCGTATTCCAACGTCAACGGTTTTCCGACTGTCAAAATGGCACGCTTTAGGAGGTGTTGGTCCAATACTGCTCGTCCAAGATTGGTATGGAGGACTGTTCCGGTTAAGTTGAATACAGGTTGATAGCCGATATTTCTATTCTTACCGAGCCAGGACTTCGCCAGAACGGCGTATTCCGATATGGACGGTGGCAGATAGCTGTGGTCTTCGTTCGTTCTAATGTCATCTTGTATGGCGCGAATAGCGTCAACCACGTTGCCGAATCCCCACTGTTCAACAATGGGTTTCAATATTTTCGATCGAACGATTCGGTCAACCGAATCCAGTCGAAGGCCTTGACTTTTGTCTACTGACAACGAACTGCCTTTTGTGGCTGAAGAGACGGACACTAATGCAGTCGCTATGGTACGACTTTCAAAAGGGAGTGCATCTTCAAATTCACAATATCCGGGTCATGAGTACTTGTACTGTTTTACTGACTCATTTCATTCCATGGGTGTGTTTGTAGATACCATTTCGGCAATAGGATCCGCGCTGCAAGAAGGCAGGTCCTTGGATAGTATTGTTAGGAGTTCAACTGTGTTGCGAAAGACCAGGTCATGAGTTACAGAACTCGCTGCAGAGCATGTGAGTCTCTTGAATTAGCCCATTCCGATGGACTGTCGCTAATTGCGAGCCATTCGATTCCCAGAATTGTCGGTTTAGTAGCAATTATCGGTTCATTGCTCGTGTCAAGTCGTGCTGGGGCTGCCGATGATGAAATGATTGCGAAATATCGTCAACCACCCTCAGAGTGGCCAGCCTTCGAGGTGGATGAGGGAGTCGAAGCAAAAGAGCTTGGATTGCTTCCGCCATTGCCGACTGTTGAGTGGCACACAACGCAAACAGAAGAACTCGGTAAGTATCTTTTCTTTGACCCTCGATTGTCTAGTTCACAGCAAATCGCTTGTGGAAGTTGCCACGATCCCAATCTTGGCTGGACAGATGGGCGACGTGTTTCTTTTGGCCACGATCGAGTTCGAGGCCAGCGCAACTCGATGACTTTGTTAAATGCCGCTTATTTCGACGAATTGTTTTGGGATGGGCGTGCAAGCGGATTGCTCAACCTGATCTCGATCCCACTTCAAAGTGAGATAGAAATGGACGCAGAGATCGAAGATGTAGTCGAGCGCATAGGTGCTATTCCGGAGTACCGAAACAAATTTGCTGAAGCATTTGATGATGAAAGCATCACCGAAAATCGAATTTCAATCGCCATCGCCTCTTTCGTTCGCTCGATACGCTCAAGTCCGAGCGACTTCGACCACTTCGTAAAGGGAGATCGCCAGCGCTTGTCGGATCAAGAAATCAAGGGTTTACATATTTTTCGCACAAAGGCTCGATGCATGAACTGCCATCACGGACCTCTCTTCTCCGACGGCAAGTTCCATCACACTGGATTGAGTTACTTTGGCAGACGATTTGAAGATCGCGGTCGGTTTGAAGCGACTGGAAAGAAAGAGGACATGTCCCGATTTCGCACTCCCAGCCTGCGAGATTTGGAGTTCACTGGACCGTGGATGCACAACGGCCTCTTCACTAACTTCACTGGAGTCCTGAATATGTATAACCACGGCGTGACCTCCAATAGTCGAGTGAGAGAGCGTTCGCCCTCGTTGTCGCAGCTAATTCGACCGCTCGATTTGACTGACGAGGAGATCGAAGACCTGGAGGCGTTTCTCAAGACGTTAGGACGCATTCCGTACTTTGTAGAAGCCCCGGAACTCTTAGGTTTTGATCGACCTGATTCGGACGCTGTATATCGTTTGCCAGGCGAGAAGCCAGAGAACAAGACGACAGAATTTTGATGTAAGCCGTTCAGGAATCAGCGAGTGTCCCGCTGAAATATTCGGTTCGCATTTAACCTTGTTGTCCTCCTCGCTGTTGTGCCTCTTTCGCACCGATCCAACGAAATCTCTCTTGGACAGTCAAGAAATTTTTTTAGGTCAGATCCAATTTCCGCGCCAGAGACCCAAAAATATCAAAAGATAAAATACGAGGTAAGAATTTCTGGCGAAACTCTCGCTGGTACACGGACATTTGGGCAGGGAGAAAAATGACAGATTCCAAAAGAGTGACTTTTGTTGGTTTGGGTGTCATGGGCTATCCCATGGCTGGACATTTGGCAAATGCAGGTCACGATGTCACTGTTTACAACCGCACAGACGAAAAGGCCAAACAATGGTTGGACCAATTTAGTGGAAAGTCATGCCCAACCCCGGCCGAAGCAGCATCCAATGCAGAGTTGGTCTTCATGTGTGTCGGAAACGACGATGATGTGCGAAGTGTCGCACATGGAGTGGACGGAGTCTTTGCGGGAGCGCAACCGGGATCGGTAGTAGTCGATCACACAACTGCATCGATGGAATTAGCCGAGGAACTTGATGAAGCAGCAAAGGAAAAGGAGTGTTCCTTTCTAGACGCGCCGCTAAGTGGAGGCCAAGCAGGTGCAGATAATGCCCAACTAACGATCATGGTAGGAGGAGAAAAAGATACGTTCGACCGCGCATACCCAGTCTTGGATGTTTATGCCAAGATTGCGAAGCTGATGGGCGGAGTAGGGGCAGGACAACTCACCAAGATGGTCAATCAAGTCTGCATTGCAGGAATCCTACAGGGTTTGTCAGAGGGGCTGCATTTAGCAGAGAAGGCTGGGATGGACATCAATGAAATCGTTGATGTAATTTCCAATGGCGCAGCGCAATCATGGCAAATGGACAACCGTGCAGCAACTATGGCAGACCGAGTTTTCGACTATGGTTTTGCCGTCAATTGGATGCGGAAGGATCTCGACATTGCGTTGAGAACCGCAAGACGCTATGGTGCGAGACTGCCTCTTAGCGCTCTCGTCGACCAGTTCTACGCTGATGTTCAAGCCTTTGGTGGCGGCAGATGGGATACTTCAAGCCTCATCGAACGGCTTCGAAGAGTCGAGCAAAATTGATTAGTCTGTAAATCGTACCTATACGAACATATTTATGCAGCTTTGGCAAGGTCTTCGTCTTGCGAAGTCTCCTCCTTTTTCGATATAGGCTGTAACGATTTCTTTAGAGTCCTCGTAACCTCCATGAGGTCTCTCAAATAGCTCCATTCTTCATCCGAAACCTCTGAAAATACGGGTAGGACTTTGATTTCCTTGGATTCTTTCATGTACATAATCGTTTCGCATGCGTTGATGTAGGACAGAACTATCGACGAACGAACTTTACCTGAATTTGAACCATGTGCTTGTACAACTGAGTAGCCGATCGGGCTTTCGTCACTAGGCCTGATGCGACGTGTTGAGTTTGAAATTGCCGCCAGTTGCAGTGCAAGTTTGCGAGCGTACCTACGGCGTCTGTTGAAATCAGCGTAGGTTGTTTCGCGTTTGTCAACCGGAATGGAACGGGGGTAAACAGGTTGCATTTTCCGTTTGGATCGTTTGCCAGTATTTGACCTTTGGCGAGCGGGTTGAGGAATTTTGGCTGCTGGTCTCGACTTCTCCGGTTTAGTGTCGAATTCTCGCAATGTTCGAACCGTAGAGTCCAATCTCGATTTGTGAACATCAAACAAGAGTCGAACCGCTTGCAGCTCGATGTCACACGAAACATACAGTTCATATTCAAGCTGGTATCTCAGGTCATCAAAGAGAAGTGAATCGCTATCACAGGACTGAACAACTTCTTTAAAGAGCTCTTCGAAGTTTTCTCCGTATTCCCCGAACTCTTCCCAGATCTTGCTTCCTGTTCTTTCGAGAGATCGGACACGTTCGATCTGTGGACGTCCCCAACCTGAATAGAGCGCTTTCGGAAGTAGTGGCAGTAGTTTGTTCACTGCGTACACCATATAGCTGTAGACTGATGGACTTATAGGCAATCCGTTTTCTCGGAGGAAACTGACCGCTTCTGCCTGAGAGAGCGTGTCCCAGCCGTTCTCTTGCTCGGCGCATCGCACACAATCCAATATTGCGCGAGCTCGCTCAATAAAGAATCGCTGGGTACGGACATCGTCTTGCACCGAAAAGGAGAGAATTCGACGAAGCGGACGAGGGCTCTTACGCGCGACGCATTCCACCGTATTGAATTTGGAGTCACCGGTTTCTTCGTAAAGAGATTTCAATATTTCGAGCCGAGTCTCACCTCCTCCAATCAACTTGCGGTCCTTGTCTCTCGACGATCGATTGACCACCAGCGGCTCAAGCAATCCTCGTTGTCTGATGGATTCGCGTAGTCTTAGATAGTCAGTGCCTTTCGACCGATAAAGTCCCGTGTTTGCCATACGCTTCCCTCATGTGCCGCAAGATTGTACTATACATATAAACAGTATTTCTGATACTGTCCTATTTTGTTGTACTTTCTAATCGAAATCTACGAACAGTCGTTTGAGATTTCAGTAGCTACTTTGAAGCGATTTCGTTGAGACGTGAAACTGCACCAGGCACAGACAATACCGATTGTTTGGGGTCAGTTGGAGTCTGCAGGGGATTCTCGACTTTCGAACATTTGTCTCATGCGTTGGTTCGTGGCTCCGTGGTCACCTTTGACTGCAAGCATTCCCCCGTCGACAACCAGATCGATTCCTGTGACCCATCGTCCTTCGTCGCTGCCCAAATAGACGCAAGCCATCGCGATGTCCCAGGCTTCGCCGCCTGGACCGGTAAGGGGCATCACGCCAGCTGTTACATTCCGTACAAACCGATTGATACGATTGGTCTTGTGCTCAGGAGTGATCTGCTGACCATGAGTGTGTCCTCCCCAGAAGATTGGGGTGGCAATGGCGCCGGGACTTACGGCGTTTACGCGTATTCCGAACGGACCTAGTTGCATTGCGGCTGCCTTCGTGTAGTTGGAAACGCCGGCTTTTGCTGCAGAATACAGCGGGTCTGCCGCTGGCTCCGCCTGGTGGGCACCCTTGGACGAATTGTTAATGATCGAGCCCGATCCTTGTTTTCTCATAATTGGCGAAGCATGCTTCGTAGCCACCATAATTGAGCCTAGAAGGTACCACTGTGAGTATTTGAAACTCTCTTCGTCCACATCTTCAATGTTGAATGCATGAGGACGTCCGGGCATGTTGGACGGTCCACCTGCATTATTGAAGAGAACATCCAGCCTCCCCCACTTTTCCGCTGCCGTTTGAATGACCTGCTCGATCTCTTCTTCGTTCAAAACATCTGCTTGAACGAACATTGCAGATCCTTTCGGTTGTCGCTCCTCCACTTGTTTGCCAAGTTCTTGGTTGCGACCGCAAAACACCACCTTTGCGCCTTCTGAGCAAAATGCATCAACTGTGGCTTCTCCAATACCACTTGTAGCTCCGGTAACGACAGCCACTTTTCCTTCAAGTCGGTTCATTGCTTTCTCCCAGTCCATATCGACGTCGCCTAGCACGTTGAATTCATCCCAGTGCATAGCAGCAGGCAAGAATACTCGAACCGCTGTCCGATGTAACGTTGAACGATGTACTCAGGAAGTACTGTCCGAGATTACCTGCAGACCTGGAACTAGACTTTATCCATGCAAGAACAAACCCACAAGCGTTGGATGCCATGAAGAATTGAGGGCGATTTAGGATGAGCGAAGTTAGCCCGCGACTGAACTTAGCGAGTTATTGAACTTACGTGCTACGAAGCACTTGCGTACTACATTCCGGATGACTGGTGGGCTAGATTCGTCGATTTACCCGACTAAGGCAGGAACTCTGTAGGAAACAACTCTCGTGTGGTGAAGAGTAGCTAAGAGAGTGTTCAAGGATTGACAATTTCAATGTCAATATCCAGGAAGTCTTTGACATTACGGGTCACCAACGCTGCGTTGCACGAACGCGCGACGGCTGCAATCTGGCAGTCCGTTCGTGAAATCGGCCTCCCTTCACGGCGTCTTTGCGACGCAATCTCCGCATAGTGCTTTGCGGCTTTGCTATCAAACGGCAGAATGCGACCACGAAATCCGTCACTCAGCCATTGATTTATGCCTACCACCAGTTCTTGTTTTTTTCGTCCGGGCGGTTTAATTTCGACCCCGAAGCGAAGCTCAGCTTCGGAGACAGAAGTGGTAAACAATTGATGCGTATCTTGTTGCAGAATCCAGTTCACAACTGAAGCAATTGGGTCAGCACGCATTAGCTCCGACACAACATTTGTATCTAGAACATACATATTGTCAGGCATCCTAGTCGAACTTTATCGGCTCGTACATGGGCTCCCGCGGTGGAAGTTCCAGTTCTACACCTCCTAGATGCCCGAAACACTCTCGGGCAATCTCCACCAAGTTCTTCGGTTTTGAGGCTTCCTTATCCACCGCTTCTCTGAGAATCCAGCGTGCTTCTTCTTCCATCGACCGATTGTGTTCCGCTGCGCGTACACGCAATCTTTTCTTCACTTCATCGTCCAAATTTCGAATCGTAATGCTTCCCATAGTTCAATTTCCTAGCAATCAATGATTGCATTGTAATCATACGAATCAACAAAATCAATGCTAGCTATCACATTGGCGATTTCTGTCAGCCATAGTTGTTGTGGACCCAATTGGCACGAGCAAGCTGTGAGAGACCCTCTCAATACAGGCAGGACTAGGTGCTCAGAGAGATAGCTCCTTCAGTAGAGTGGCAATTGTGTCCTTCACTGCTTCAAGGAGCTGGGGATCGTCGATGTGAGACTCCGCTATTTGAATCGCTCGATCCGTCTCGCCAAGTGTTCGCAAAAGCCGTACGTACGTCTCATAGTAAGCAGAATTTCTATGCTCGCCCTCAATTGCTGTAAGTATGTGCGAAACGTTTGCAAAGGTTGGTTTTTTGGACCTCAACCCAGCAGTTGCGAGAAGGTAATAGGTCTGTGGTTCGTTCCAGAGATCAGCTAGCTCGTCTGCAACCAGCTTTGCATCTTTGGTCCGCTTTGTGGCTAAGAGGACTTCATACCACAAAAAAATTCTTTCTTTGGATCGTTCTATGTCGCCATTGTCAAGAGGTAGTTCTTCACGAATATCGTCAAATCGATTCACCACTTTGTGCATATGCATGGTGTAACTCGCCATATATAACACATCAGCTACGTCTGCAATCTCCTCATGCAATCCGTTTTGTATGAAGAATTTAAGGTTACGGTTTGCCAGATCTTCCAACACAACTGAATAACGATCGGGATTGCTGACAAGCTGCTGAAATAGTGAGAGCGTATTGGCATCATCGGGAATGTGCCGATTGAGTGCACTGAAATCCCCCACCAACTTAGTTGCATTCTCGAAGTATTCTCTACTAGGGTGCCCGGATAGACTTGGTGGCGATAGTTCTTGAATCGCCGAACTGGTCGCGTTTCGACGATCCACTAACGCCTTTCTTGCTGGGGGATAACGTACCCCCAACTTACTGATCTTGGACAATAGATCCGAAGTGCGGAACCCTACTTGGCTGGACCCATGCTTCGATCCTTCGTCAAAACACCCGAGAAACTGTTCTAGTGCTTCTTTGTGCTTTCCGGCATCGCGAAGTGCCTTACCAAGTTCGAAGCGCAACCCAAAGTCGTTTGGGTCCCCTTTCGCTAATGCTTCCTTCGCCTGTTTCAGACGGTCGAGAGGAATACTATTGAGTTCTGGCGCAGAGGCGGTTTCGTACTCTTGCGACTGGTTGTTTTCGTCACTGCCTTCGATTGGCTCGGTGTAGGTGGGAGCGCACACGAGACTACTGATCGAGATCACTATCACAAGGAAGCGAGCAATTAAGGGATTTCTTTCGGAAGGATGTATGAATCGCAAGTTTCCCCAGTCCAAAGAATTCTCAGTCTCCACCACTTCGTTGGAGGCAATTCTCACTGGTAACCACTATCAACGAGTGCGTACGGGTTGCTCGTGTGTACACCCCTGGGAGTTTGGAGTGAGCATCCGATTCAACACAAATTCGTGTCACTTGAGACTGTCAATCGTCTCTTGTATACGTCGGCTTCTATATGGAGGAGGATCAGAGTCCAAGTAGGCTTGTGCCACGTCCGCGGCTTCTTCGGACTCTCCAAGAGTGTGAAGTAGTTTGATCAGCGTTACAAGATAAGCAACTTCATTGGGTTCCAATTCCGTCGCTTTGCGAGCTTGCTCTACATTGGACTTTGTGGCTTTGTTGACATCTAGAGCAGTTTTCGCCAAGACGTGATACGTTTCGGCATCATCTTGATGTTCTAGGAGACGGTTGGCTACTACCTGTGCGTCATCGGGTTTGTTTGCCATCACCAATAACCGATACCACAGGGAGACCCTGTCTCGTGTATGTTTTGCGTCCATCACAGAAGAGTCTGAAGATGGATCGAACATCTCCTGCGTGACCTGCATTAGCTGCCGCACTGCCAGGTCGTATTTTGCGAATTGCTCCACATCAATTGCTTCTGCGATTTCTTTGCTGTGGCCTTGTTCAATTAGAGCAGCCAGGTTTTCGTTGACTAAGAGAACAAGCACGGTTTGAGTTGTTGGCGACTTTTCCATTGAATTGAGTTTGAGAATCGACGCGGCCACATCGGACTCATCGTTTAGGAACTCGTTCAGTCTGCTATAGACCTGAACGTACGAGGTGCTCTGCTCCGGTCCATCCAAGGTCAACATCTTCTCTTTATAGCTGTCTCGTTGCTCTACAAGGGATCCTTTAGTCGGGGGATGTGAATCGGACAATGTTTCGAGATTTCTCCAAAGCCTGGAATTTTGAGCAACGCTTTTCCCGAATGTCGGATTGTCCAGCATGCTAGGATCAATTACTTGGAGGAATTCACGCAAGGAATCTTCATACCTTTGCGACTCCAAGTAGGCTCTGGCCAGATTCAATCGCAATTCAAGGTCGTTTTCGTCGCCATCGCTCAGAGCCTGTTTTGCGCGTTGAACCGATACACTGTCTACTACATGCGTTTCTGAACTTGCGACATCGGCATTCGCTGTCTCCTCTCCTTCAACAGAGTTGCTTTGAGAAACTTGAAGGAATACGAACGAGACTACGAGAGATACACAAGTCCATGTTTGGATTCTGCGGAAGGAGGGTCTTTTCGCACCTAGTGTCATTTTGACTCCGTCTATGTATTTCGACATATGTAGTAGCTATTCTGAGTCTATTTTCATGAACTATTGAATACGCTTCAAAGTGTTCTCAATTAGCTCTGCATCTCTTGGACTTGGGTCAGTGTTCAAGAAGTTTTGACCAGTTTCGACCGCTTCGCTGTTGCTTCCTGTTGTGTGCAGCAGTTGTACTAGAGTATCGACAAAATTCGCATTTGACGGTTCCAACTCTACTGCTTTCCTAGCTTGGTCAACATTTTTGTCGGAAGGATTTTTCGACTCTATTGCCGCCAGAGCCAAAGTGTTGTAGGTCTCTGCATCATCGAATAATCCAATGATCTGCTCGGCCGCATAGTTCGCATCTTCAGAGCGATTGGTAGCCAACAGAATCTTGTACGTGTTCGCAAGTCTTTTTCGAAAGAAACTTTCCGCTGAATGGTCACTACCACGTTCTCTAAGACTTAAGAATGAACGGATTTTCGATTCCACTTCTTTACGCAAGTCTACATACTTGACGATTGCATCAAACAATCCATGTCGATCGAAGGTATCTAGATTCATTTGTACAAATCTCTGAAGTGTCTGAGTTCTGTCAGTAGTTGGGTCGTACTCCAATTGATTGAGAACAGACAGTGTGTAGTCTTCGTCGTGTATCGCCCTTGCAAGTGCGCAAAAGTCGTTGTCGAATTCTCTTTTATTGCTCAAGTATTCAGGTTCATTGCCTAGTATGGCCTTGAAGAGGGAGTCACGGCGCTCGACGAGGGCATCCATGGCTGGAGGATAGTCGTTCGCCAATTTCCTAATGTATCCCAGCAGAAATGACCCGCGAACAGCCGAGTACGACCTGTTAACTGCGTATTTTGGGCCCTCGTCGAAAGTCCACAGGTATTCTTCGAGAGCTTCTTTGTCCATTCCAGCCCGCCGATATGCATGACCTAGGTCAATTCGCAGTATTGAACTGTTTGAATCGCCTTTCTCCAACGCTGCCTTTGCTTTATCGAGATTCTCAAGCACTTGGTTCTTTGAACCTCTGACTTCAGTTAGCTTGTCAGCTGTAGATTCAGTTCTTGCGTCGCGGGAGTCGTTTGTATTGGCACCGATAGGGTTAGCGTAGGTGCAAACCAACACTAGTGTAGACACACTTAGTAAGGCCATAAGTCGCCGAAATGTAGCAAGTCGGAGGGTGCCAGCGCGTTGGTCCATTGTCATGTTCATCGTTTTCTTCGGTCTTTGATTAGTGTTGTTCACATCGGATTCGTTCCATTGACTAGCTCCTTGCCGGAAGTTTGCGTGGCGGCATCAATGTAGGCTAGTCGTCGAACTAGTGTTTTTGTCCGCATTAGAAGTAAACACCGGTAGACATATACCGACACCGAAACTCTGTAGCCATCCACAAACGATAGGTCAGGTTTATTAGTAGGGGCATCCAAGACCCCTTGTGCGTAGCATCTCCGCCAAGCGTTTCATTTTGAATTACTTTACTTTTCTTAACTATACACCGAATTGAACAAATCGGTCTTGCGAATTATCAGATGAACCGGTTAGGTTGAACCACGAGAAGGCTCAACTTGCTCTAGGTATTGCACACAACTAAGCTGGAATTCAGATGGCAGACTTTGAGCTCTAGTGTGCGGGTTCTATGAAACTTCCCTAGTTAGTCTCATCGTCAATGTAAGAATCAAGCCGCTTGAGCTGATTGTTCGTAAGGTAATCGCTTTTGTTAGTTATGAGCATTTGTGCTGCATGTTTCTTCAGTTCAGCTGTGGGAAACTGTTCGAGGCGATGGTAGAGTTCTTGTTCGTTTCCGTAGACCGTCCAACCAAGAATCAATCCTCTCCAGTAGTGATCGCGATCCTCTTCGGACTCGAGATGTCCTGACAGATTCATCGCACTGTCGATGCTCTGCTCATCTCCCAACTGCAGGAAACCAGTACCTATGGAGAGCATTCCCAAGAGCTTAGTACTTTCATTGCGCGTTCGTTTTAGTAGCGCAAGCGCATAGTCCTCATCCGATATGGGCACGAGACCTCGAATCACTGAAGCTTCCAATCCGACTCCGGACTCGTCCGCGGGCTCTGCCAAAGCCGTTTCGAATGCCAACTCCAGATTGTTTCGTGCGAGTCTACCCAAAATCCCTTCCATGAGCTGAAAACGCTTGTGATGAACCGTTGGCTCCGAGCGCACCCAGCCTAGTGCAGCATCCAAGTTCGATTCCGCCCAAATTGCCGCAATTGAGTTTTCTAGACGGTCTCTTGTAGTGGCATCCTGCACATCCTGTGTCCGTTTGAGAGCATCCTCTGGAGATGCATTGGCGATAACGCCGAGTACCTTTTCTCGTGACTCACTTTGTATTTCCTCAGGGAATTCGTTGATTAGCGCAAGCAATCTTCGAGAGTCGATATCTCCGGCCCACACGTCAAGAACGGAGGCTTGCAAATTTGCGCGTTTTTTGCGGCTTTTGATATCCGACACAGCTCTAAATGCTTCTTCCGGTGAACTAAATGCCCAATTCCACACTACGCCCCAAAGCATGTCAGGTTCTCTTGGTCTCGGTGTTCGATCTAACACCTGTTGGAACGCCTCTTGCGGGTACGTATCGGCAATTTGATATGCAACTAAGGGAAGAATGAGAACCTTATCGTCGACATTTGGAGTCGTCTCATCGACCAAACTAAAGGCAGCTGGTCCCATCTCCTCAACCAAACTGCGAGCAATTTTTTCCAGCTGCAACGGGTTCGTGTCAGCAAACACATTCCTATTCGAGGTGCTGAATGACCGCCAATATGCTTCAGCATGGACGATTGGAGCCGACTCTTCGGCTTCCTCAATCAGTGAATTTGCTATGTATTCAATATCGAACTGACTTGCTATTTCTAGTTTATCCCTTCGATCTAGATCGTTTCGAGGCAGGATACTTACCTCAAATACCATCTGTTTCGTGTGATGGCTCCAATGACTAGCGTGGTCGATTGCGGTTGCTAGATCGGAGGCAAACCATTCGTCGAAGATGAGCTTGAGGAGTTCTCGATGTCGGACTTCTGGAAAGCCTTCGACAGCTGCGAGAGCAGCGGGAGGATCGAGCGTCGCCCACTTTTGGAGAAACAGAGACTCAGCCTCGAATCGAATGCTGTTGGGTTCAAGATGCTGCAGCCGCTGAAAGGAGTCGGTCAGATCCTTCTCACTTACATTCTGTAGATGCTGGTATAAGGCCAATTGGCGTTCAAAGCGACTGCTCAAGTCCCCAATTTGACCAAGATTAAAACTTTGTGACTCAATACTTTCGGATGAGTTTGAACTCTCGACAGCCGAAGAATGATCAGTGCCTGTCTCACTGGCTAACACTCTGTAAGGACAAAGTACGGTCAGACAAGAGATTCCAACGCAAGTCCACAGGAGTGCGTTTGCATTGAGAATTACATTCGGCGGAGAGAACCCTAGTCGCATGTCAGATTTCGAAAAACTAAAGAACATTCTTTTTCTGGGACTTTTTCTCTCTTGCTTAGGTTTGTACATATAGTCAAGAATTTTCAATTTCATGTCTCGGTATTGCAGTTCTGAAGTGAGCGCGAAGCAGCGTTCTTGAGACATTCTTACGTCTCTGGTTGATGAGGTCTTTTCTTTGCGTACGCATTTGATTGCACCCGAATCTAGTTTCGGAAGAGCACGTATTCCTTGTAGCGGGATTCTTGCTTCGCGGACTCGAGTGCCGACTTTGCGTCTTCGGTGACATAGGTTTCAACTGTTTTTTCTTGCTCTTCTGAAAGACGAATTCCTGGGTTGCCTAAGAGCGTTAAGGCAGCGTTGCTACGGATCTCAGACGTAGGAAGCTGACCCAACGACTGATACAGTCCAAACCAGTCGAACCACACCCAATGCGGTGTCAAGCTTTGAAAATATTCGTCTCGACTTGGTTCAGAAAGCTCCTCGCTAATTTCAATCACCCTCTCCAAACTACCATTTCTCAACAGAGTCCGGGCGATAGACTGGGAGGCGGAAAGTCTTGTTTTTTCATTTCTCGACCGCGCAAGCATGCCAATGGCGCTTTCAACATCAAAGTTCGCCAACTCCTCGATCACACTGGCTTCCGGGCCTATTCCTCGCTCTGGAGTTTCTAGCTCAAGTGCGGTTTGCAGAGCGAGTTGTGAATCCGCGTAGACGAGTTCCTTAATTGCAATTGGAATCAATCTTTGTCGCATGTTTGGGACCTGGGTGTTGGTATTAATCCAATTCAGTGCCGCAGTAGCGTCAATCTTCGACCAAGTATCTACGATGTCTTTCGCGAGTTCCAAAAGTTCAGCTTCGTCTTGTAGATGATGAAAATGTCGTGTTGCAATGTCCGGGGATTTCCTTGCAAGGGCCTTTATGGCTCGATGTGCAATTAGGCTTGTGCCTTCGTTCGGGTATTTGCTCAGAGTTTCAAGGATTTGCTCTGGGACTTCTTCTGCGGCTCCCGAAAGTGGAAATGTTTGAAGTGCCGAGTTCCGTTTTTCCACTTCTCGAATCGAAAGAGCGGATTCCAAGGCCTTGATAGGTTCAGAATAAGCCCATCCCAGAATTACTCCGGCCACAACAAACTCGTCTTCGCCGTGACTCATTTCAACGCTCAGTTCCACTGCAAACTCCGGGGAATCCTTTCTCATTTCGTCAAAAAAAACATTGAACACACGACCTCGATTTGGGCTGTTTCCGATGACTTCATCGACCCTTTGAAGCGCGGAACGTGCGCTGTGTTTTCGAATAAGCGAGCGGCTTATGTGTTCAAACAAGCGAATTTCAGCATCGTCGCGTAAGATACGTCGGTCTTCATTCCCAGCCAGAAATTCGAGCAACGCCTGATCCGGGTCTTCAAGTTCACCTTGCGACATCGTGAGGTTTTTCATGTCATTTGCCACATCCTCCTGACCAAGATTGAGAGCCATATCCATTCGTCGATCCATGGAGAGATCGTCCCGCGAGTCCAAAATACCTTTAAATGCGGCTTGTCCCTCAAGATCATCGAGTTCTCCGACATGGGCTAAAGCTTGTTCTAAGTTTGTGAGAGACCATTCCTGAAATACTGTTCGCGTCAGCGTGGCGCGCTTCTCGGTCTTCAGATCGCCGATCTTCTCTAAAGCATCAGACGGGTCAATAGATGCCAGTCTGAGTGTGACAACTTCTTGTAGTTCTTCACGATGTGGCTGAGATTGCACTTCCTCTGACTGCTTTAGCAGTCCGTGCAAAGTAAGTACGTCAGCTTCTGCTACGAATTGAAATAATGCAGTTTGCCGCTTAAAGCGGCTTGGTATTTCCAGTATGTTCGTTAAGGACAAAGTTGTTGAGGTAGACACAGAGCTTTCATTGTCTTTTTCTTCAGTAGAGCTCGCGATTGGACTGTTGGTCGAATCGCTATCAGCTTTGTGAAGGACTAGAAAGTAGCCAATTCCAGCGATTGCCGAAACGACCAGAAACGTCCCCAACGTCGTTGCTTGCACGTATCTGGTATGACGTCTGTGATTTCGCACAGATTCTGAGATTCGACTCCATACACGGTCACCCGGGGACAACTCCGCAAGACTCGACATTTCTTTGGAAACTTGTGCTTCGTGTTCTTTCATCTTGTTTTCAATTACCTATTCGCCGCCGAGGGTGAGGAGAATCGTTAATTTCTGTGTGACTGCTTTTCGTGACCTCACGAAGGCTTGCAAGTGCACGACTTACTTTGGACTTTGAATAGCTCTGCGATTTGTCGAAGAGTCGTCCGATTTCCGAATGGGTGTAGCCTTCAACCACGTACAACCAGACAATCATTCTTGTTGTTGGCTGCAGCATTTTTAGAGCCCGCTCGATGTCGATGGCGCTCTCGTGATCTGTAGTTTCGGAAATTTCTTTAGGCGCTAGAGAGTCGGTAGACACTGAATTCTTGTAAGAACTGGAACGCAACACCATCAGGCATCGATTTACCGCAATCTTGCGAATCCATGCAGCAAGTGCCGAATGATCCCGAAGTTTGGACGTGTTTGTAAATACATCGACGAACGTATCGTGAGTAACGTCCTCGGCTAGCTGTACATTTCGTAGTATTTGGAGTGCCATGCTATATACCGGTTTGGAGAAGTCTTTGTAGACTGATTCCTGTGCGCCTTGGCGTCCTCTGACGAGGTCACGCACCACCTTGGGTCGAACAACCACTCCACCAAATCCAGCCATATATAGAAGATGCGCAATCGGTGTAAGAGGTCGCATTCTCTCTAATCTTGGTCGGCGGTAGGAACCCGCCCAGTTTCACTGGGAGTAGCTTTTAAGCAAACGAGTCACTCAGCTAGTCTCTTTGTGTTCTAAAGGAGACGAGAGCAAAAAAGTGGGGTGAACACTTGGTGAACTGAGTAATTAATACGAACTTGATGTCTAAGAGGGCAACTCTTTTCATTTGAGCAAACAATGGAAACCAAACGCAAACTTTTTCGTCCAATCGCCTACCTGTCGTCGGGATTCCTCCTTGGACTTTTCGTGCTAATGATGGGATCTAGCGTGCTTTCATCGCCATCGGGTACAGCTGCCGAGTGCGACAACAACTGGGTTCTTGAATCTGGAGGAGATCGGCAAGCGGACAGTTACATCTATCAACCATGTACAGGGCAAGTATTCGTCCTTAACGGAAGCAAAGCCACGGCGGTAGTCTTTCCCAAATGAGTGGACAGATTGATGCTGGACCTATACACCTTGGGTCAGGAGGGCTTGTAGCCCCAAGTTTTGTTAAGAATTGCAAGAATCTTGAACCGAGCATTGATCGAAACTGTCGAAATTGTGCGTTTGGAATGCACAATTTCGACTAAGAGCTCTGTACGTCTTGCTGGGTCGCCGAAACTGAACTTCAGTCAGTGGCTCGAGAACTAGCTACCGTAGTCCCGGTGGTGCTGGATCAAAGGGCACTACAGCGCTATCAAATGGCGTAAGTCAGAAACACAATCGGTACCTCTAGGATACACTGGATCTAATCGCTTTCAAGGGGAAGCCAGCAGCATTTTTAGATACCGTCATAGAACCACTTCTCTCGGAAAAAGCAGCCTATTCGCGGAAGTCTTAAACCCTTCTTTTCTAAGGAGACCGCTGTTACTCGAACTGGTATCGAATTGGAAGTGACTTTAGACCACCGACAAACACTGATTGCGAGTACTTTGGTTCGCCATTTAACTCCACGTGTTTCACGCGTCTTAGGAATTCTTTAAAGAAAGCACTTAACTCCATTCTTGCCAGGTGCTGTCCAAGACAAACATGAACGCCGTAGCCGAATGCTAGGTGTTTTGTCTCATGTCGATCAACGCGAAATTCGAATGGATCGTCATAGACTGACTCATCTCGGTTAGCCGACGGATACCAAAGAACACACGAGTCTCCAGCCAAAATGTCTGTTCCGCCAACCTTGGCGTCTCGAGTTGCTGTTCTCATGAACTGGCGCACGGGAGTAACCCAACGAATCATTTCGTCCACTGCCGTTTCCATGAAACGGACTGGTTCACGCGCAAGCAATTGAAACTGTTCAGGATTCTGGATCAGAGCCAACAATCCGCCAGAAATCGATGAACTGGTCGTATCGTGGCCTGCTGTTGCGATGATCGTGTAGTAACCATTTGTCTCAAGTTCAGGCATCGTTTCGCCGTTGATTCTTGAGTTGGCAATGACGCTTGCTACGTCGTCGGTTGGATCTTTTCGACGAGCTTCGGTCAGTTCTCGAAAGTACTTGTTGAAGTCTTCCACCACATCCATAAGAGCCGTTTGTTCAAACGATCTTCTCGTGTCTGGGTCTGCACTGCCGAACAGCTCCTGTGTGAGCTTCATCATTAATGGTTCATCACTCTCTGGGACTCCCAGAATCGACATGATTACCCGAATGGGATACCAGATGGCGATATCTTTCACGAAGTCACATTCACCTCCGAGCTCTTGCAGTCGATTCACGTACATTACAGCCAAGCGATTGACGGTGTCTTCGATCTTTCTGAGATTTCCTCTCATGAACCATGGTTGCGCCACGGCTCGGTATTGAAGATGGTCAGGGGCGTCCATCGTTATTAGTGATCTTACAAGGTGTCTGCGTCCTACCATTTGCTCGATCAGAACTTCCAACAGCTTTGGAGCGAGAATTGGTCTGGGGTCGTTAATGAACGTTTCCTTGTCTTGTTCAACGTTAAGGATGTCTTCGAATCGCGTCAAAGACCAAAATGGGTCGTATCCTTGAGGTTCGATCTTTCGTATGGGATCGTGAATTCTGAGCCATTGGAACTGGGCGTGTACCCAGTCCTCGTTTCCCCAGTTCTGTGATTTGACCAACTCGTCGTCAAGTTCAGGCGACGATGTGTATATGGCTGTTTCGACCATGTTGAGAATTTCTCGTGTCTGTGATCGGGAAGCCCCGTAGTTCTACTAGACTAGCAAAAATCCTCCGCAGATAGGACTTCAGTTTTGTTCATGTCCAAGAGACCTTTGGATTCCTAGTGTCATGTTGCTAGCATTGGTAAATATGCACACTTGAGACTTACAGTGCGGCTTATCGCCTCTGAACGGTGTGTAGTGGGTTAGCTGGGAGAGTTTCACCTTTCAGAATCGACTCCTAGGGGAGATAGATGGCCAGACCAAACATATTGTTCTTGATGACAGACCAGCAACGATGGGATGCCATGGGATGCAGCGGAAATTGGGTCCTGACAAAGAACCTCGATCGAATTGCGAACGAAGGAGTGAGGTTCTCAAACTGCGTGACTACAACCCCGATCTGTATTCCTGCGCGAGTTACGTTGCAAAGTGGACTCTATGCTCACAACACGCACGTTTGGAACAACATCAACTTTACCTATCCGGCAACAGCTCAGAGTTGGATGCGAGTCATTCGTGACCTAGGCTATCGAACTAGCCTTTTCGGCAAGACTCATCTTCATCCACACCGTGGCGATCTCAGATTAAAGGAGGACTTGCTTCACGAGTACGGTTTGGATGATGTCAACGAGATCGGTGGTCCCCGAGCTAGCGCCGCTGTCATGAGTCACATGACCAATCTTTGGAATGAGAAAGGTTTGTTGGAACCATATCGGGAGGACTTTCGAGACCGATTCGCAACGAAACCACATGTAGTACGTGTTTCGACAAATCCCCTTGAATACTACGCAGATGTGTATGTAGGGCAGACTGCTAAGGCCTATCTTGAAGAGTACGACTTTGACAAACCGTGGTTTTGCTGGGTGAGTTTTGGTGGACCTCATGAGCCGTGGGATGCACCTGAACCATACGCCAGCATGTACAAATTGGGAGACATGCCCCAGCCGACCAGGAGATTTTCAAGCTTCAATGGAAGACCGGAAGGCTGGCTGGATTTTTACATGGAGCGAAGCTCTCCTAAGTTTGACGAAGGTGACCAGGCTGCTATGCGTGCTAATTACGCTGGAAACGTGACGCTAATCGATGATCAGATTGGAGAAATTCTGTCAGTAATCGAAGCACGAGGAGAGTTGGAAAACACAGTGATTGCGTTCACTTCCGATCACGGTGAAATGAATGGCGACGCCGACTTGATTTACAAAATGAATTTTCTGGATGGGTCCGTGCGTGTACCTTTGCTGATGCGTACCCCTGAGTCCTTGAAAAGTGGGCAAAAGTGTGTGAACGACAGCATGGTTGAGAATTGTGATATTGGACCAACACTTGTGGAACTTGCGGGCGGCGAAATCGAGTACAGACAATTCGCCAAGTCATTGCTTCCCTCGATGGCTGGACCCGATGTCGTACATCGAGAGTCTGGACTCTCGGAATTTCGTGGCGAGTTCATGATTGCCACAAAGGAGTGGAAAGCGGCGGTGAACAGAGAAGGCCAAGTCTATTTGTTGTTTGACAGAGTAGAAGATCCGCAGGAATGCAGAAACCTAGCTGGTAACCCGGATTTTGACAACGTGAGCAACACCATGCGAGCACAATTGCTCGAACGAATTTCCTGTAGTCAACTTAAGCAGCCGTGGTAAAAGCAGCTTGCGAGATGGGCGCACTAACCTCGATAGCAGATGTATACTGCGACGGATGTGCCGTTTGACGGTCGAATCTCAAAAGGAGGCTAGGTAGTTCAACCATGGCGATTGCCATAAGACCTTCCGGTGTTTCACTAGGTGCGGAAGTCACCAATGTTCGTTTGGGACAGCTAAGTCCGACCGAGTGGGCGGTTATTGAGGATGCATTCCACGAATTCGGAGTGCTTACCTTTCCGAAACAATTTCTAAAAGAAGATGAGCAAATTCAGTTTGCTCGGAGATTCGGGGAACTTGAGCATGTATCCGTACCCATTAGCAATCAACGTAAGGACGGGTCGATTGTGGGGGAAGATGCTCATCGCTATTGGATATTGCGCGGCAACGAACGATGGCACCACGATAGTTCGTTCATGCCTTTGGCTGCAAAGGCTTCTTCCTTGACAGCTGTAGTGGTTCCATCAGATGGGGGACAAACCGAGTGGGCAGACGCTCGTGCGGGTTACGATGCATTAGATTCGAACATACAGGAAAAACTGGAGACTCTATGCGCGAGGCATTCCAACTACTGGTCGCATGAGCAATTGGGACAGCCAACGCATACCGGAGAGGGCTATGGGTTCCATACTCATGGCGCACCGTTGCGTCCTCTTATCAAGATCCATCCGGTCACCAATCGAAAGGCCGTGTATTCGGGACGTCACGCTTATGGAATCGAAGGATTTTCTCCCGAGGAGTCGTTCAAACTGCTCAAAGAGTTGATTGAGTTCATTGCCCAACCTCCCAGGGTCTGGGGAATCGATTGGGAACCAGGTGACTTCGCGATCTTCGACAATCGATGCATCATGCATCGCGTTCAGCCCTACGACTATTCGGAAGCAAGGGTCATGCGGCACACTCGTGTGGCAGGAGATCCATTAACAGAGTTCGCGCCAACAGTTCAAGACGAACGAGCAGATGACTATCAACCTGGAAGTTTGGCGCATCAAACTGCAATTGCTTAGAAAACAAGCGCCTATGAGGCGATTCCAGTACTCTCGATCACCACCACAAGCTCAAGCGATAAAATTTTTGCCAGTTGTTTGACGCTGGATCTCGCATGTCCCTAAATGTATTTCGTGAAGAGACTCGATCTTGGCTGGAAGAGAATTGTCCCCCGACTATGCGTTCTTCAGGGAGCTATACCTCCGGTGGGCGCAAAGCTGTGTATCACAACCCAGAGACCAAACATTGGCTTGATCGAATGGCCGAACGGGGTTGGACAGCTCCAACATGGCCAAAAGAGTATGGCGGTGGCGGATTGAACAAGGATGAAGAGAGGGTCCTTGTTGAAGAAATGGCGAGAATCAACGCGTGCGCTCCATTGTCGGGACATGGTCTGACGATGATTGGGCCTGCAATTCTGGAATTCGGGAATCAGAAACAGTGCCAAGAACACTTACCGCCCATAGTTCGAGGGGAGATCAGATGGTGCCAGGGATACAGCGAGCCAGGAGCGGGATCTGATCTAGCAGGATTGCAGTGTCGGGCCGATGAGGATGGCGACGAGTACGTAATAAACGGATCGAAAATATGGACTTCGGGGGCGGATCAAGCCGACTGGATTTTTTGTTTGGTGCGTACCGATTTCGATGCGTCGAAACACGAAGGTATTTCCTTCGTGGTTTTCGACATGGATTCTCCGGGCGTAAAGGTCTCTCCTATCGATTTGATTAGCGGTTCGTCGGAATTCTGCGAGACTTTCTTCGACAATGTACGAATTCCGAAACGCAATCTCATTGGTGACCCCGGCCAGGGATGGACTGTGGGTAAAAGGCTACTTCAATACGAAAGAAGCTCGATTGGAGGACGCGGTAGCACAAGACAAAAGGTCGTGACTCTTGACGAGACTGCAAAGCAGTATGTTGGAGAAAGTAATGGGCAAATAGCGGACGACGATCTGAGACATCGCGTGATTGAGCTCTTGCAGGACGACAGAGCTTACCAACTGACAATTCGTCGTTCCTACGAAGAAGCACAGAGCACGCAAGCTCCAAGCTTTTTATCTTCATTTTTCAAGTACTTCGGAACGGAACAAAATATGAAACGCCAAGACTTGCTCATGGACATTCTTGGTACTTCGGGACTAGGTTGGAAGGGATCCGGATTCAAAGGATCTGAATTGGGAGGTACACGAGGTTGGTTGCGGTCAAAAGCAAATTCGATCGAAGGAGGAACTTCCGAAGTCCAATTGAACATCATCGCCAAACGTGTGCTTGGACTTCCTGACTAGTCGAATGGAGATTCTTCAAAAGTAAACACGTCGCTGTTCGTGAGAAACGTATTCCACACATGGGTAGGCTTGGACTGCGCAGCATCTTCGAATTCTCGAGCGAGTATCCACACAGTGTGAATCTTAGGATCTGATCCAGGTTCCAGTCTCCCTGAGAATGTTGTAATTGCTCTGAGGTCGTGATCTGAGGATTGAAAATTCACTGAAAATGACACCAAGTTGTGGTTTCTTATTCCAATTACCGGGTAAGTGATTCCTCGGGCGGCACGTCCCTTGGTAGACACGAACTCGCCGACTATTGATCCATTCTCCTCTGATTCAATCGTCAGGACCGATCCGTTTTGATTAACCCATGAGCCAGTTAATTCCATTGCCAGTTCCTCCTTAATCCGGTGCTCGAATTTTGTTTGCTCGCATGCCATTGATTATCAATTTCGCATATAGGCAGGATAGTACACGGATACCGAGAGAAGTTCGCTTGCTGGCCTGTAGGCAGCTTGAGACAAGGTTCCGACTAGGAAATTCGTTGTACCATGAGAGACGATGTGTTAAAAGATTGAAACCATGAAGCCAATACTCCCACATGTCCCGATCGCGTATCTATTGGCCGTTAGTCTTGCTGGCGTTGTTTATTCAGCCAACGCTGAAGACACTGAGTCGCCCGTCATTCTTTATCACGACGCGCACCTCCACTTGACCAATTACATTCAGGAAGGTGTGACCATGAGTGAAACACTCGATCTTGTGGGAGATAGGGTGGGCCGGATTACGGTGATGGGCATCCCTCTGCAGCAAAAGTGGGACTACTTCGTTTCGGGTTAGAGGGCCCCAAACTACTACCTTCGTTCGGCAGCTTCGCTGTACTACTACTCGTTTATCGATGCGATGCTTGCTAGCGAGTATATGAAACTCTCAGAAGAACAGAAAAAGCGGGTGGATCCCATGATAACGGGCTTCAATCCGACCGATATGTACGCGTCTGATCACATTAAGCGTGTTCTGCTGGCTTTCCCTGGAGTCTTTTCGGGAATAGGTGAGTTTAGTATCCACAAGGAGTTCGTTTCCTCGAAAGTCACCGGCCATGCGGCTAGCTTGCACAATCCAGCTTTAGACAAAATTCTTGAGACCATTGCCGAAATTGGCGCAATCGCTTTCATACATTGCGACATCGACAACGTCCGACCCGGCGAAGTACCCGACCACTACGCAGACTTGATGGAGGTCTTCAAACGTCATCCGAACGCATCGATGGTGTGGGCTCACACGGGTCTTGGAAGGTTTGTGGGACCCAGTATTGAACATGTGAATCTAATTGATGCGATGATGAGTGATCCCGAATTGGGTCATGTCGCGGCTGACATCTCGTGGGATCTTGTCAATGACTACATGGTTGCTGATGAAGAGACCGCTCAGGCATGGGCTGACTTGTTAAATGAACATCCAACTCGTTTTCTCTTCGGATCGGATGCCGTTGCTCCCAGTAGTTGGGAGGGCTACAACAAGTCCTATGAAATACTGACCGATCTCTGGGCCCTACTCGATAAAGAGGCTATGCACTTGGTAAATGTAGGAAACTACGAACGAATGTTTGATGAGTCGATAGCAAATATTCGAGCTTGGGAGAAGCAGAATCTGAATCCCAAGTAGTTAGACTCTGGGCTGTAGAGCCTTTCCTGTTTTAGGTCGTTTAGATTGTCAATTAGAATCTGCTCCGGGCAATCCGTAGTCTCCTCGGTCAAATGAAGTTTTTCTAAATAGCACTTCATTAGGCATCACTCGTAGATTCAGGAGTCATGGCTCAATTTAGACTTCGATTTACATCTATTGCGTTACCTATTCTCACGTTCCTTCTCGGCATTGCATTCTGTTGTGCTGTCTGGTGGCTTTTCCTAAATCCAATAGAAGGTACGGGATTGAAGGACACGGTTGACACAAGGTCTGCCTATGGAGAGCGAAAAACTTCAGACGGCCAAAAGAAGAAGCAGATAGACCCAAAGTCAACTAACGTGTCAAAAGTGTGGCCAGCCCAGCTCACTGACATTGCACAAATCGCAAGCCCATTTGAACGTGAACTGTCGCTTCGCAAAATTTTGGTTGAACTAGATGAAGCACGAGTAAATCACCTTCTATCGGAGTCAATTGAGCTTCCAATCGATTCCCACAGTCGTGAGTTGCAAAGCACGATTATTCAAAGGCTTGCGCAAATTACACCTAAGCTAGCGTTGTCTCGTGCACTCGAGATGGACACACAAGATATTCCCCATCTTGTGGTCGCCGTGTTCATGGAGTGGGCAAATATTGATTTGGATGAGGCGATTTCAAACGCTCGGGCACTTGGGACTCATAACAGAAATACCGCCTTAAAGGCAATTTTGGAGGCTAGAACTGATCTTTCAATTGAAAAGCTCTACTCGATTGCTGTCGATATTGGTGGTAGACAGGTTGCCGATACGTTTGTTGCACAGCAGGAAATCAAGGCATCGATTGAGAGTCCAGAGGAGAATTGGGCAGAGTTAGTTGTCAAGTTCCAAGATAACAGTAGTCTAATTCCTGATCTGGCAGATGTCGCAATCGCATGGGTAAGCAAGAGCGGCCTCGGCGTTTTGGATCAGATCTCCGTTTCAATGACTAACTTGCAAACTAGGACGGAAGTTCTCAAAAGTGTGCTTGTTTCGTTATCCAAAACCGATCCCGCGAGTGCTTTTGACTATGCCCGATCTCTTGAAAGCAATCCAGATTACTCATTGGTCAAAGGCGTCGTGGATGTCTGGGCACGGTCGAATCCGCAGATAGCTCTAGATGCTGTATTAAAAGTAGACAACAGTTATTTGCGCCCGCAATTGGAGAAACTAGTGATTGAGGGGTGGTCTGATGCAAAACCGTACGAGTTATTAGAAAACATTTCCGTGCTACCTACGAAGCCTGTTGACTATCGGGCGAGTGCTGCATTTAAGGCATTGAGAGCAATAGCTAGAAATTCCCCGGATGATGCTGCTCAGTTAGTCGCGAAGATGGAGTCTGGCTCTATCAGAGTGTCGGCAGCAGCTGGCTTTGTGGAGGCATGGTCGAAGATCGATGTTAAGGCGGCATTAGATTGGATACAGACAGAACAGGCGAACGAATTGAATCGTCGCCACTTGATCAGTATTGTTCTGAATGACCTTACGGAAGTTGATCCTCAACTCGCCATGTCCACAGCGCTAAGCCAACCCGAGATTGCAGGAGGCACGGGTTTAGAAATTAATGTCATCTTGCATATGGCTTGGAAAAATCTTGACAAAGCTGTGGAGTTGCTGCCACAGGTGCGCGAAGGGCAAACAAAGTTGAGTGCATACCAAAACACAGCTTCAAGTCTGGTACGCCATGGCAAAGCAGACAGGGCTCTCAGTCTTTCACAGGAACTACCGGAAACAGACAGGGCGGAATACCTTGATTTCGTCATTAGCAATTGGGCTTTTTCAGAACCACACGGGTTGATTGAATCGATGGATCGATTACCCTCCAAAGCACTAAGGTCGACTGCAGCACGCGTTCTACTTCAGGCAAGCCAGTGGCGCTTATCTGAGGAGCAAATTGAAACGGCCAAAAAGTATCTTGACGACAAAGACGACAAGGGGATTGAGTAGGTCGTCTGTTCGACCATTGAGGTACAGGTGCATAGCATTTCATTAGACCCAATACCCAGCAAATTTAAAAATGAACTTTGCTAAAACACAAACTTGGTTCTACGTGCTCCCAACTCACACAATTCTTGGCGGTATTGGTCTTACATGTGCTGTCTTTTGGCTGTTCTTAGATCGAGGGCAAAGCGACTCGGTAGATCGACCACATGATGTGATTACCCCAAGTGGCTGGGCGAATAGTAAGCAGAGTCAAACTTCAACTTGGAACACCTTGAATCCCGCCTCGGGGAATTTCAGCTACATCGAACAGATTCAGAGCCCGTTCGACCGTGATCTGATACTTCGAGACCTGGTGGTTGCTACGGACGAATAGCATATGTTCGACCTGTTAGACCAATCGATCAGTCGCCCGAACAATGCTGGTAGTCGGAAATTGCTATTGTCTAGCCAAATTCCGTCTTTCCGCTATAGTTGTACTCGATTTGAGCAAGAGTCGTAGGTAGTGGCACTTCGCTCCATAACGTTGGCTGGTTTGAGACTCGAGATCCGTTGCAAATTTACAAGGTCAGTCACCTTTTTTGAGCAGAATTCGGCGATTTGACGGGGGAAAAACAAACGCATAACATTCAGATAGTCCATCTCGTCGCTTCGACAAATGAATACACCTAGATCTGATGCTAGTTTCTATTCCCTGCTGGCTCTTGCATTCGTAATAGGTTTTGGAGTTGCAAGCGGCGCGTACTTTTTGCTGCTAACTCCCAACGCAGAGAACCAATCGGCAAAAGTGAACCCATCGATAACGCCCGAGACTTTGGAAGATGCGGAATTCGAGCAAAACGTTTCCAAGGAGAGCCTCGATTCTTCCAGTCCTCCTCTGTCTCCGATCAGGTCTCTAGACGACCTCGAACAAATCAAGAGTGCATTTGAGCGGAGCGTGGTCTTCCGCAACCTCTTGGCTAGCTCCGATGAAGCAACGGTTGCCCAGCTGCTGGCACAGTCGAAGGATCCTGGGAGGGATGAGATGCAAATGGCCATAGTCCAACGATTTGCTCAACTTAACCCGAAACGAACTCTGTCACAGGTACTCGAAATGGAATCTCAATCCTTTTGGCCGGGCCAATTCGTTGCCAGCATATTTCGGGAATGGGCACATTCGAATCTAGATGAGGCTGTCGCACATGCCCGAACTATAGACAACGACTGGAAGGAGTCTGTGTTACGTGCCATCGTGGCAGAACGGAAGGATCTTTCGGAGAATGTTCTCCGATCCATCGCGCGAGACCTTGGCAATGAGCAGGCTGCAATTGCAGTCATCACGGCCCAGAAAATTGAAAACGCGTTAGATAACCCAGAGAAAGCGTGGAACGAAATTGCGATTGACTTGCAAGACGACACCCAGCTTGCGTGGAGCATTGCCCGTGTGGCATCAGCCTGGATTGAGAAGGACGGTTTGGGTGTGATGGATCAAGTCATACAGTCGCTAACCAATCTGGAATCTCGGCGGATCGTGACTAGCTATGTCCTAAGTGAGGTAGCGGAGACCGATCCTGCAGCTGCATACACATATGCATTGACTATTGAGAATGACCCATACAACTCGACGATTCAAGGCATCATGCGTAATTGGGCAAGGTCTGATCCGGAAGCTGCGCTAACGGCTGCTTCTGAAGTTCAAAAGAAGTCCTTGCGCACCGAATTGGAGCGAACCGTCGTTTGGACATGGGCCTATGACAAGCCTCGAGAATTGTTGGAAGGCATCGATGTACTGCCTGAGCATACTCATTCAGCAGCATTCTCAACTGCATTAGGAAAGATAGCGGATGATTCTCCAATGGAGGCTGCTGGCATTGTGGCAGGTATGGAATCTGGTCCTCAAAAGATTTCAGCCGCATCGAGCGTTGCTAATGCTTGGATGTACAACGACCATAAGGCAGCCCTCAGTTGGATTCTGAACGAACCTGCAGTCAAAGAGATCAAACCACAGATGCTGAGCGGGGCTCTCCATCGGCTTGCGCAGATCGACCCGCAGTTGGCTATGGACACGGCGCTCGCTCAACCAATTGATGAATCCGGAGGCACAACGGATAAAGGTGTGGGTATGGAACTGCAGGTCATTAGCAATCTGGCCTATTCCGACTTAGATACGGCAATAGAACTACTTCCTCAGGTGCGTGAGGGTCTCACCAAATTGCATGCATATAAAAATGTAAGTGGAGCGTTGATTCGAGATGGAGAAATTGAAGAAGCACTCGATATGGATCGTCAGTTGCCCGAATCCGATCGAACGGAATTCTATATGTCGGTGGTCGGAGCTTGGTCTGGAGTAGACCCTGAACAACTGCTAAATTCGATGAACCGTTTTCAGTCTCGTGAGGTGAAGTCGAGAGCAGCCATGATGATTCTGAGTTCCAACCGTTTTCACAAGAATCTATCAGAAGAGCAAGTCGAAAAGGCTAATTCATTTCTGACGGACAAAGATGCTAAAGCGCTGGAAGAGGGAGAAGCAAACGTATATAGACAATGGTGATCGGTCTGCATAGTGTAAGTTCATCTACACGACGAGAAGGGTGTTCTGAAAGATGGATTTAGGTTGAATGTGTAGTAACGTATTCTTCAAACCAATTCTGTGAACAACGCAAGTCTCTCAACGAAAAGCAACAATCATTTTGATGAAATCGGTAGTTGCTATAGCGTGCCTTGCTAATTCAATGACCTCAACGGACTGACCACATCACGACAAACATAAAACATGCGAGCATTTCTCAATCACACTTAAAAATGAAATTTTCGATATCGAGAGCCAAGTTCGTAGGGATCCTAGCACTTACTTTCATTCTCGGAATTGGTTCCGCAAGTGTTGTGTCATGGTTGCTCTTATCTCCCATCTCCAACAATCAAATTGCCGATTTCAAAGTACCGAGCCCCGCTGAAGTGAACGAAAATGTGGCTCTCGAACGAGGCAATTCCAGTGAACTTTCGAGATCTCCTTCACCAACTATTGAGGCTATAAGAAGTTTTGATGATCTGGATGAAATCAAGAGCTCTTTCGCAAGAGGCTTGGCACTTCGCAATTTCTTAGCGGCTGCTGATGAAGAGAGGGTCGTTGGCCTGGTTGTCCAGACAGAAGGTGTACGCCCAAACACGGCTAGGCATACATGGCACATGTCAGTCGTTCAACGGCTTGCCCAACTCAACCCACAGCGAGCATTGTCAACTGTTCTCGAAATGCAATCCGAGTCCTATTGGCCTGGCCAGTTCGTAGCAGGCATTTTTCGGGAATGGGCACAGTCAAATCTGGAGGAAGCTGTTTCGCACGCAGGTACTTTAGACGAGAACTGGAGAGAGTCAGCATTGCGTGCAATCGTAGAAGAGAGGAGCGACCTATCTGATGAAGTTCTTCGTACGATCGCCAAGGATCTTGGCAACGAAAAGATTGCTGTAGCGGCCATCCTGCAACACAGGATCGAAAACGAAATTGAAAACCCCGCAGAAGCATGGAATGAACTTGCGATCGAATTGCAGGACGACGGTGTGCATATGTGGAGCATTGCGCGAATTGCAAGTGCATGGGTTAAGAAGAGTGGATTGAGCGCAATGGATCAAATCGCCCAATCTCTAACAAACGTGGAGGCACGAAGGATAGTGATTAGCCAAGCTCTTCCTGTCGCTGCCGATACCGATCCGGAAGGTGCTTTTAGGTACGCATTAACCATCGAGAATGATCAATACAACCAGATTGTTGGGAGCGTGTTGCGCATTTGGACCAGGTCAGACCCTCATTCAGCACTTGCCGCCGTTTCAGACATTGAGAATGAGACTCAGCGACGAGATTTGGTGGAATCTGTTGTGCGAGAATGGAGTCGGTTCAAACCTCAGGAAGTGCTGGAAAGCATCGATATTTTGCCTGAATTCGTTCAACCTTCAGCTGTGGAAACTGCTTTGAGGGAGATAGCTGAAGATTCTCCGAAAGAAGCAGCTATTCTGGTCGCCGGCATGAAAGCCGGTCCCAATAAGACCGCGGCGGCTTCTGGCGTTGCCAGTAGTTGGATCGACCGAGATTACAAAGCTGGACTAGACTGGATTCTGAACGAGCCTGCAATAGAAGACTTGAGAACGCAGTTGTTAGATGAGAACTTACTTCATCTGATACGGGTAGACCCGAACCTTGCGATGAGCACGGCTCTTGCTCAACCGGTGAGGAAAGTCACACATTGGAGGTACGGTGAAATTGGAATGGAAGTTGGCATGGAGTTGCGCGTGATAGCCTCTCTCTCGTTTACGGATATGGACCAGGCGATTGAGCTGCTTCCTCGAGTGCGGGAAGGTCTAACGAGGCTGAAGGCGTATTCTCAGGTAGGAGCATCGTTGGTACACAAGGGTTCTACCGAAGAAGCGCTTGATATGGTTCAGCAAGTTCCGGAATCTCAAAGAATCGAGTACTACACAGCGGTGGCTACACAGTGGGCTACTTCTGATCCCGAAGGATTGCTTAACTCAATGAATCGTTTTCCGTCAAACGAAGTGAAGTCAAAGGCGGCGATGGTACTAGTGAAAGAGAACCGCTTGACTAGCGAGCAAACTGTAGAAGCAAAGAAATTCCTCCTAGTTGCAGACTCGAAAGCACTCGATTAAGGCACTCCGCACAGGATTCGACGTTTCAACTCGATAAGGGATAAGATGTCAGTTAGATAATGGTAAAGGTTCATTAGAAAGCGGGTTCTGCGGACGATCTCGACCAGCTTTTAGTGCAATTTAGTTGTATTCCGGGTGACGTTGAAGATCGTTAAGCCCGTCTGTGTGGATTGAGGCCCTTCCGCCAGTCGCATCCCAAAAGTTGTACATACCTGGTTCTTTTGATGTACGCAGGCTGCTCTTCGAAGAAAATAAAGCTACTTGAGTCCTTAGAAATTCTATGTCTTCGTCCGTCACAGGAAAGTCTTCGTTTCCGACGAGCACGACCGCGACTCGAAACTCTTTCTGTGAATCTCTAACGTTGGGAATCCGTTCGCCAAGAACATCAACAATTTGATCAATACTCCAAATCGATGTATTGGTTGCCGTGAATATCGGCGATCCATCGGGTCCTTGTTGTATTTTCTTCTTGTCTCGATTGCTCGGATCCACTTCGAATTGATACTCCCCGTCTTCAGCTACCCAAATGTCAGGTACTTCTTCAGCTGCAATCCATCCTGCCAGATAGAGCTCGAGAGGCGCGTAAGGTAATGAATTCCCAAAGTTTGCATTGATCCCAAAAACACCTGCTGAATACTTGCCCTCCCCTAGATCGACAAGATTGTCCAGGTCAAACCCGCCAAGCTGGCCATGCACACTACTAAACCCCCAATGGGCCTCTAAAACGGTCGGTATCACTTCTCTGTCTACTACCCAGAGATGCATGAACTCATGAAGGCTTGGTCCGCCCATCAGAAGATTGGCTGATGGAAGATGCATAACACCGCGTAAAGAGTTTCGAGAGAAAAACATATCTCCATGGTCAAACTGTGATGCCCCTGTTCCAATTTCTACGTTACGCACGGTAGCCATCGCTCCGTGGTAGCCAATCTTGCTATTGTCAAACACATCCTTTGGTATGTTGGAGACGACAATAATTACATCAAAGACATCTTGATAGCTCTTGTAGAAAGTCTTACAAATCTCGAAGATTAGTCCACGGTCCCGTCTCAATAGAGACCTAGCAGTTTTCATGACAACTAGGTCGTCGAGTTGGTGCGTGATCGTAGCTTCGGATTGGATTAACTTGAAAACTGCCATGCATCCTGACAATTGAGAAAGGACTAAGGCAATTGTCAGAGTCAGAAATAGATTTTTCATCGAAGGCCGAGATTGCTTTTTGTTAGACGCCCATCCAATGAAGTATGTTGATTCCAATTTGTGAGTCAAGTTTGGGTTGATTGTGCTGCTTCACGACAGGGATTGTTGTGAATTTCTGGATTCAAACTGTGTAGGGTCGAAACCAAGGCATCATCCAGTTAGTTGTGTTTGGATAATCGGGAAGGCATTCTGGCCAGTCCTCGCTGAGTGATTCCAAAGCCCGTCTCATGTCATTCATGACATTAGCTCCGTACTTACCACGCCATCGTAATTCGAGGTCGTGAACTAAGTACAAATAGGAGTCTCTCGCACGTCTTGATTTTGGAGTGAGGTAAACGGTTCGGGAGTTGTCGGAGGTTCTTCCAGGTTCTAGCACGATGTTCATATGTCTTTCGTGAAGTGATCGACCATTTCCAGTAATGCCACCGGCATTTCGAACCGCCTTAAGCGAAACTCCATCGTTGCCGATGTAGCGATAGAGAGTCAAGATGTGCCCCAAGCGACCCAGATTCTCCATTTCATATTCGATAGCAAAACCAGCCAATGCTTGAGACAAGAGGGCGGATAACGGCATTTTGGTCGATTCTCCATGGGAGTTTCTAAGAACGACTGGCCATTCTTCTCCTCGAGCGGGTATGGGCGGAGGACCTTCTTCCGCGGGAAGATAGGCTCCTCCGGTCAATCCATCGTCTGCCGGGCCATAGCCCGTGATGTAGTACGGATACTTTAGGTCGAACCCTCTGACAACTTTGCCCAGTGCCGAATAGAGTTGGTCATAGACGTTCGTGTAGGTGTGCTTCCATCGTTTTTCGACTGACTTAATTCTTGCTTCAGCAATCTGACTTGCTCTAGTCCCCTCGGTCGTAAGCTTTACAAACACAGAAGTTCGAGGAGAGGTTTTGCGCAGAGTTTCGACCCAACCAAGAACTTCACACTCCCTGAGTACCACCTTTCGAGTTCTGGTGGCAATGATCGCTCGTTTGTTTACATCTTTTTGAGGAATTGGGTCTTTTCGCAGTACTCGCAGCAGATTGGACCATACTGGGAGACTAGGAAGATCTCTTATTCCCGATTCCTCTGCATAGTCTCTCGCAAACGCGGCTAAGCAATGGTTCAAAAGAATCGGTATCGGGACGTTTCCATGTCTAATTACTTTGCCAGAGGGCCGATCTGACATGTCCAACTCCGAAGCATATCTGAGTGCCCGGATGAGTCCTTCGGTTTTACGAGGATTGCAAGTCAGAAGCAAGTTTGGATTTGAGAGATTGCTCGATTTCAGATCAACACGAGATTTCGTCCGTTCGGCTGCATAAAGTACGAGAAGGCGCTCGGCCGTTCCATTGGAATCTTGAGCGAATTGGATTGAAACTTGAAATTCGAAAATGTCGTTTGATCTGGATGTTATTGAAGGGCGTACTTCACAGCTTGAAACGCCGGGAAGCGAATTCAAGGTACTTATAAGTTCAAGATTCGAGTCTTCCAATTGCTGCGAGTTCATGTCAAGTCAGAAAGTTGAATTGGCTGTACGGCCGAGACCGCAGTGTTCTCAATCTGGTCGTTTGTCTCGTGATTTGGGATAGAACCAAAGCACTAGCCATCCGGTGACGAATGGAATAACACGTTCCGCAATATCCCCAACCGTGTTTGGCAGAGAATAGAACAAAACGGTCAATACAAACCCGATCGCCATGGCAATCGGTACAGCATTCTCATGGATAGGTCTTCGCATGCAGCGTTGAAGTACCAGAGGACCAAATGTAGCTCCGAGAGCGTTCCATGCAAACAGGACACGAGAGAATATTGATTCTGAAAGCAGCAGTGCGAGTGCCACGGCTGCAATGCCGATTGCAACTACCCAGATTCTTGAGTTAGATTGCCCAAGATCGTGTGAAGCAACTCCAGCTGCGACGAGCAGCTGACTATCGGCAGTCGACATCACTGCGGAAAGCACTGCGACCACCAATATAGCACCTGCTAGTGCTGGAAGTAGTTCTGCCGCTAATTGAAACACAAGCTCTTCAGGGTCTCCCAAAAATTCTCCGAGTAGCGCGTGTCCTGCCAAGCCTGTGAGAAACATGCCGCTGAGCACAATTACGAACCAACTCAGAGCAACAAATCGAGCACGATTGAGCGCAGTTTGATCCGAAAGTGCCATCATCCGATTGAGCATGTGGGGTTGTCCCAGCGGACCGAATCCAATGGATGCCATACCGATCAGGAATCCTGCAGCCATCCACCCGACATTCCCACTAGTTAGTGCCAAATGTTCGTCGGAAAGCGCGCTGAAAGTCGGACCAAGTCCTCCAAGAGTAACAAGAGCTGTAACGGGAAGAATCAGTGCTGCAACCAGCATCACAATAGCCTGCAGAGAATCCGTGATACTGACCGCCCAAAAGCCTCCTAGGCAGGTGTACACAAGGATGACTGCTGCACCGACAAGAATCGCAACCTCTGTGGGAATGGAAAACTCATGAGCAAGTGCTGTTCCAGCACCGTCAAATTGGGCGGCAATGTAGAACGAAAAGCAGAAGACGATAGCAATTCCTGCAATCAAGATTGCTGACTTTCTCTGCCAGCCGGACAAGCCATCGATAAGGAAATCAGTCAAAGTCACATGCCTGCGTTCCGCCGCTGCTGCTTGAATTCTGGGAGCGATGAAGAACCAAGCGACAATATGGCCGGTAATCGTTCCGGGTAAGAGCCAGATTGCAGAAACACCAATTGAAAAAGCAATGCCGGAGAGACCGAGAATTGACCAGGCAGATGATGCGCCAGCAGCATACGACAAGCTGGCAACCACACCCCCCATTTTCCTGCCGCCAATGAGAAAGTCATCGTGGGTTTCGCTTCGTCGCTTTGCCCAAAGCCCGATTCCAATGAGCAACGCTTGGTAGCTCACAAGAATCGTCAACATCAACACGATTGAAAGACCCAGAAGGTGAAGTTCATCAAGGACTTGATCTCGTCTGACGGACTAGCGGTTGGTCTAATTGATGCCGTAGAGATTCTTGACGTTCTCGCGCGTAATCTTATTACGATCTGAAAGTTCTATCCCTTCAAACAGTTCATCAAGAACTTCCAGTGAGCAGGGCCAGGTGGAGTCCGTATGCGGGTAGTCGGAGCCCCACATCAAATTGTCCACACCAATCAAGTCTCGTGTCGCCAATGCCGGACGGTCATCTTCAATCGTGGCGTAGAATTGTCGCTTCCAAATCTCGTGTGGAGACGCACCCTTGTGAGGTTCGCTCTTGTTTCTGTACTCACGTTGGAGACCCTGGTCGACTCTATCCAACCAGTGTGCAATCCAGCCCGCGTTGAATTCAG
>JAPOXO010000122.1 GCA_026707045.1 Gammaproteobacteria bacterium | reverse complement strand
AATCCATTCTGAAGAGAGCCTTTTCAGGTCAGCTCATCCATCAGGATCCAACGGACGAACCAGCAATTGTCTTGGTGGAGCGAATCAGAGCAAAGCGAGCTAAAGCCCAAAAGTGAAGAACCAAGGACAAAAGCATGCAAACTGATGATCACGCAGTAGAAGAGATACTTAGTGAAGGACGCAGATTCATGGTGCCACTTTATCAACGGAAGTACCAGTGGCACGACTCCCAACTCCTTCCCTTCTGGGAGGATGTCGAAGCGAAGGCCAATGAAATCTTGGAAGGAACCAGCAAGTTTCAGCACTACCTTGGAGCTTTAATTTTGGCACCGATTGGCGAGGCCGCGCAGATTGGAGTAACGCCAAGGTTTCAGGTTGTGGACGGCCAGCAGCGGCTGACCACTTTCCAACTTTTCCTTGCCGCGATACGGGAGGTCTCCTTGAAGCACGGATGCGACGACGTCGCCATGCATGTTCAAGACTATATCTTCAACGTACTGAAATCGAAAGACAACGACAAGCTGACGAGGTTCAAGCTCACCCCCACTCCCACCGACCGATCAATCTTTCACGACATCGTAGAGAAAGATCACGATTCAATTAGAAACATTTACCGAAGCTACTACTGGCGTAATCGCGTTCCAAAGAATACACCTGTCCGAGCGTTACGCGCCTATGAGGAGTTCCATCGCTTGATCGACGACTTCGCGCAGTTCGGCTCTGCCGAGTTGACAGTCCAAGATGGAGAAGGAGCGAAGAGCCAAGTGATCTCAGATGAGACCGACACCATGGACGCAATCGAGAGCCGCCTTGAGGCATTACTTACATCTCTGCTCAATCGCATGAAGCTGGTCGTAATCACTCTGGAGGAAGACGATGATGCACAAGTTATCTTCGAGACTCTGAATTCGAAGGGAGAGCCGTTGCTGGCCATGGATCTCGTAAGAAACAACATTTTCTATCGAGCGGAACAACAGCAAGCAGACATTGAAGAGCTATACCACGAACTCTGGGATCCGTTCGATGACAACTAGTGGAGAGAGCAAGCCCCGTTCGCACGGCCCAGGAGACCGCGGATCGATCATTTCCTCGCCCATGTGCTTGGTGCAGAAACCGG
Organism: Gammaproteobacteria bacterium; assembly: GCA_026707045.1. Classification (GTDB taxonomy): domain Bacteria; phylum Pseudomonadota; class Gammaproteobacteria; order Pseudomonadales; family Azotimanducaceae; genus Bin55. The sequence goes on along the minus strand of JAPOXO010000122.1, from coordinate 2,835 downwards.
TCAAAAAATCTCTATGCGAGAACTCTATGCAGAATATCGTGCGTTTGCAGTTCCAAGGGGCGGACCGAGATTCCAAAATATCGAAGATGAGCTAGGAATGCTTGGTAAGTATTCGCCTTTATATGAAACTCTCGAAGGACGAGTAATTGAAGACGAGGATTTGCATTGGCTGGGTCGCAAGCTTGCAGTATGGCAAGTTACTACAGCCTATCCGGTTGCTATGCAAGTCAGCATGAGCAGCATTGATGACGAAGAAAAAGGCGAACTTTATCACCTGATCTATTCATACATTGTTCGGCGAGCATTGTGCGGACTAACGGGCAAGAACCTAAACAAGGTGTTCCAGAGCATTTCTCTAGTTTTTCTGAAGCACGGACCGTCCGTGGACTCCTTGGAACGCTACTTTGCCGACAAAGACGGCGATAGCACTCGATACCCTAGCGACGATGAGTTCCGCCAAGGAATCCTCTCAAAGCCAGCTTACATGTTAGCGCCGCAGGCTCGGATCAGGGACATTCTGTGGGAATTAGAGGAGGCCAGCAGATCGGAATTTGCCGAGACGACGACGATGCCGCCTGATCTGTGGACCGAACACATGCTTCCCACGGCTTGGACCAAGGAGTGGCCCTTCGAGCAAGGAGAGTTCGTTGAACGCTGGTCTCGTGAACGAAAGTCGGAAGAACGGAATACACTGATCCAGTCCGTAGGCAATCTCACTTTGTTGACTAGTAGGCTGAATATTTCCGCAGGAAACAAAGGGTTTCTGGCGAAACGTGAGAAGCTAAAGAAACACACAAGTCTATTTCTCAACAGGTGGTTTCTGGAACGAGATCTGTGGAACGAGAGTGAGATAAGACAACGCGGTCAAGCGTTGGCAGACTTGGCCGTGGACATTTGGCCAGCACTCGAACCGATGAAAGTCGAATCCGTAGATGGAGCGAATTCATGAGCGCGTCTGTGATCGCTTCCAAGGTTTGGAGTTTTTGTACCACGCTGCGCGACGATGGCGTCGGCTATGGCGACTATCTAGAGCAACTGACCTACCTAATTTTTCTCAAGATGGCAGACGAATACGCAAATCCTCCATACGACCGAGACATTGGAATCCCCGTAACTTATGACTGGACAAGTCTGACAAGGCGCCGAGGTGCTGAGCTCGAAGAGCACTACATTACGCTATTGCGCAGGCTTGGAGAACAAAGTGGCTTGCTTGGCCAAATCTTCGCGAAGGCACAGAACAAGATCACCGATCCAGCGAAGCTTTCTCGGCTGATCGCGATGGTCGACGGCACCGACTGGATCGTGTTGGGTGCGGATGTGAAGGGCGACATCTACGAGGATTTATTGGAACGCAACGCTGAAGACACGAGGTCCGGTGCGGGTCAGTATTTCACTCCTAGAGCTCTTATTCGTGCAATGGTGGAATGCGTTCGCCCCGAACCCGGCAAGACCATCGCCGATCCAGCGTGTGGAACTGGAGGTTTTTTTCTTGCCTCCCACGCATTCCTCACCAGCTCAAACAACTACTCGCTCGACAAGAACCAAAAGGCATTCCTAAAGAACTCTACATTCCATGGCAACGAGATCGTATCCAATACGCGACGGCTTTGCCTGATGAACATGCTTCTTCACGGTATTGGCGAGATGACAGGTAAAACAAGCATCTCGTCGGCTGATGCGCTGATTTCTCCGACGGCTCAGACGTTCGACTATGTCTTGGCCAATCCTCCCTTCGGCAAGAAGAGCTCGATGAGTTTCACAAATGCGGAAGGCGAACAGGAAACCGACGACCTCACCTACAACCGCCAAGATTTTTGGGCTACGACATCGAACAAGCAGCTAAATTTTGTTCAGCATATTCGAACCATGCTAAAGACTACTGGTCATGCCGCTGTCGTCGTGCCGGACAACGTACTATTCGAGGGTGGAGCCGGAGAGACAATTCGAAGAAAGTTGCTTCAAACTACAGATTTGCACACAATACTGCGTTTGCCAACCGGCGTGTTTTACGCTCAAGGCGTTAAAGCGAACGTGATCTTTTTCGACAATCACGAGGCGAGTCCGGATCCCTGGACAAAGGAAGTCTGGTTCTACGATTACCGGACCAACATTCATCACACGCTGAAACAGAAGCCAATGCGATTTGAGGACCTCGACGATTTCATTCGATGCTACAACCCAGAAAATCGTAGGCAACGAGTTGAATCCTGGCACGAAGAAAGCAATCCAGAAGGGCGCTGGCGAAAATACCTCTACGAGGACCTGTTCAAACGAGACAAGGTGAGTCTCGATGTTTTTTGGCTGAAGGACAAGAGCTTTGCTGACTACGAGAATCTTCCGGGTCCCTTGGAGCTGGCTGAGGAAATTTGTGAGATTCTGGAGTCTGGCGTAAACAGCTTTCGAGAAGTCTTAGTGGAGCTAGAGAACTAATCATAGCGTGATGGATTCGAAACAGGTTTCCTACTAGAGTTTCATTGCACCGTGATTTATCAATTGGCAAATACGTTGACTCGTCTGACCAAATGGTTCCTACAACAGCGCCAAATGGCGAACTCATCATCCAGGGAATTCTATGATCGTCCGAGGTCGAGATGCCGAACTGGCCTATGCACCACACTGTTCCAATAGTTATGGCATGGAAGGCCCCTTTCATGCCTTTTTCTACAAACGGTCCGCGTTAGTAGGCTTCTGCTCGGTGCATCGCCGTGATTGATTTGCGAGAGAATTGGCTTGTGGTCTTGTACTCCTGGCCATTCTAGATAGAAGCTAGATGCATTTGCATCCATGTAAGCAGGAATAAACAGAGAATGCATCCACCGTATACCGCAAGCATGA
>JAPOXO010000058.1 GCA_026707045.1 Gammaproteobacteria bacterium | reverse complement strand
CGGTCTTCGAGGACGGCGAGGCCGTTAGTAAGACCTTCGGCAGAGTCATGCCAAAAGACGGCAGTTTCTTGATCGAAAGCGATATAAACGAACCTTCCGTCGTCTCATTTAGGATGTTTGGACAGAACGCCTTGTCGCGCGGCAAAGCCATTGTCGAACCTGGCTCCACAATCACCCTATCATGGCGAGAATCCGCCGGTGAGTTGATTCCAATCGCCGATTCCGGTCTTCATATTGCACTCGTAGAGAGCTGGCAAAGAACCGAGGAATATTTAGCGACGATGGACGCATACCCGCTCGCGATACAAGCGTGGGCGGAAAGTTTCGCCGTAAGTGATGATAGCGACGAAGCGGAAAACAGCGACACTGAACCAATGGAGCAAGACAGCTCGAAACCAACAGAATCACAGGAGAGTGATTCTGCAGCGGCCTCTGAACAATCCGAGCCAGTTGTGGCGAAAGTTTCGGAACCGTCGCAAGCTGCTACCACAGCCGAAGGATGCGAACACATTGAAATTAATGAAGAAGCCTCCCAGACTGTCTTTGACATGATGAACAGTCAGGATGGGCCCGAATACATGCTCGTTCAGCAGAAGATGGACGAGATGCGAAGAGACGCATTGAAGGAAATCGCCAATATTGCAGAAGATCCACTCCATATACTTCTGGCCATGGAGCTTGGGGCTTACAGTTCGCGCTCCGTTGATCGATCCGATGCGTTCCCCATTTACGACAGACTGGCGGAAGACTTAGACTCAGATTTGGTCTCGCGCCGCGTTACACCACGTCGAGAGGATCTGCAGCGTTACATCGAAACCGAAGAAAACGATCGAACTTTGGTCCAGGGACAAAAAGCGCCGGAATTCAGTCTAGCCAATCTGGAAGGCGTTGAAATTGCTCTCTATGACGTACTCACTGAAAGCGAAATCGTACTCATTGATTTTTGGGCGTCTTGGTGTGGACCGTGCATAGCGACCTTCCCAGATCTGAAGCGAATGTACTCTGCGTACAACGACGACGGATTCGAAATCATTGCGATATCTATCGATAGCACGATTGAAGCCTGGGAGGAAGGGTCAGAAAAGCACGAACTTCCGTGGATTAATCTTGGCGAAATTGAGGGTTGGGACGGTTCAATTGCAGGTTCCTACGGCGTGCAAGCCATTCCCAAAGGCTACCTGGTCGATTCGGATGGATGTATTCTCGAGAAGGACATTGACACGGAAGCATTGGAGGAACTTCTGGCGTCTCGGTACGCTTCGGCACTCGAGCCTGAACAGTCGGAGGCGCACGAGAATCAGGATTTACCCAATTCTGCAGACGACGATATCGGAGGCTAGTTGTTGGCACGCTACCGGCACACTGCGCCTAAACTCTGACGTTGGTCACCTAGAGAATCTAGGTTCCCATTTGTGAATTGAATGTAAGATTCACTGAGAATTTAGAGGGAGTAGAACACACCGCTTGACCAGTTACTAAGAATCTACGTTTTAGAATGGGCACTCCAACCAACGCTACCCATTTCACCTACATGAAACAGCTACTTTCTGCAATTGGACTTGCACTTCTTATATCGGTTCTTACTTCCTGCAGTTCCAATCCCCCAATCACATACAGCATAACGGGTGATTTCATCGTAGTTGAGGACCCGGAAGCAGAATCACGTGTCGACGCAGATGACACAGCAATCGACACATCGTCTGATTCTGAGGCAGCGCTTACGAGTGCATTGGACAGTGATTCTATAACGATTTCAGTGACTTACCAGACCAAAACCGAGGACGGGGAAACTGCAACAATTCAATTGGCATCGGGGAGTTTCGTCGACGGCAAAATCTCGTTTCGCGGAATAGTTGATGAACCGACGAGGGTAAAGATCTCAGCGGATGTCGGCGAGGGAGACCAATTCCAATTCTCTGTCGAGGCATTGCTAACGCATGGACAAGAGGTCAAGTTTGCGCTGGTGGACTTCTGGGGCCAGTTTCCCTACGACCAGCTAGTCTTGGTAGGGGGCTCGCACCTATCGCAGGACTCCTCGAAAAAATTCACCATAGCCGCAGATCTAAGCGCTGTGGAGGAAGACTTGTCGAGTGCCATCGTTGATGTTTACGGTGAGCAATATGACGAAGAGGGAGAATCTCAGATTCTGGAGCTCGGCAGAATACTGCTTGTCGACAAGAGATTTGTTGTTGAAGCCGACATCGACGAACCTACTGTCTTTACTGGGTACATAATCACCTTTGGTAACTTTCACGGAGCGTTCAATGTTGTGGCTGAACCCAATGTCAACATCGAGGTGTACGCCCACGGCGATGGTTCATCAAGCGAACTTTTGGCCACTTCCAATTCCGGCTTGCACAAGAACCTCATCGAGAGTTGGCAGCAATCGGACGAGTATCTGACTACATTGGACGAATATTCCGCTGCATACAAGCAATATTTAGGGACTTACATACTAGATTACACAAATTGTGATTTTCTCCCATGTTGCCTGAAATGGCAGTTTTAGGCTCTACGAGGTCTTACGCTTGGTCTTGCGTTCTTCGACCCGCTTGAGATAGCGCCATTGTTTCTTAGGTTTCCCCTTCATCATTGACTTCACCACATTGCTGGGAGAATCTTCGATTGGGAGAATGTCTTCCTTCACTTTTCTAGACATAGGTGGTGCTCCAAATAGTTGGGAACATATTCAATGTGCATGGCTTTGCAGTAGGGAGCTTTGATGCGTTCAAACCTGTTGAGTTCAGTCAGCTTTTCTTCGGTGTAGTACGGACCATCCACAATTGCCAGAAACATAGTGTCATCATCAACGGCACCATTCTGAAAGTGGCGAAGTGTCAATTTCACTTCATCATATTGGCTGTCTTGGTTGCCTCCACCTTCGCGGGTATATTTGTGAGTGGCATAGACAGTGAATCTCCCAGTCTTCCATTTAAAGTCAAGAGACTTTGACGGCTTGGGTCGAACATTCTTCTGCATGTGTCCATCACTTGTGATGTACCAAGCATTTTTACCACTTTTCGGCAATGTCTTGAATTCAGAAATTGTGTTGCCAAATTGCTTGAGCCAGCATGCGGCCACTTTCTCATGGAACCCAGTTCGTCTAGGATCCTTGGCAAAATGAGCTGAAAACATTTTGTTTCTGCGTATTTCATCCCTAACTGTTTGAGGCTGAAAACCGAACCTGTCTACGAACCACTCAATGCGTTTCAGCAAATCCTTGTCAGCAGCATCAAGCCGTTCGACTACCTGACTGGCGCCCTTTCGAGCAATCGCGTACTCGATAGCCTGATAGTCAGGTGGCTTATGCACGATGAATGATGCCCCTCGCAATTTGCCAGTCCAGTCTCCTGCGATACATTCCATCATGTCGAATGCCTTTGTAGCAGGTCAGCAACACATCTCTCGTTGCATTCCGAAAGTGATTGAGATACTTGTTCCAAGTTCTGATTTTGACATAGCCAGAAACAGACAATTTTGTAATGTGTCTACCTGTCCGCTTGACATCGTAATTAGACAATTCCTTGACATCACAGAAACGAATGGAAGCCTCTTTGGTGTTGTCCAATGCAATCAATCCCACATTCCCATCCGAGTCATTGAAGGTAACTTCTGGTCCATCGTGCATGGGAAGTGGCTTGCTCGATTCCAAATCCGACAGCCACCCAATCCACTCTTTCCCATGCCAAATCTGCACATCTTCAATAGGCTCTGGCATGAACAGTGCCAATCCCACTGGATGCCCTGTATTCGAGAACAGGCGGTGAGGAATGGAGATGAAATCCGATAGTCGTTGTTGATACAAGTCTGCTCGAAGAAAAGACTCGGGCACTAATGCAGCTACCCATTCACAATTCTCCAAGCACTTCTGCAACGCGAACTTGTAGAGATTGTCATGGTTGCAAATCGGGAAATCGAACCCTCTGACAGTCGCACTGTTCCTAGCAAGCCAAGGTGGATTGGTGATGCACACATCGAAG
>JAPOXO010000134.1:2493-4058 GCA_026707045.1 Gammaproteobacteria bacterium | reverse complement strand
CCCTAATTGCCTCAATGCATAGGGATAATCTCGCATGACATAATGCATATGGTGCTGGCAATATTTCTAATCCTACAACCTGCGGAATTCTTACAATTGAATGATTAAAATGTCGGGCTAGAGACTCGATAAAACCACCAGTACCACAACACGGATCGATGATTTTTTGCGCACAGTCTTGAATTTTGTGGTTGAATTGATTATTGCAAATTTCATCAACAAAGCGAACCATCCAATCTGTGAGTACACTAGGAGTATAAAATGCTCCCCAATCAAATTTCGCTTGATAGTCAAAATTTGTAAAGAATTCTTCGAATAAGGCATGGAAGTTACGTGGGGTGTCGTCCAATCCCTGGTATTCTGCATGAGCTAACAATGAGGTAATTTCACTATAGATTTCAGCAATACGGGTTCCTTTTCCTAGCTCGTCCTTTAAAAACTCTTGAATCACACGAAAAGGGCCCAATTTATGTGCTTCAGCAAAGTATTGATCCTTGATCCAATATTTATCGATGAAACTCCTTATTTCGTCTGGAGCTATGTTTCCTAAAGGTGCCTGAATATGTGCGTAAAACTGTCCGAATGCTAGTACTTGTGCTACAAAATTCGAACAAGATCTGTTATCTGACAAAACTGGGTCATGATGATCTCTTACAAGTTCCTGTAACGAGTGAATGGCCTCTATGAGTTTGTTTTCTGCAATAGTTGAGCCACTATTTTCTACCGACGACATCAAATCATAAAAGGCATCTGCCAATAGCCGTGCTCTGATGGCTATGTGCCTAATTAGATTGGTTTCTGTCCAACTTGTAAATCCAGGACTCTCAAGTAGCTTGCGAAATTTAGTTTCGACTAAGATATTTGCAGGTTGAGTACTCCATTGTTGCTTTGTATCAATAGGTTTAGCTATCAATTCAATCCGTTCTGGTTGCTCAATTCTGCCAGATTCAAAAAAGAGAAATTCAATTCCATCAAATACGAATACTGGTCTTCCTAGTTTGAGGTATTGTTCAATCTGGGAGACTTCGTTGTTGTCAAGTTTGTAAGGAGCTAAAAGATCAACTGACTTGTGCTCTCCATAAAAAAATACTCCGTGCGATACACTATCACATAGTCTCCAGTCTGGTGTTTTTCCTATACTCCGAACTGGTGCTTCGTGAAGCAATTCCGTTTCATAGTTTTGATTCTGTATAGAACTCCATAATTTGGTCAGAAATTTGTGTGCATATGGGCGACTGGAGAGTTCTACACTTTGCTGACCTGCGGCTTTGGCGGTGTCATACACGTGTTGAAATTCACCTAGGTATTCTTGTGCGATTTCTGAGAAACTCATATCGCTCTCACTTCAACGGATGATTCACGAAGCGAGTGCTTGTACTAGCGACACACCCAATTCGCAAGCAAGTAGAGGTGGAACGGCATTTCCAATTTGCCTGGCTATCTGAACCTTAGTACCACTAAATTTGTAATCGGAAGGAAACGATTGCAAAAGTGCTCCTTCATAGAGCGAAATAGATCGAACTTGGTCAGGATGACCAAACTGTCCCCTCGTAAATGAGTCAAAC
>JAPOXO010000134.1:0-2483 GCA_026707045.1 Gammaproteobacteria bacterium | reverse complement strand
CAAACCGTGCTGTGATTGTTGGTGCTACCGAATCCCATGACATTCGGCCGTATACGTTTCTATGACCAATTACGTCTCCTGAGTTTCTATGGCATGGCGCTAGCAAGTGTAGAGGAAGGTCCTTCCTTCCCTGACCGTCTTTTAGGGACAGTAGCCTCTGTCTATTCCTTTCGCTTAGTCGATCTGCGCGGTGTAGTGGATAGCTTTCGTGTGGTGTTCCATCTTGAGGGGGTGCTGGCAAGTGAGAAATTGTTGCTCGTACAGTCGATGTGGTTCTTCTGGGTTGCGGCCATCTGAACTTTAGCTGTGCACTTGATGCTCTCTCTCCTATTACGAACAATCGGCGCCGTCTCTGGGCTATACCAAAAAATTGTGCATCGAGAACTTGCTTGTGAATGAAATATCCTGCCGACTTCATTCGAATTTCAAATTTGAGGAAAATCTCTTTGCCTCGCTTTCCTTCGATTCCTGGTACGTTCTCCATTAAGAAAAACTTCGGCATGAAGTCCAAGATCAAGCCCCCAAAGTCCATTATGAGAGTTTCTCTGTTGTCGCAATGTCTATCGAGTGTTCGTTGAATACTGAATGCCTGACAAGGAGGTCCACCAGCAAGCAAGTCAAGCTCGCCACACTCTAGTCCAGTCTCGTGTAACAAATGCCCCTTCAACATGTCCTGAATATTGGCTTCTAAACATTCATGCTTAATATATTTTGGATTTGACTTTAGTGTTGAGATGCATATGGGATCGTTGTCAAATCCCGACTTTATGGCAAATCCACTTTTAGCCAATCCAATACTCATTCCTCCCGCTCCACAAAAAGCATCTATAGCTCGAGGCGTTTTCACGGACACTAATTCATTCCCGCTTTGAGGAATTCAGAACAAGACATCCATATGTCACCCATCTATACACTCATTTCTTACACTCTCGAGTAGTGCTGCAGCGATTGCAGTGGAGAGTCTTGGGGGTACTGCTTCTCCAATCTGTCTGAAGATTTCGTCGAATGAACCGCTAAAATGAAACCCGTCTGGAAAGCTCTGTAGTCGTGCGGCCTCTCGCTTGGTAAGCCCTCGATCCTGTTCAGGATGAACAAATCGACCACTAGCAGGATTGCGGGCATAGCTAGTAATCGTAATAGAAGGCTTGTCCCAGAAGAGTCTTCCGTACACATCGTAATACCCATCAATTTTTTCAAGACATTTCGGACCAATGCCAGCAGGTCTATTACCGCCGTTTTTCGGAACCGACTGAATTACTTTCACGGTACTATTTCGGTGAGACGCGCTTCGATGCATCGGGTCTGCATCGACTAACTCGCCAGGAGATACAATCGGCAAGTCTCCTATAGCATCTCTTACAGTCACGAATTGGGTTGGATTGAGGTCACTCGAAGGCATGGCAAAGCTGTTACTTCGAGAGGCAACCACTATTGCTCTCAATCGTTCTTGCGGGACCCCAAACTCAGCGGCATTCAGAACCGCATCTCTAATCATATATCCTCTGTCTTGAAGTATTCTTTTAAAAGATGAATAATACTCACGATACCTATCTGAAAGCATTTCCGGCACGTTTTCCATAACTACGTATTCTGGATACAGTCGAGCCACAATTTCAGCGAAGGCAACTATTAGCTCATTTCGTTCATCAGGATTGCCCAACCGACCTTTTCTGTGACCCGAAAATCCCTGACACGGAGCGCAACCGACTAAAACTGTCGGCAACTCAGGATTCGTTTCAAGCATATTCGATACAACTCGACTATACGTTCCGTCTTTTGTCGCAATGTCTCGAATATCAGCCCTATGGGTAGGTACATTGAAATTGTGTGCATACGTGGCTAACGCTGTTTCATCAATATCGATTCCACCAAGCAACCTAAATCCATTGGTTACCCTTCCGACATGCTCGAATCCGAGAGACATTCCACCACATCCACAAAAGAAATCGATTACTTGAGCATCATTCTGCTTGCTCGAAGTTACTGCTCGCTTCCAATAGTCAAGCTTTCTTGCTGCTCTGGAAAAGTATGACGTGTACGTTCTACACTTTTGACTTAATTTGAAAGAAACCAAATCTCGATCCGATTGAAAAACGCAAATTCTAGCTGCTTGCTACTTAAGAATCCGATGTAAATTGAAGGTGCTCCGCATCCGCTTTCCAATAGATTGACGGGATTTGAACTTGCTAGGTGGTCCATGTCGTAATTTGTAGAGGAGTGAGGATTTATTTCGACAGTTGTCCGTAAACTGGTCGATTTCGAATGGTTTTCCCTCTTTGTTGCTACACTAGATATCATGCGGACGCAATTCGTGCTTGGACGCACCCACAAGCTTGCGAGGACTCGTGATTTCCGTGGCGTAGCCGCAGTCCAAGCACCGATCAAGTTCCGCAACGAAAAGGTCTGAGCGCGTCCAACCCTATAACTCTCCTTCAAAGAGGAAAGTTTCAACACGATCTCCATCGAATGCACGCAATCCACAA
>JAPOXO010000055.1 GCA_026707045.1 Gammaproteobacteria bacterium | reverse complement strand
GATGGCTCGAAGAATGTCTAGTGCATGCCATGTTCTCTTGCCCTGTTTTCTCATGTTCTCCAAGACATCAGGATTGATGGTTAGTAGTGCGGTAGCGATCAACTCGAGAATTCGACGTAGCTGTAGAAAAATCACCTCAATAACAATGATTTGCGGCAAGCCTTGTGCGGAAAAACCGACAAAATGGTCGATTGCAGCAGTTCGTTTGACGATTTCCTGCATTCGATTCAAGTAATCTTGGATTTGGCTCTTGGAGACTTTCTTTGGCATCGGTCGAAAAATACTTCACTCGGACAATTCCGTGGAGTGTTGCGACATGTTAATTGAAGAAGTCACGTGATAACGGATCACAATGTGAGGGGTTTGCTTGGTTAACAATGACACGGGTTGAAATTGCTTGATTGTCGCGAATCTCAAAAAACGAACTATCTCGAGCAATGCTATATTGCATTCCGTAGATTGAGATTGAAGCCTTCAAAGTGTCGGGGAGTCACTCTCCAATAGCAGGGGAATTACACATCCATCTGGATGTCATTGTTGTTATGGATATTTGGAAGTTGGCTTCTTCACCAACGCGTTGACTTGTGAATCGATTGACTTCATCAGACCGGTGTCGAGTTCGCCATCCTCCCTCTAATCCACTGATATATTCGACAATTGGCATTGGCGATACCCCTAGAGACGACTGTTTTAACTGTTCGGCGGCCAGCGATGGCTTGATAGTCGGTGATCAAAGGATGACCACTAAAGGCAAGCGGCTCACTTTCTTCTAGGCACAAGCTAAGGGTCGTGAACAACCGTTCTTTGACCGTTCAAATATAGCCAAGAGTAGTACATTCGTAACACGCGCTCCGCCATTACTCGAAGCGGGTTTAATGGGGGTTGTCTATCGTGTAGCAACATAGCACTTCACTTTTTTGTTGTGACAGCTAACTTAGTGTTGCTGGGTTGTACTGTCAACGGAGTCCTTGACAGTGGATATGAAACTGTCGATCAAACTCCCACAACGGGCCAGTATTACGCCATGACTGTCGAGAAGTATATAAGTGGGGTAGGAGCGTTCGTAAAGACTTTTGGGAACATCACTTACATTACCTACGTGCCAATTAGACCACGGCATCGGTTCTTCTTCAAGAAATTTCGTGACTGTTGAGAGGTGCTCGTCCACACTGATAGACAATAACGAGAATCTGTCTTTCGGAAGACTACGCCAGAGCTTTCTCAGCTCTGGGAACTCAGCGATACAAGGTCCGCACCAGGTTGCCCAAAAGTCGATGAGTACGGTCTTGCCCAAATACTCGATTAGTCTCTCGTCATTTCCGTTTAACCTCGTTCCGGTGATTTCAGGAACTCTCGCGCCTACGGTGGTATGTTTGATGTTTCGGATAAGTTGGCGCTCCACTTGCTCCAGCGGCAAATTACCGGGTCGGCTATCAGGACCATAGCGCACGAAGAGTTCCACTTCTTCGATGCCGTCGCTCAAACCAGTTGCCCAGTCGAGAGCGGTGATGCGAAGTTTGACCCGTTCATTTTTGGAAATGGATGGTGCGTTGATTGACCGTTGAAGTCCAACCGTAAGGAAGTAGCGAGCAATTCCTTGAACAGCTTTATCAATCGAACTGGTAGCCATGGACAGGTAGAAATGATCGATTGCTGGAGTCGCTTCGTTGGACACCACTCGGCAAGAATCAAGGAAGGTGAGCGTTGTCCCCCAATCATCGTACTGAGGATACCTGTCTCTGAGCGTCTCCGCTCCCATGACAACGTACCTGGTGTAACACCGTCCCGGAAAGTACGCAGTGACCATAAATTCTGCGGCCTCACGGGTTTGCGGATGGTCTTCAATCTCAAGGATGGCAACTGCAGCTGCGAGGTGCCGAAAGAACGTAGAATCGACGCGTCGTAATTTCTCGAATCTGGAGATGTCTAGAGTGTCATTCTCAGTAATTATTTCTCCTAATGCCGCATGAAAACCCTCCACAACCGTCCAGTCCGGACCAACGCGTTCGACCAGAGCTCGTTCGCCCTTCTGCACACCTTCGCTGGCAAAGGGCGATTCCGAATCTCGAAGATATGTCATTAAAAAGAGGGCCGCCTCGATCGTCTTTGGGTGATCTGTTCTCTCAATGATTGCATGTGCGGCTGCAACGGCCTCGGAGATGTCAGGTGGCTCTCCATCCTTGTTCGTTCCTCGCCACGCACTCTCTTCATCTATGTAAGACTGCACGACTTGCCAGTTGCCTAGTTCGGCCTTCACAGTGTCAGCAAAGCAATGGAATCCGAAGAGGTACACGATAAGAATTGCACCCAATAACCAGTTTGGCGGAATGCAGCATGCCCGTATCCGACCAAATTCAGAAATATCCAGACTCAGTCTCACGATGTCACTCTCGAATTGAAGCCACTGTATCAGCACCAATATAGAAGATAGCGTTGAACCATAAGATATGCCTAGCTGTGTCTCGCTCGACAATAGTGAGCTCCAAGTTCCAAAATAGCTCGTTATCCAGACCGCTGCACGGAGTTAGCCTTTGCACAGTTTGCCAGCTTGTATTGCCGATAGATCACCGTTATCTACTCATCCCAAATGAGAAATCAAGGCTTTCCACGTCATTCGTAAGTGTTCCTAACGAGATGCAGTCCACGCCAGTTTCAGCAACCTGTACGACGTTGGATCGGTCAATTCCACCCGAGGCCTCAAGTTCTATTGCTTCGTCCGCGAAGGTCGAGTAGCTACGAGCAAGTCTGACAGCTTCCCTTAGCTGTAGAACCTTGAAATTATCCAGCATGATTCGGTCTGCTTTGCTTCGAATTGCTTGGACGAGTTCGTCGGTATTCTCGACTTCGACCTCGACAAAGACACCCGGATGCACTTCTCGCGCTCGATATACAGCTGATTGAATTCCGCCGCACGCGGCAATGTGGTTTTCTTTGATCAGAATTGCGTCAAACAGCCCTATGCGGTGATTGGTTCCTCCTCCGACAGACACAGCGTACTTTTGAGCGAGTCGGAGACCGGGAATCGTCTTGCGTGAATCCAAGATCTTCGCCTTCGTATGTGCGATCAACTGAACGAATTCCCGGGTGCGAGTAGCCGTACCTGACAGGAGTTGAAGAAAATTCAGTGCATTTCTTTCTGCAGCTAGCAATGCTGATGGTGGACCCGAAATCGAAGCCAATTGATCGTTTGGGTTGAGAGCTGCACCATCCTCATGAATCCACTCAACGGAAACTTCTTCAGAAACTTGACGGTAGACTTCGTTGACCCATGCGGTTCCACACAGAATTCCGCTTGATCTAGTTATGATTGTTCCCCTAACTGGAGAATCATCGAGAATCAGATCTTTGTGGAGATCCCCTGTCCCCAAATCTTCTTCGAGAGCAGCAGCAACATTGCTGCGAATTACTTCGATGGGAACATCCATATAGAACTTGTGACTGGGCATGCAGATTGAGTCGGATCACACACTAGTTTCGGCCCGGCAAATAGCGAGTCCAAATCGCGACGCAAGACCGGCGGGAGAACGAATATCACTAATTGTGATTCACGCGATATCCTTGCCGCCGGGGCATTTTGGCACAAAGTACATTGAGGAACTGTTCACAAATTCCATTGATGTCAGTGCGCATCCTAGTTTTGAGTTGCTCGAAGGTGTTCGAGTCTCTAGTCATCTTCTTGTGGATAGGAGCGGTCAAGTAACTCAGTTTGTTCCCTTTAACCTTAGAGCGTGGCACGCAGGTGAGTCGAGCTACGGAGGCACGTCAAACTGCAACGACTTTTCGATCGGAATTGAACTTGAGGGAACAGAAGACGATCCATTCACTGACTCACAGTACGACTCACTTGTCGACATATTGAAATCACTAATTTCAAAATATCCAGATATTGCTCTTGGAAACATTGTTGGTCACAATGAGATTGCTGGAGATCGAAAGTGGGATCCTGGTCCTCAATTCGACTGGATACGACTAATGCGTTCACTGACGGAATAGAGAGAGACTAGAAACGAGCTCGCGGACATGCGCATAGGAATTGATCTAGGCGGAACCAAAATCGAGGGAGCCCT
>JAPOXO010000052.1 GCA_026707045.1 Gammaproteobacteria bacterium | reverse complement strand
CAACCAGCGTACGAGGTGCACCGTGTGTTATCACCTCTACCTCCGCCATAGGTTCGACGATGGCGGTACGAGAGGAACGGAAGTCCCAGTCCTTTTCAATTCCGATCGATACCGTCATGACCTCGTCTACTTCTCCTTCTATTACAAATTTGCTGTCCCGAATCAAAACATAGCCATGCGGCACATGCTGCAGACTGCCATCTTTGTTGTACTTAGAACTATCTACACGGGCAATAGCAAGCGATAGATCTATCAACTCTACACCACTCACGTCACCGGAAACGGTAAACCTCTTCTGAGGATCCTTTGCCCGTCTCGAAACACCATACAAAAGCAATTGGTCTGGAGGGTAGTCACCCATGTGATCCACCAATGCAAAGGTAACTTCCTCGCCTCCCGGAACGAGCAGAGCGTCGGCTGACAGTCTTACGTTTTCGTCAACTTGGACAAAAATCTCCACTTCGGTCGGTTGTCCAATCTCGCCTTCTATGGTTACCAAGCCGTCCACAAAAGTCCCTATCGCCAATTCGACTGTCTCGACTGATCCGTCCCCGCTGTCGACTTCATGCGTGACCACGACTGTCGCGGTCGACAAGGTTGTCGCGGGTTCTTTATCTGGTTTTTTTTCTGATGCCAAATCCAAATCTGAACTAGGATCAACTTCAATGTAATGTCCAACTATCTTGAAGGCCTTTGACGGCCCGTGACTGCATGCGGAGACCAGTACAAACAGCAAAATCAACCCGACATTTCCAGAAAAGTTTCTCATTGCGACATCCTTCAATTTCAAGTGCTTAGAAGTTTTGGCCCAGACATGCCAAAACCCGACCCTACGGCGGATCAGTTTTTATCACAACCGGTTGCTTCAATCCAAAAGTATCGAGGAGACATCTAAAGAGACAACCGCCAATCTCTTCAGCTATCTGATGCTTCAGTTCCTTCAATCGTTACTCGAGATTTATCAGGGATTTTTTCGACTCCTTTGAAGGTCGAGTAGGCAGCTAGTACTGTCCCCACAAACGCGGATGTCATGAGTGCAGCTAACAAATCTCCACCGAGTCCTGTTGATAACGACAGACCTACGAAAATTCCCAAGATTGAACATCCCAGCAAAAGAAAGACGTATATTGTTCTGTCCGAATTCATCACGATTGCACCAAGGACGAGCACTATCAAGGCCATTGGCAGTCCAATTGCGCCTTGACGAATCAATTGACTAGCCCAATCTTCAAAATCGAAGCCCGGATAAACTTCTAGTTTCGGCACATAGATGGGGTCGCGTTCAACCTCTGCTTCCGCACTGTTCAATACCATCACGGTATCGCCAATGAGAATCGTCGAAATCGCGACAAGCGACGCCAAGATTCCTGCGGCAAGAGCGATCATGCCACCAGCCTTTCTCATGAGACAACTCCTCGCAAGCGCTTGTTTCTAGTACATGTCTGTGCTGCTATGGATGAAACACTCCTGAATTGAGGCATGTTGTTGCATTGTCCCCCGAATATTGTGGCTTGGACGACTGCACTAGCGTGTCAGTAGTGTAGACACAGAGGATGCTATCAAAGTTCATTGAATGGTAGTGGACAGGCTTTGGGAATGTTAAACCATATCTTTTCGAACTTATGGGTAGACCGAACAAGGTCCGGGATGTTGTAACTCTTAGCCAGTCAACGGCATCTGTTGAAGTAGCCGAACCACTTCGCCCACGCTAGTGGGGAGAGACCAAGATGTCAGTTCAATTTCACAGAATCCTATCAATTTGTTTGAAACTTGCTTGCGTCGCAGTTGTCATCTGCAGCGTATCCATTAGTGGGAGTTCAGACGAACCCAACACAACCGATCTAGAAGAAACACTCACAAAACCAAGCTTGGATCTTGCACTTGAAGATTGGCAATCGGAAATGTCCAGAGTAAGTGAAACTATGAGCAAAATTTTTGCCAATATCGAGAAAGCGTTCGAACAAACTCAGGCTCATCTCACCAAGGTTCAAGAAGCAGCAGAGAACTTCCAAAACGTCGCTATGCGCAATGTGGCAACGCAAATAAACTCAACCGTCAAAGACTTGTCCGAGTCGATACCTAAGTGGAGTTCAAAATGGACATCAAGGATGGACAGGCTAGACACCGATGGGGATGGAGCGTTGACCTGGGATGAAGTCTCCCCCGATTCTCAGGTAGATTCGACCGACTCAGATGAAAAGACCTTTGTCGTTGGCTCGAAATCGGGGAAGTCTAGTCTCGAGAGTGAGTTCGACTATATCGATCGCAATGAAGACGGAAAGGTTGACCGAGCCGAGATTGAACAAATCGTGGACGAACTTGAGAGTGTAAGACAGAGCATGCAAGACATGGTGAAAAACCAGCTTGCACCCGAATCAGACGAAAATCAGGACCATTCAGTCAGGTAATCAACTAAATACACTGTGCTTTACTAAGATTCTTTGTGTCTTAGCTCTCTCTATTACGAAGACGGCGCATCTTGATTGAGAAATATCTATGATTGTGTGCCGTTTTCTCACACAAAACGAAATGCAGATTGCAGCCTAAAGATCTTAATACGCTACACCCAAGCGGCGACAGGAAACGGAAAAGTGTCTCACCACATCAAGAAAGCATAGTTTTTTGGCTAACGATTGAATTCTTGAGCATCCAGTCTAGCAAGTTGGGCAACCTTCAGTGTGGTTATTGGTGTAGCTACTATAAAGACGAGTTTAGTGACCAGATCCCAATCTCTCTGTCCATGATTGGTGAAGTTGATTCGGTGTTCTAAGGCTTATGAGTACTTCTGATGAGCTCAAGTGATCAATCTACTATTACCTCGGCCGACATGCAGCATCATAGTCAAGACTTCAGACTCCGCCAATATCGTGCTTCCTCTGTTCGCCGGCAAAGCTACGGTTCTAGTGCTACTCTGCCGAATTCGTCATCGCCGAATGTTTCTCCCAGGACTATGCTGTACTCTTGGTCTCGCTTCGTTTACAAGAGATCCAAAACTGTGGCGAATGTTTCTGGATAGCTAAGCGACCAATTGCCAGAGTACCCGACACAAAACCTACAATCGATGCTACCGGTATTGCGGCACGCGCCGGGATAGTTCTCGCAAATCCACTGCCACGGTTCTTTTGACATGCACTTGATTAGGGAATTACCGCCTAAAATAGACTCGTGGATTGCCTCGAGGATTGAAAGCGACTGACGACGTACTTCGATTCCGATACTGAGACGGGCTCGTAATTTGACTGTGTCTCGGACCGACATTTGCTTTGTAAACTTACACCAGTGCGGACTCCTACTCTCCCGCTCGGAATCACCTGTGATTTGCACGCACTTTGTGCACTGATCAGGCCCTGTTCTATTTAGTGCAGCAGTTTCATATACTTCATCCTTCCTACCAATGTGCCAAGTAATAACCCAAAAATGAATGAGACGTTCGAAAAATATGCGGACACTCTAGGCTTGGTAAAAACCGCCTTTGTAGTTTCGCAAGAAATGCAAGGAGGAATACTTGAACGCGGTTTTGCTGCAGCATTAGATACATTCGTTAAACTGCCATGTGTCGAAACCGCATTGAACTTTATGGAAGAATTTCCAGAACTTCCCGGAATGATGATAGTTGCAAGCGATCTTCAAAGTTATGCACGTGTAAGTAATGCTGAAGTAAGGGTCTTTCCAAATTTTGCGCATACTACAATAAATAGATTGAAAATCCTAAATGAGATGAATTCATTTGTCAGAGAGAATATTATCAGTGGAAATTCACAAATTGGTTTTCACCGAATGAGAAGCCAAGACATCTTGATGTCTAGATTACATCGATGCGGTGTTAAACAGTGGTTGGTACTAAACCGCCGACAGTGGCTTCGAGATAGTATAGTCATGGATCCTCGAGCATTTCGAGCAGTAGTGGACTTAGTGTGTATTCATGGTATATTTGAGGGGAAGGAATTAATGTGGAACGCGATTGGTTTGAAAGAAAGTGCCCAATTTTACCTAAGTTCCGAAGTGCTCCTCGATCTTGGCCGGGCAACAGAACAATTTGTAAAACAATTCAGTGTGGACATTTGATCTAAGTCTATCAATTGGG
>JAPOXO010000036.1 GCA_026707045.1 Gammaproteobacteria bacterium | reverse complement strand
TCTCCCGGAGTCTATCCATTCTCTCTGTCGTTCTCACACATGGACTGTGAGAAGAGGAATCTAGAACACTCTGCTATTGTTCGAAAGTTGATCCAAGTAAATGGAGTGTCCAATGTCCTATCAATCGCCGGTCACTATTGCGCACACGCTTGCCCAGGTCGAACGTCACGATATCGTTCTGCCCGCAATTCAGAGAGAGTTTGTATGGCAGCCAGAGCAGATTTGCACTCTGTTCGACAGCCTAATGCAAGGCTATCCGTTCGGCACATTTCTTTATTGGAAAGTCAAACGAGAACACAACAATCGCTATCAGTTTTATGACTTTGTTCTTGACTATCACGAACGCGACCGACCGCACTGTCCGAGAATTGGTGAGATGCCAAATAGTGACGTTATTGCCGTTCTCGATGGTCAGCAACGCCTCACTGCTCTGAATATCGGCCTCCGCGGCTCGTTAGCAAAGAAACTGCCCTACCGACGTTGGCGTAGTAATGATGCATTTCCTCCATGTCTTCTGTATCTGAATCTACTTTGGTCGCCGTCCGACGACGACGATGTCGGGATGCGTTATCAGTTTGAGTTCTTGACTTTAAGACAGGCAGAATCAAGAGAAGGATGTTGGTTCAAAGTACGAGATGTTCTGACTATAAAAAACAATGGACCAGCGATGACGGCGTGGCTTGAAGGGCGTGATTTGGGAGATCGGTCCATCACTGAGGCACATGAAGTGCTAAACCGATTATTTGAAGTAATAAGAACCCAACCTGTAGTTTCGTTCTATGCAGAAGAAAGCCAAGAATTGGAGAAAGTCCTGCAGATCTTTATTCGGACAAATAGCGGTGGAACAGTACTGTCCTATTCGGATCTTCTTTTGTCAGTTGCCGTGGCGCAGTGGACTTCAGATGCACGTGAAGAGATTCATCAGTTAGTCGATGATTTGAATAACACTGGATTAGGCTTTGATTTCTCCAAAGATTGGGTGTTGAAAGCGGGTTTGATGCTTAGTGATATCGGAAGCGTAGGCTTCAAAGTGGACAATTTCAATCGGGATAACATGCATATCTTTGAAAAACGCTGGTTTGCGATCAAGGACGCTCTGACTCTTACTGTCGAGTTGGTCTCGAGTTTTGGCTTTAATGGTTCTACGTTGAGAGCCACTAACGCCTTACTCCCAATTGCTTACTACATATATTCAAGACAAGCAGACGGGCGTTACCTCACAGAGCAAGCATCAGAATCAGATCGTGAAGCCATTCGCCAATGGCTCATAAGAGGCTTTCTCAAACCATCCGGGATTTGGGGAAGTGGATTGGATACCCTTCTCACTGCGCTTCGACAAGATTTGAGAAATTCTCACACCGAGTTTCCGATTGTCGAAATTGGCGAGACGATGCGTTTGCGTGGAAAGTCATTGGCGTTTGATGAGGATGAAATAGATGATTTGACTGAGATGCGGATTGGCGATATACGAACATTTTCCTTACTCTCCTTGATTTTTCAACATTTAGACCTACGCCAGCACTTCCACATTGATCACATCTTTCCTCGCTCACGTTTCCATCGCACTAAACTGCGAAGCGATGGGTTCTCTGAAGATAAAGTAGAGGAGCTCGTTGACAATGCCAATCGTCTGCCGAATCTTCAACTGTTAGAAGGGCATGAAAATGTGCAAAAGAGAGCCATGTTGCCTGCTGAGTGGCTGGACAGTACAAAGTCGACGACTGAGCGAGAGCAATATGTTGCAACCCATTTGCTCGGTGAGGTGCCAGAACTGATGGCTGGTTTTGATGACTTTTACGAGGCGAGGCGGGTACAGCTTCGAGACAGAATAATTGAGCTATTGAATTGAGATATATCGATCCAGAATGGAATGCAAAGCGTGGCCCAAAATAGAGTTTGAAATCAGGCGAATCAATATGTTGAGTTTTCCTTTGCTACTTCAAAGAAGGATGCTCGGCATTTGTCGCCCAACGAATTCCTCGCAAACTTCATAGATTCGTAGGTGTAAATATCATCTCGAGGTCCGTGTAGGATTGATCTTCGGTCCACCTATAGACCAACGAATTATCAGATGCTTTGTCCACTAGCTTATCGGGTCGTGGTCCACTATGAGAATCACAGGTAACCACCTCAAAGTTGGACTGTTTCATATCCTTGAGCATCTCCCAAGAGACATCCGTGTTTCCGCCAGGGTCGCGTATCGCAAACCATCTATGTGTGTCCCTCCAATACCCAACTATTAAAACGGCGTGACAGCCTAAGTCCTTTGTATCCCATCCAAAGAGTACTGGTAGACCCTCGTCAATGTTGGCACAGATATCTCTATAAGCCTTGTTTGTGGCTGTTCTGGACTCATGTGTGAAGTGTGTCGAGAAGGGTGACGTTTCGACAATACTGTTCAAAGTCTTGGTTACATCATCTAAATCCGCTCCCGCAAAGAACCACCTAGACAAAATGGACCTATGCTTCATATTCTTGCTCATCTTCGGACCCTTTGTCATTTTTCCCGTGTAGTTGCAAATAAACGGATCGAATATGGAAAAATTGGACTGCTGGTCCGCATTTGAATCGCCAAATCTTGATGCGAAGTAGGGATAGAACGCAGCAAGCATCATGGCTCCTGCATAGTAGGCACACAATCCGTCATGGGATCCTTGGTAATATTCGGGAATTCCCAAAAGTCTGACACTGCGTTTCGTCGCCGTCTTGCTCACGGTTTATTCTCCTATACAACAAACTCAGACCGTTATACATTCTAATTTTGGGGTTAAACGTCGCGATCCAACTTTCCCCACAAAACCGAAAAACTAAATCGTTGTCGTTTGATCTATATACAAACTGAACTCCCAGTCTTTCTTTCAATTCTGAGCGAAAATGGTGCCGAGCGACTCTAGACATACTGCCACACGCTAGGTTGAGCTTGCTCTCGCGTTCACGGCGCTTTGGCGTTGAAGATCAGATGTTTGGATACAAACAAAGTCTACATATGTAGATCGTGGCTGTTGGGTTGGCTTACTCTTCGATATGCGAATTGCACTAGAGTTGGGATCCGTAAGAGAGAAGCTAGCCGTCAAAGAAGGTGGCACTATACCAGAGTATTCTACGCTGAGTATCCGATAGTTTTATTGATCAACTCGTGGATGCTTGACCCAGTTTCTCATGCCAGGTATTGCCAGCCCTGACTCTCAGTCCATCAGGGTGGAATCCTTCCTCGACCAAAGTCCTTCTCATTTCGTGTGCCATAGTGCGAGCTTCTTCCCATTCGCCCATTACGAGTCGCTCTCGGATTTCCTCGTGAATCTCGACATCAACATCAGCTGCGGCTCCCCGATCTGACGTTCTGTCTACGCCTGTGCTTGCCCCCAACGCCATCGCAGGCGCATAGTATTGCCGCCATGCATCTTTCGAAAGTTTCACATTAAATGGCACGAGTTCTTTGCTCTCCTTAGGTTCTGGATCCCGCCAATGGAACTCGAGCCTTTCCTGTCTAAAGTAGGCTATTGCTCCAACATGCAATTTGCAGTCTGTCGAATCAACCCTAGTCAGTCGCTGCGCTTGCTCCTTTGCTTTCCGACGTTCCTCCGAGCCCGGCACACTAGATCTTCCTTTACACTCAAACACATGCCACACTCCGGACTTGCTCTGACCTACGAGATCGGGTCGAGAACGCCCTCTAACAATTGCAAGATCAAGTTGGTCTTTGAAAACATCCAAATGTAGAAGCCATGGTGTTTGAAGCATCTGATCAGCAAACAACTTGCAGATCACCATTCCCAGAAAGTAGCTTATTGCTCCTTTTTCAGACAGATCAAGCGCACGAAATGCGCTCGTCCTATACAAGGCTCCCGATTCGAAACGCTGTTCAACCGCTAATCGTATCAACGAAAGCCGGAATAGCGCTTCATAGAACGATGCCTCGCGATGTGCAAACACATAGGCTATATTTGGTCTTCCGATTGTCAATGCTGACCAAATGAGGTCATCCCATGAGGCAATCAGATTTCCTTGGCTCGCAACCGGACCCGGTGGGAAGTCCTGGCTGGTATATGGAATCAGAATCGTAGGGCTAGCAATCTGCTTTATCTCCA
>JAPOXO010000051.1 GCA_026707045.1 Gammaproteobacteria bacterium | reverse complement strand
GTAGGTTCCGGTTCAGGTACTACGAACGCGGGATCGGCTTCAATGGCAATGTACTCACCAGTGATCGTGTATTGCTTCGACGGCCCTGTACTGCAGCCCGCTATAAGCGCAGCAGCCAACAAGAATCCAACAAAGCACAGTAGATTTTTCAATTAAGCAACCCCCTTGGTTTGCACGCTTCAGGCCGACAGTCAATAGACCACTGTAAATAACTGAAACGCAAACATTTAAATCCTAGAGGTAGTGTAATGCATGAGTGCCATTTTCGTCCCCAACAATCGAAATCTAATTTTCGGTTCAGGCAAACGCCGTAAGTCGAGGGGATACTGGTTCTTCGCAATTATTGGATTGTTTGAGCCTACGAAAACAGCTGGAAAAGGGTCCGACACCTCGTGTTTCTCCGTCTAGTTCTTTGTACTGAGCTCCCGCAATTATTGGCACATCCCATGCGGAGTTGTTGTGAAGTTTACTTCTCATCCTGAATCGACTAAAATACTGTACATATCATCACTATCGAATACCGAGAATCCTCAAATTGCACATCGACCCAGTCCCGAACTTTCCATTCACCAACAGGTGTTCATATGATCAAAACCAAAGAGGCCGAACTCACTTCGGCCGTTTTGATGTATGCGATTCGGTGCATCGCTGAAGGAGATTTTGCGGCATTGAGGCAAATGCAAGTCGGCAATCGAGAGATTGAAGCCATGAAGAGCATCGGAATTCGCGACCTCTTCCATGCGGGTTCTCTTCGTTCACATTGCGTGTCAATTGAACTCAATAGGGATGTCTTTTGGTCGATGATTCGCTACATGAAGGATCAAAGCGAAGTCGATGACCATGTCCAAGTGCTGATAGAACGAGACGCACCGTTTGAAATGCTTCGAGAGTTCTATGGAATGAGTACTAGGGAATATACTCGTCGACGTCGAGAGAGAAGTGATCTCACAAATGCGGGTCGACCTCATGAACCCACGGATGAGGAAGCTGATCGACTATGGGACGAATGGCATTCCGTGACGGAAAAAGATGCCAATGGTCGATTGACAGATATAGGTTCCTATGTCAGCCTCTCGGAGAAATTGAGCATTCCAATGCGGTCCATTTGGCTACTGACGGAACGATGGATCGCAAACGACCGGGAGCTAGGCCGTTCAAAACCAGGATGAGACTGTGTAAATGTCGTTAGAACAGGCAATATCGGATAGAGACTGGGACCGTGTTAGAGACCTCGTACTCGACAAACATGCGGAAAAGCGCCGATTTGTAGGTCTTGGCGCAGAAAGTGACTTGAGCGCGATGCAGCTTGTCGCTCAGTACGAGTCAGAATCTGTGGAGAACCTGTTCAAAGCTGGATTGTATTGCGATCTCCACAGTGCGTGTGCGCTGGGGATGATTGATCGTATTAGAGAGCAGAGTCAAATCGACCAATTTGAGGTAGTTGCAGAACACTTAACCCCGATGGGTTGGGCAATTCTTAACGGGCAACGGGCATCCGTAAAAGCTCTCCTAGATTGTGGAGACAATCCGAACCGGCCGCTCAAACGTGCGGGATTCTTCGTATGGGAGATGGAGGCGTTGAACCACATCAGATGGTCTCCTCTCCATCTCGCGAGTCTTCATGGCTACAACGAATCTGCTCCAGACATTGTCAAGTGCTTGGTGAAGGCCGGTGCCGATATCGAAAGTAGCTCTCCTCTAGGATGCTCCCCACTTGGTCTTGCTTCAATCTACTCTTGGGTGGCAGTGATGGAAACGCTGCTGGACTTGGGAGCAAATATCGATGCACAAAGCCAACCTGAGAGCGACTTAGTCTGGAAACTATCGGCTCCATCACAAGCGTCTATTCGCACCCATGGTCTAACACCATTGATGATTGCTGTCGGGGAAGGTCAACAAAAAGCAGCGGAACTTCTGATTGAACGAGGCTGCTTATTGGAGAATCGAGATAGTTCGGGTTCGAGCGCATTGCATATTGCGGCAAGTCCCTGGTGGAAAGAGAGTCCTGAAATTGTCGAACTGTTGCTCTCTTCAGGGGCAAATCCCGACGTGCTGAACGGCGAAAAAATGTCCCCTCTGGAGATTGCGCGGACCCGCGGCTACGACTGTACTGCAAACTTGCTTATGTAGAAAGCGAGAAGCTCTAGGCTATAGAAACTATGACCATTGGAACAATCTTTTCGTAGTGTCAGACCGCCGCCTCAGTTTTCACCGACGAAACGTCCAAGTGGATGCTGACACGAACCGATCCAGGTTGAGATGGTTAGCCATCCCAACCTGGTAGGAAGAGTATGTGTTATTGAGTAATGTGGTTGCTGTGGTGGTAGCCTCGTTCTCCTGCTACTGTCATGACTCCAACCAAACGATACTCTCGCGCATCCTTCGGTTCAAAGGGGCAGAGTTCACCTGCAGTCTCAGTGCCGTTGACATCAATCCAGGGAGAATCTGCGTTCTCTCTTGATTGCCATTTCGAGTTTGCGACGGAATAGACCACGTCATTGATAGTGGTATTCATTATTGTCGTACACTCGGTGTAGGTTGAATTGTTGAGCGTTACCGAGCCTGATTCAACCACAAGACTGGCCAAATGGTTATAAGGAAGGCTTGCGAAGAAATTGCTCGCGTAGTTGACCAGAACTCCTTCAACCGCAAGTTGTGCGACCAAACGGTATTCGTTCTCTTCTTCTCCATCGTATGAACAGAGCTGAAGATACGTCAGTGTGTCATCAACATCAACCCATTCAGAATTCAACTCTCGTTCCTGCCACCATGAACTAGCAACGCTGTATGTGACTCCGTCAATCGTCCAACTACCCGATTCCAAGCATCCGTCAACCGCAACTTCGTCACTGAACTGAATACGGTTGGGCGAAGCCTGCAAGAGATCCAATCGTTTGATCTGGGAATCTGTTTCTTCCTCGCGTTGTTCCACGACGGGATTTCCAAACCGTTCGAACATGAGAACACCGTGGTTCGTTGTCGAGGCATAGATGTGCTTCCCGTCAGGGCTTGCGGTCACGGACTTCGACTCCGAGAGCGAGTAGGGCGGTACAAGACGTCCGAATCTATCCTTTACCCTGAAGAAGAAGCCTGCGTTTACTTGGTTGTCGGCAAGATCGATGTCATTGGAATCAGGATCGAATTCAAAAACATAGGCTCCCTGACCACAAATGACATCCGCTGCCAGCCTTTCGTTGCGGACCAGAACGCTTGCACATGTGCTAACGCCCAGACTGAAGAAGAATTCATTTGCCAAAGTGGTGAGCTCTTCGGATTCCCGATCTTTTTGCAGGACTCCCGCAACATAGGTGTCTGCAACAAAGACGTACTCGTTGGTCTGATCAGTGCCAATGGTCCGAGTGTTTCTACCGGAGAGATCGAGCGATCCATTTCTCTCGAAAAATGCGCTGCCAGCAATCCTCCGATCCAAGAAGATTGTGTTGTTGTTTGTGGAGTACCAGTCGTTGGCAGAGTGAGATGGATAAACAGTTCGTCGAGGTGCGGCAAAATCGCCCCAAAAAACCAGAGCTCCTTCGGTATCGAATGAGTAGATGGACTGTTCATTGGCCAAAGTTCGATATAGGAAGTTTCCTTCAGGTTCCATGTACAACGAAGGAGTACCGAATGTGTTACCAGTGCGAGAATTTCCCAGTGCGTATTGGATCGAGACCAAATCTAGTTTCAGCGGGTCGTTATTGTCCGGCTCGTAGATCCACCACGTGTCGGCATGGTTCGCATAGAGTCGAGTACGATGCGAATCCCAAAGCAGAAAGCTTCGTGGGTGTATGTCATGCAACTCATTCTCGTAAGTCAGTTCGCCGGTTTCAGCATCTCGACTGAATATGTTCAAACCCGATTGCGTGGCAATGTATAGAGCCGAACCGTCATCATTGAACACCGATTCGCGTGGCGTGGGCAATTTCGCTATGTTGCCTGAACCATCACGGCGTCCGTGAGCAGTACGTCCAATGTAACGCAACCATTGTGGTGCCGAACTGGGTGCCCATCGTAGAGTGAAGGAGCTTGGATTGTGGCTCACAGAACTGCCTATTCTCAAGAGGATGTTGGATCCAGCTTCTCCGTAGACAAAGACCTCTACGGGGTCGCTGCTGAAG
>JAPOXO010000028.1 GCA_026707045.1 Gammaproteobacteria bacterium | reverse complement strand
ATCCGACTCTACCCCGACGGCAACGATGGTTACGAGCGTTGAGGGTATCACTGAATACCGTTTGGACAACGGGCTACGAGTACTTCTGTTTCCTGACAACAGTCAACAGAACACGTTAGTGAACGTTACCTACTTCGTTGGCTCTCGTCACGAACCATACGGCGAAACTGGTTTAGCTCACTTTCTTGAGCATTTGGTGTTCAAAGGAACACCGAAGTATCCAGACATTCCATCGGAACTGACCGAAAGGGGAGTTTCGGCAAATGGATCGACGTGGCTCGACCGAACCAACTACTACGAGACGTTTGCTGCATCTGATGAAAACCTTGAGTGGGCGTTGGACTTGGAATCGGATCGAATGGTGAATTCGTTCATCTCAAGGGACGACTTCGACTCAGAGGTGACCGTTATCGTCAACGAGTGGCAGATGGGAGAGAACAACCCGGGTCGAGTGCTCTACAGCCGAGTCAAGTCTGCCGCCTTCAACTGGCACAACTACGGCAACTCAACGATTGGATCCAAGTCGGATATCGAAGGCGTGACACTTGCGCGCATGCGCGCTTTCTACAAGAAGTACTACCAGCCAGACAATGCCCAGTTGATGGTTGCGGGAAAGTTTGACCCCGATCGCGCCTTGGAATTGATTCTTGAGACATTTGGACGTATTCCACGTCCAGATCGCAGCGGCTCGAATATGATCGATCCTACATACACCGCTGAACCAGCTCAAGACGGCGAGCGAGTTGTAACGCTCGAACGAGTTGGTGATATGCAGTTGGTAATGATGGGGTATCACATTCCTGCTGGTTCTCATCCCGAATATGCTGCACTAGATGTGATGGCATTCGTCATGGGTAGCGGTCCCTCAAGCAGGTTGTACAAGAGCTTGATCGAAACCCAGATTGCGGTTGGAGCAGGGTCTTATGCCGAGCAATTTGCGGAACCCGGTTTGTTCATTGCCAATGCCGCTGTTCCTAAGGATGGGTCGCTTGAAGATGCAACTGCAGGCATTGAGGCTGTCATTCAAGAGATGGTGGAGAATCCCCCAACACAGGAAGAGGTCGACCGAGCAAAAACAGCCTATTTAAACAGCATCGAAGTTTCTTTCAGGAATCCGTTTCAAATTGGAAATAGCATGAGCGAGTGGGGAGCGATGGGTGATTGGAGGCTCCTATTCCTCTATCGCGATCGTATCGAGCAGGTTACTCCTGAACTTGTACATGAGGCAGCCAAGAAGTACTTGAAGGCATCCAATCGAACGATAGGCTACTTTAGACCGGTCGACGAGACCCCGCCTCGTGTCGATGTACCCACCACACCCGATGTCCAAGAAATGGTGTCAGGCTACAAGGGCCGCGAAGCTCTAGCGGAGGGAGAAGACTTTGAGCCTTCGCTCTCGAACATTGCAAGCCGATCTGAATTTACACAGTTGTCGAACGGTGCGAGAGTTGCCTTCTTAACGAAGGAAAACCGCGGGGACTCAGTTATGCTCAGAATCAACCTACGTACAGGCACACTGCAGACGAGGTGGGATAAGGGCTATGCCGCATCGATGGCCTCTGCGATGCCAATGAGAGGGAGCTTGAATTACAGCCGGACGGATATTCAAGATGAAATGGATCGATTGAAGTTGGGTGGTGGAGTCAGCAATGGTGGAGTAACGATCAACACTGATCGCCAAAACCTTGAGGAATCAGTTCGCTTACTTGCGGACGTTGCAAAGAATCCAGCTTGGGACCCCGAGGAGTTTGAGTTGATTCGAAAGTCCACGTTAGCCAATCTCGAGGCATCACGTTCGGACCCACAATACAAAGCGAGCTACGCGCTTCAAAAGCACCTCAATCGTTACGAGAAGGGAGACCCACGCTATGTTTCGTCCATTGATGAGGACATCGAAGGATTCACAAATGTGACGTTGGAAGAAGCCCGTGAATACTACGAGCAGTCCATTGGGATTGGACCTGGCACAACCATCACGATTGTTGGTGATTTCGATTCCAAGTCCACAATTGCTTTGCTTGAGGAAGAGTTTGGCGATTGGATGAGTTCCGTGCCTTACGAACGTGTGCCAAATGACTCTCAAGGTCATTTACCAATACGAGAAGCCATCGAAGCGCCTGACAAGGAAAATGCTGTGATGTATGCGGGTTACGACTTTCCTTTTAGGGATACCAACCCGGACTATGAGGCGATGGTCGTAGCATCCTACATCATGGGTGGTGGCTTCCTCAACTCCAGATTGGCTACACGCATTAGGCAGAAAGACGGAATGTCTTACGGCGTGGGTGGAGGATTTTCCGCACATCCGATCGACCAGCGAGGATACTTTAGCGGTTACGCCATTATGGGACCTGACAATTCTGAAAAGGTTGTCGCTGCGTTTCTCGAAGAGGTAGAACGTGCAGTTGCCGAAGGATTCACTGAGGAAGAAGTTGAAGCCGCAAAGAAGGGACTACTAGATTCCTACCTGCGACAACGGTCAAGTGACGGCACGATCTCAAACATGCTGAATTCAGATATGTTCTACGGTCGCGATATGGACTTCCGTCAAGCCAGAGAGGACAAGATTGCGGGTCTCACGGCAGAGGAAGTGAGCACGGCATTTTCCAAGTACATCGATCCCGCCAAGATTTCGATCGTGACCTCAGGTGATTTTGCTAGCTTAATGGAAGAATCTGGCGAATAACCCAATCTGATTACCTAAAGAATAGCGACCTCCCATGACCTAGGTTATTGGAGGTCGCTTTTTTAGTGAGGGACATTGGGATCGCAACCGTCTCCTGACAGTTCATTTCTTGTAAGTGCTGACGGCAAAATAGGAACCGATGGAGTACCAATGACCGAAGATTCTCGACAGTGAAACTGTAGTACCTGGCTGGTTGCAACAGCGTGTAAGACTTTGGTTCGAAATTCCAGATATAGAAGCAGCCCTACTCTTCGGTAGTCATACCTTTGATGGTGCACAAGCAGGCAATGATTGGGCGGGATAGCTCGATGGCAGAGAATTAGTACGGTCTTCAGCAGAACCAAAGAACCAAACGCCCACTTCCAGATTGCTGCCTAGTAAGATTCAAACTGCAACAACTGCTGCAGTGGGAGAAGGAACGAAGCAACCTCCTGAAGCTGTTCCATTTTTGTCTTGAACTACTAGTTGCGGAACTCCAAACAAGACAGGCGAAACGCCATAGGACCGAACTCGCGTTTTCGGAAATTGGCTTCGTAGTGCTTGAATAGCATTCTCATCCATTGTCTCCATTATGGTGACCATTTCAGTACCTGAAACATCGACTCGAGGCTGGTGTATTGCCTCTTCGACACTCATATCAAAGTCACAGAGAAACGATATGAGCTGATATACAGCAGGGAAAATAGTTCGGCCACCACAAGCTCCAATTGCAAATCGTGAGCCGTTGGCAAGTTCTCCAATGACGGGGCACATATTGCTTAATGGACGGCGACCCCCAGCGACCGAATTAGGCCGATCGGGCACAGGGTCGAACCACATCATGCCGTTGTTCATGACTATGCCAGTCTGTGGCAGCATGATTTGAGACCCAAACGTCGACATGATCGTTTGGGTATGTGAAACCAGATTTCCGTGCGAGTCGGCAGTGCAAAGGTGTGACGTCGCTCCCGACACTTTTCTTTGCTCACCGTCTCCCAAGTTTTCTAGTCGATACGCATATGCATCAAGAAGTGTCTGGACATAGGTTTGGTAGTCATCTGAGTTTGGAGCATCACGACCAAAAGGATTTAGTTTTCTACCGAGCTCGTTCACTGTTCTTTCAAGAGTTGGACCGGCAGAGCGTCTCCTTGGAGCAACTAATTTGTTAGTTCGGTATTTTGTGACTAGTGGTTCGTCAACATAGGCTTCATACTCTTCTAGGTCGCGCTTTCGAATCTTGGACCCCACACTCTCAAGATCGGATGCAATGCGTTGCGCTAGAGAGCCCAAGTAGTAGGATTCGGGACCTTCACGCTGCAACGTTCTATATGTTGAACTAAGATTGCCGAGAGGTACTCGGAAAGTTTCTCCCCTAGAATCGAGTGATGGAAGAGGGAGTCCATCGGGAAGATAGGTTTTGCCGATTTCCCTGTAGTTTCGCATCAACCGTGCGTTGTTTGTAATC
>JAPOXO010000092.1 GCA_026707045.1 Gammaproteobacteria bacterium | reverse complement strand
ACACCGTCGATTGGGCGTAAAGACAAGGTTTCGGGAAGGTTGACCGGCATGGAGCTATAGAGTTGTGGGTTCTAATTCTCTAAGCAGCGCGACCGCAACATTGTTTGTACTTCTTGCCGGACCCGCATGGACACGGTGCGTTGCGTCCTACTTTAGGCTGCTCACGTTTGAATGTCCTAGCGGCTGGGGTTTCCCGCCCGCCATCGCTCTCGGAGCCCTCGTGTTGGTACCTCAAGCGCTGCAATGCTTCTTGCTGCCGACGCAGTTCTTCAGCGCGTCGGTCAAGATTTTGTTGTACTTCAACCCGAGACAGCATTCGTACGGTCTCATGATTGATGTTGGCGAGCATTTCTTCAAACAAAAAGAATGATTCTCGCTTGTACTCCTGTTTCGGCTGCTTCTGGGCATAACCGCGTAAGTGAATGCCTTGCCTCAGTTGCTCCATGGCCTGCAAGTGATCTTTCCACTTTTGATCGAGGATTGAAAGCATTAGTCGCTTTTCAATTGCTTCTGCATCCAACCCAAGACTGGCCCACGATTCTCGTTTGATTTGATAGGACGACATAAGCTCGTTGAACACTTTGTCTCGAACAGACTCCCTGTCCTTCACAGTTCCGTCTTCCATCCATTGCGCGACGGGAAGTTGCATGCCAAAGTCCGAAGTTAGAACTCGCTCGAATCCTCCAACATCCCATTCTTCAGGAACAGAATTTGGAGGGATGTACAAGGTAGTCAGTTCGTCTATCACTTGTGAGCGCATTCCTTCGATGGTCTCGCTCACGCTTCCCTGATCAAGGAATTCATTCCGATTCTGGTAAATAACCAGTCTTTGATCATTGGATACATCATCAAATTCAAGCAAGTTCTTACGTACATCGAAGTTTCGACCTTCAACACGCCGTTGAGCTCTTTCGATGGCGTTATTGACCATCTTCGCCTCAATCGCCTCGCCTTGCTGAATGCCCAACGATTGAATCATGTTGTTCCAACGCTCCGATGCGAACAGTCGCATCAGGTTATCTTCCATCGATAGGTAGAAACGGGATGATCCCGGATCACCTTGACGACCCGATCGTCCTCGCAACTGATTGTCAATGCGTCGAGATTCGTGACGTTCTGTACCCACGATATGCAGTCCGCCAGCGTCGATGACTTGCTTGTGCCGTTCGTCCCAGCTTTCCATGATGGCGGAGACCTTTTTCGAATCCGGTTCGTCTCCTAACGCTGCGATTTCAGCGTTGTAATTGCCGCCCAAGACAATGTCTGTTCCCCGTCCCGCCATATTGGTCGCGATAGTCACATTGCCTGGTCGTCCGGCTTGGGCGACGATTTCGGCTTCGCGTTCATGATGCTTCGCATTAAGAACGCTGTGCTGGATTTTGCGTCTCTTCAATTCCTTGGACAGACGCTCCGAGGAGTCAATCGATGTGGTCCCAACGAGCACGGGTTGCGACGAAGCAGTACATTCATTGATATCTTGAACAATGGCGTCGTACTTCTCATCTTCCGTCATGTAGATCAAGTCATTGCGGTCGTCTCGGATCATAGGAAGGTGAGTTGGGATGACGACCACTTCCAATTGATATATCTGTTTGAATTCAAAGGCTTCTGTATCGGCGGTACCAGTCATTCCCGCCAACTTCGAATACAAACGGAAGTAGTTTTGGAATGTCGTTGACGCAAAAGTCTGTGACTCCTGCCGTATGGAAACTCCTTCCTTGGCTTCGACCGCTTGGTGAATTCCGTCCGACCATCTTCGACCTGGCATGGCTCGACCAGTGTGCTCGTCAATAATGACGACCTCTCCGTTGGTCACCATGTACTCGACATCACGTTTGAACAAAAAGTGAGCTTTTAGCGCCACGCTTACGTGGTGCAGCAGTCCGAGGTTTCCCGAAGAGTAAAGGCTGTCGCCTTCGGACAACAAGCCAGCTTTGACCAAATGCTCCTCAACGCGTTGATGTCCTCTCTCCGTAAGCTCGACGGAACGATTCTTTTCGTCGATGAAGAAGTCTCCGGTATCCTCCGGAGTCTCGCCACCCAGAACTGCAGGAAGAGCGTCCTCCACATACTCCTGCTGCTCAAGTCGCGGCGCAATTTTGTTGATTTGCCTGTAAAGTTCGGTAGTTTCTTCGACTGCACCCGAGATAATCAAAGGTGTCCGCGCTTCGTCGATCAAAATGGAATCAACTTCGTCGACTATGGCGAAATTTAGTCCTCTTTGAAATTGAGACTCCTTACTAATGGCCATGTTGTCGCGCAGGTAGTCCCATCCAAGTTCGTTATTTGTCCCGTACGTTATGTCGGCCTGATACGCAATTCGTTTTTCTTCTTGATCGCGTTGCGTCGACTGAACAACTCCTACGCTCGCACCTAAAGCTCTATAGATTGGCCCCATCCAATCGGCATCTCGACGAGCCAAGTAGTCGTTTACTGTGACAATGTGTACACCCTTGCCCGAAAGGGAATTTAGATAGGCGGCCAAGGTCGCAACCAGGGTCTTGCCTTCCCCAGTGCGCATTTCCGCTATCTTGCCTTCATGGAGCGCGATGCCGCCTATCAGCTGTACATCGAAGTGTCGAGTCTGGTTGGCTCGTTCGCCCGCTTCGCGTACGCAGGCAAAGACTTCAGGCAGCAGCTGATCGAGAGTTTCACCCTTTTTGTGGCGATCTCTGAATTCGGTGGTCTTTTTTAACAGCTGCTCGTCGGTTAGCTGGCTGGTGGAATCCGTATGGCTGTTGATGGTGCGAACCAGACCTTCCATACGCTTGAGTTCACGAGCGTTTTTGCTTCCGAAGAACGACTTCAGAAAGTTGTCTAACATATAATCGATGGGCTATTCGCGCCATCCATTTTACTTGTCGTCCATGTTCTTATAGGTACGGTTTAGGCGGATTGCAAGTTGATTAGACGGAAAATCTTGTGTCCATGTATCGGCTAAAAGACGTGCTTTATCCAAGCACTAATAGACGAAATCGTCTGTCGCGCCTCATGGATCGGGTTGCGAACGAACAAAACACCCTTGAAATTGTTCGATCTCAGCTTCCACCTCGTGAAGCGGCACATTGCATCGGAGCATCAGTTAAAGGCTCTACCCTGGTGATTCTCGCAGACTCGGCATCCTGGGCAAGTCGCCTGCGCTTTCAATCCAAGAACTTGGTGGAAGGACTCCATCACGTGGAGCAATTCGCCAAGGTTCAGAAGGCGATTGTCCAGACCAACGCCACAGCTGGACGTTCAACGCCGAAGCATTAATACGTAGACCACTTAAGCTGCGACAGCTACAGGCTCGAGTGCCTCCTCCGCCACTGAAGCTGGAACTTCGTCGTAGAAGTCTCTGTAACAAACCGGCAACTCAGACCTGTTTTCAAACGTAACGTACTCCCACGCCTGGGGAGCGTCAATCAGCGATTTGGCTAGCTGATAGTTTGTGCGATGCCCCGATCTGTGTCCAACGAACGTCCCAATCACATTGTGTCCAAGCAAAAACAGGTCCCCAATTGCATCAAGCATTTTGTGCTTTACAAACTCGTCCTTTAACCGAAGCCCTTCCTCGTTTATGACTGAGCTTTCGCCTATGACCAACGTGTTGTCGAAACTTCCTCCTCGAGCCAGATTCATCGATTTCAGTCTCTCGTAGTCAGCGAGGAATCCAAACGTTCGAGCTCGACTTACGTTCTTTATGAAAGCCGTTTGAGAGAAATCCATTGCTGCGTAATCAGATTGATCGTAGAACGCTGGATGGTCGTATTCGATACGAAATCTCAATGAAAAATCGTCGCTGGGCAGTAGTCCGGCATGAGTGTCGCTGCCGGCGCTTTGAACTCCCACTTCGTCACTAATCTTGATAAATTTCTTAGCGCTGGATTGTTCGACCAATCCAGCTGATTGAATGAGAAATACAAATGGAGCCGAGGATCCATCCATGATGGGAATTTCTGGACCATTCACCTCTACCAGAGCGTTGTCCACTCCCAAGCCGGCAAATGCGGCCATTAGATGTTCGATCGTAGAAATCGCGACATCCCCGTGACCGATGGTTGTCGAGAGTGTGGTGTCCACGACGGACTCCACCGATGCTGAAATCTCCAGAACGGAATCTAAATCCTTGCGTACAAAGGATATTCCGGTATTCGGAGGTGCAGGTTGTATCGAGATTTGAGCATTGAATCCAGTATGCAAGCCAATCCCGCTTGCGCGGATTTCATTCCGCAATGTTTTTTGATTGATCAACGTCTACAGACTCGTTCGTGCCGTTGCGCCACTAGTCCGCTTGATCTCGAAACAATGCTGGAATGTCGCTCGCACTTATTCGTCGACCCCTTCCTCGTTCCTGACTTCGCTCTCGTATTCCGGCTGTCTTAGATTCACTTTCGGCCGCTTCTTGGGTGCCTTCTTCACGATGGACAAATCTCTCGCCAGCAGTCGCGCGTTGCTCGTTTTGCTGAAAGTGCCTTCGTGGCATCTGGGAAATTGACTCGT
The DNA here is from genome assembly GCA_026707045.1 of Gammaproteobacteria bacterium. GTDB lineage: Bacteria > Pseudomonadota > Gammaproteobacteria > Pseudomonadales > Azotimanducaceae > Bin55. The sequence goes on along the minus strand of JAPOXO010000092.1, from coordinate 38,555 downwards.
CTCGAATGCCAAACGTGTCTTCGACTCCGGTTACAAGAACTGTAACCTCGATCTCTTCTTCCATCGAGGGTTCAACCACCACACCTGAAAAGACTCGACCGTTGGCGTGCATCATTTCGCTGAAAACTCTGGAGATCGTGTTGAATTCGTCCAAGGTCAGTTTGCCCGTCTTGACATTGAACAAGGCATTGCGGGATCCCTTTAGGTCGACGTCGTCAAGCAGGGGACTCTTGAGTGCTTGCAGTGTGGCCTCTTCGGCTCGGTTCTGTCCGTTTGCCGATCCTGTGCCAATGACCGTGACACCATTGCCGTTCGAGGAGAGAACGCTCTTCACATCTGCAAAGTCGAGGTTCATGACGCCTTGTTCGTTAACGATGTTGGCAATTCCGCGTACCGTTTCTGCTAGGTAGGCGTTGATGTGGTTGAAAGCTTCCCAGAAGAGCACTTCTCCTCCGAGAATATTGGTGAGTTTGTCGTTGGGAATTGTGATGAGCGCATCGACACAACCGTGCAGCTTTCGAATCCCTGCCTGTGCTACGTTGGTGCGAGTTTCTTGCTCGTTACTGAACGGACGAGTCACCACTCCAACCGTCAAGCTCCCCATCTCCTGGGCAATTTCAGCAATAACCGGCGACGCTCCCGTCCCGGTACCGCCACCCATGCAGGAAATCAGAAACACCATATCGGCACCACGAAGGCGATCTTCTAGATCACCCACACTCTCCTGTGCGGCAGCACAACCCACATCGGGGTCCATTCCCGCCCCTAGACCTCGCGTCCTCATCGCTCCGAGCTGAACTTTTTCAACTGTGTCCGGAACTGTGTTGAGATCCTGAATGTCCGTGTTGGCGGCGATGAGCTCGACTCCGTCCAAGCCCTGTCGCGCAATGTAGTCGATGACGTTGCCGCCACCTCCACCTACGCCGATTACTTTGATCTTGGCCCCGTTGGCACTCGGACCATCCGAGTCGGGCGCGATCTTGTACGTGAAAGACTGTTTATCCTCTTTGCTTCCATCCATGATTACATCCTTGTCAAATACTGTCGTACGTCTTGCGCATCCATGAACCAAGTGTGTGCATGGTTTTCTGCATCGCGCTACGTTTTTGATGGTTATGGGATCGACCTTCTTGCTTCTGCCTGCTTGCGTAGGACAACAACCCACTACAAGTCGCATAGGCCGGATTCTGAAGAATGCCTTCAAGACCGTGTAGGTTTCTTGGGCGTCCTAGGGATACTGGCAGATTAAAGACTTCCTCTGCGAGTTCGGTTACTCCTTCCATGTTTGCTGCGCCTCCCGTGAGTACGACGCCAGAACCAAGTTTTGTCGAGGGAATGCCCGATTTGTCGAGAGCTTCGCGGACGATACCGATTAGCTCTCGGTAGCGAGATTCCACTACTGCCGCCAGAGTTTGACGGGAGAGTTTCGAGTCGGGTCGGTCTGCAACGCCCGGCACTCTTATTGATTCTTTTTCGTGCGTCAAATCCTGCAAGGCACACGCATAGCGAATCTTCAATTCCTCGGCATGCTGTGCCGGTGTGCGCAACGTCATTGCGATGTCTTTGGTAACCGAGTCGCCTGCCATTGGGACGACTTCTGTATGTCGAATTGCACCGTCCGTATACACAGCAACGTCGGTTGTGCCTCCTCCAATATCCAGCAAACAAACTCCGAGTTCTCGTTCGTCGTCTGCAAGTACAGAAGACGCGGACGCAATGGGCTCTACCACTATGCCGTCGATGCCTATCCCGCACAGACTTACGCATTTTGTGATGTTGCGAACCGCGTTCTTGGCACAGGTGACAACATGGACGTTTGCGTCCATTCGAGTGCCGGACATCCCTTTGGGCTCGCGAATGCCGTCTTGCCTATCGATCACATATTCCTGGGGAATTACATCCATGACCTTCTCGTCATTGCTCAAGGGCACGGCCCGGGCAGATTCAAGAGCCAAATCGAGCTCTTCCGTTCCCACCTCCCCGGTTCGAATCGCCACATTTCCTTGAGAATTCACACCTTTTACGTGTTCGCCCCCAATTGACACATAGGCCGATGAAACGCTCTTTCCGGCCATGGTCTGAGCCTGGCTCAAGGCCGACTTGATCGCCTCGACGGTTGCATCGATATTGACGATCATTCCCTGTCGGACCCCTGTCGACGTATGAGTGCCGATTCCGGTTACTTCAACCGCACCATCACCATTGGATTCACCAATGCACACGGCAACCTTGGTCGTGCCAACGTCCAATCCGACTAATACTGTTCCGTTATTGGCCACTTTTGTCACTCATGAGTAATAACTAACGGACCGGATGCGATTTCGCCATCATTGTCAAATGTAGAGTCGTCCCCCTCGCCCATCACGACCACAGCAACTCCTTGGTCGTATCGAGCGTCTGCGACCACACGAGACAAATCCGTTTCCGCTTCCAATTCACGGTACACAGCCAGGAAGCGATCCAGTCGTTCGTGCAGATCACGGTTGCCTAACAAGACGCTTGTACCAGATTCTAATACGATTTTCAATCCTTCGCTCGTACGAATTGCATTTTCTAACACATCGCCTTGTTCACGCACTCTGTCTCCAATGCGCACTATCGTCGATGCATCCAATTCCAAGTCGGTGTTGATATCCGCCTTTTCATGAGCGATTGCAGGATCCATTTGAGATTCTTTCGAGTTTTTGGTTGCAATTTCAACCGTTTTGCTCGAAATCTCGATGTGCAATCTGTTGGTCAAGGTGCGCCAGACATCTGCTTCCTCAACCCAACTAATTCTTCCCACTTCGCTTTCGACATGGTTGGGAGATAGCCCAACCCCCAATTCGTCGATCAAGTCTTCAACTCTCGAACTGATGATCGCTTCCTGCTCTTGAGTCATGTCCCCGTGCACAACAACTATCGGATCGATTCCGCTCACTTTTGTCCACAGCAGAGCGACACTTAGAGGTAGTGCAATACCGATCAGCAATCCTGCCAAGAATCGACCTATTGCAGACATGCCGTCGTCTCCTTGAACTCTTCTGAAACCAAATCGATATTTCCAGCACCTTGAATCGCCAAGACATCGTCCTGCTCAATCAGGCCCCTAACAATCTTTGTCGCATCTGCAGCTGTACTCGCAAACGCTATGGGTACCTTTCCGGTTGATTCAACTTCTCTTGCCAAGTCCGAGCCATGAGCTCCTGGAATGGGATCTTCGCTGGCTGCGTATGTGTCGACCAAAACAAGTGAATCGACCATCACCAGGACTTCCACAAACTCGTGCAATAGGTCTCTGGTTCTGGTATAGCGATGCGGTTGATAAACCATCACTAGCCGACGATTTGGATAGATGTCTCTCACCGTCTCGATGACATGCAAGACTTCGGTTGGGTGGTGCCCGTAGTCGTCAATAAGAGTTGAGCGACAACCATCGATCTCCACTGCGTGGATTTCAAACCGCCGGTCGATGCCACCAAAGTCTCGTAGACCTCGAACAATGAGATCGTCAGCGATGCCTTCGTCCGATGCAATCGCAATAGCGGCAAGGACATTCCGGACGTTTTCCACTCCGGGCAATTGGATTTCAACGTCCAGTGAACCAAGTCCATTTGGACGCTGTACGCGGAAGCTGCAAGTAGGTCCTTTATGTGTAATGTTCTCTGCGCGGTAGTCGGCCTCGGCGGCTAATCCGTAAGTCAAGATCGGTCGACCAAGATCGTCGATGATTGATCGAATCCCTTGATCATCTATGCAAGCGACGACAAGCCCGTCAATCGGCAATCTCTGAACAAACTCCTTGAAAGCATCCAGCAAATTCTCGAATTTGTGTGAGTAGGTTCCCAAGTGATCCCGATCGATGTTGGTTACGACCGCGGCCATCGGATTCAGGTACAAGAACGAAGCGTCGCTTTCATCGGCTTCGGCAACGAAATAGCGACTTTGCCCCAAACGTGCATTGCTCCTTTCGCTCTTTAGCAGCCCTCCAATCACGTAGGTTGGATCCAGTCGCGCGACCTGAAAAATGCTCGCAATGAGACTGGTCGCCGTTGTTTTTCCGTGGGAGCCGGCTACGGCAATGCCGTACCGATTGCGCATGAGTTCACCCAACATTTCTGCTCTGGATACAACAGGAATACGTTGTCGATGAGCCTCGACTACCTCCACGTTGTCTTCGCTGATCGCGGTCGAAACAACAACAACATCCGCATCGCAAACCTGGCTTGCTCTGTGACCGATCTGAACGTTAATCCCCAGTCGCTTGAGGCGATCCGTAACACTCGACGAAACCAAGTCGGAACCACTGACTATGAAGCCCTGATGTTTCAGAACCTCGGCGATGCCGCACATACCAGCCCCGCCAATTCCGATGAGGTGTACAAACTTGACCCTGCGCATGGGAGGCATTTGCGGCACAAAGTCGGCAGTTCCTACAACGAATGAGTCAGACATTGGGCACCTTGGGTTTTGTAATTTCCAGGTGAGCACGACAGACCAATGCGACCAGAGCACTCGAAACGATGAGACTGTTTCCGCCGTAACTCAGAAACGGCAGAGTCAAGCCTTTGGTGGGCAATGCCCCCATCGCCACGCCGATGTGAATGAAGGACTGCAGCCCGAGCATCAGTCCTGCTCCGTAGCACACATATCCGGCAAAGTGATGCTCGGATTCCAAAGCTTTCTTTCCGATCCAAATGCATCGAAATACCAATCCGAGAAGGACTGCCAGGATGAATGCCCCTCCCACAAATCCAACTTCTTCGACGATCACGGCAAAAATGAAGTCGTTGTGAGGCGTAGGCAGGTAGAGAACCTTTTGAACTCCATCACCAAGTCCCTGACCTGTGAATTCGCCTCGTCCGAAGGCAATGAGAGACTGAGATAGCTGATATCCCTCATCGGATGCATGTGACCAGGTATCCAAATACGCAGCAAGACGATTACGACGTTCATAGAGGAAATAACCAAAAGCTGGCAAAGCAAGAATTCCGATCAGGATCAAGTCCCTCATTCGGGCACCCGCAAGAAAAAGCATTCCGATCGTGACCAGTCCGATTAGTACGACGGAGCCAAAATCAGGCTGCAAGAAGATCAGTCCGAGCACGATCCCAACGAGAAAGACGAGCTTGATCACCGCTCCGGTGCGAGTAGTCAAAGCATCTTTGTTGGCAGCAATGTGTCCCGCCACGAACAGCGGAATCAGCAGTCGTGCAAATTCTGACACTTGCAATGTGGCGAACTTCAGATCAATCCATCGTCTTCCTCCGCCCGCTTCAAGTCCGATCCAGGGTATGAGGACCAGAATGGACAACAACAAGATCAGTAGAAAAAAGATCTTGTGAAACCGATTCACGACAGACAGCGGTATCTGAAGCATTGCAATGAAGACCGCCACCGCCACAATCATGAAAAAGACGTGCTTGAGCACGTAGGGATTGAGTTGGGTGTTGGCCAAATGCAATGTCGCGCTGGATACCGCAATGAGTCCCAAGGCCATCAACAGCATCCAAACGCATGCCGACGTTGTGTCGATGCGAGCGATCACGACTGAAGCTCCACCACTGCCTTGGCAAATGCATCTCCTCTGTGCTCAAAATTTCGAAACATATCGAAACTAGCGCAAGCAGGAGACAGCAATACTCGATCTCCCGCACTTGCATGATCTTGAGCGATGCGCACCGCTTCGTCCATACTCGATGCAAACGAGCAGCTCACGAGCTTTGTGCAATTTGCAATGGCTTCAGCATCCTGGCCAATGAGCACGAGATGCGAGACACATTTGTCGATAGTCGCACCCAATTGCTGAAAATCCACACTCTTGCCATCGCCTCCTGCAATAAGAATCAGTTTGCTGGAGTCAGCAGACATGCTGGAGATGGATGCAATCGAAGCAGCAACGTTGGTAGCCTTGGAGTCGTTGAAATAATCTGCTCCATTTACCTGAGCAACAAACTGAGTCCGATGTTGCAATCCAGTGAACGTGGAAGCTACTTCACGAATCACTTCATCGGTTGCTCCGAATCGTGATGCGATTGCGGCTGCCATCACTAAGTTGAAGTAGTTGTGGCGTCCTTGTAGCGCAATTTGTTCCGCCGAAATATGCGAGCCGTTAACAACAACGCCGTCGGGCTCTACGCACCAGTCTGAACTTCCGTTGATTGCTATGGAAGCTGTAGCGCTCTCGGGTCTTGTGTTGTTGTCCAAACCATTGAAAACGGCGAATTTGCAGTTGTCGTACACCCGACGTTTGCTGGAGACGTACTCATCTAACGATTTGTGTCGATCAAGATGATCCTCTGCAATGTTGGTGATCGCCGCAACGTCAAATCTTGCATTTTGAAGTCGTTCAAGCTGAAAACTCGATAGCTCGACAACGAATCCTTTCGCTCCTGAATCCAGTGCGTCAAGTACCGGTAGACCAATGTTTCCGCAAACTTTGAACTCACGGTCTTGCAACATCGCGCCAACCAGCATTGCGGTGGTGCTCTTTCCGTTTGTTCCCGTAATTCCGACGACCGGTACATCGACTTCTTCCATGAAAAGGTCGATGTCACCAACGATAGGAACTCGTTCGATGGTTGCAAACTTGAGCAACGTGTCGTCGATAGCTATTCCCGGACTTGCAACGACTCTCTTGGACCTTGCAACCGCTCGCGCAAATTGGCGGGGCGGAATCACAGAGACATCGGGGTAGTCTCTCCGAACCTTCAATAAGTGCGGAATCTCCCTGGTGCGTTTGCCCAGACGAGAGTCGCAAACAGCCACCGCACGATCCTTCAATCTCAGGTGCCTGATTACGGAAACCCCGGTATCACCGAGACCAACAACCATTGTTGGGGATATGTTCATCGCAGTTTCAACATCGACAGTCCGACCAGAACCAGCATGAAGGCAATAATCCAGAATCGCACGACAATTCGAGGTTCGGGCCACTCTTTGAGTTCAAAGTGGTGGTGAAGGGGCGCCATTTGAAACACTCGGCGCCCAGTGAGTTTGTAGCTCAGGACCTGCACGATCACCGACGCGGTCTCCAACACAAAAATTCCGCCCATGATCAAAAGCACAATCTCGTGTCGAACCAGAACGCCAATCGTTCCTAGCGCGGCTCCAAGGGACAATGCGCCCACGTCCCCCATGAACATCTGGGCTGGATAGGTGTTGTACCAAAGGAAACCCAAGCCAGCACCGACAATGCAACCACAGATGATCGCAACTTCTCCCATGCCCGGAATGTAGGGAATCTGCAAGTAATCGGCGAATTCGATATGTCCCACCAGATAGGCAATCAGCCCCAAAGCAGCTCCCACCATGACGGTGGGCATGATCGCCAGTCCATCGAGACCGTCCGTGAAATTCACCGAATTGCTCATGCCAACGATCATGAGGTAGGTGAGAAAAATGAACCCAAACCCCAAGGGAATCGCAACTTGCTTGAACAATGGGATGATTAGTTCCGTTTCAGCCGGTGTCGTCGCTGTGGTAAACATGACGATCGCTGCGGTTAGTCCAACTGCGGATTGGGAGAAGTACTTCCATTTGATGGACGTTCCCTTTCCATGGCGAAGTTTCTTGTAGTCATCGGCAAAACCGATGAGACCAAATCCAAGAATCACCCCAACGACTATCCAAACTTGCTTGCTGGTTAAATCGCCCCAGAGCAAGGTTGAGATCACTATCGAAACGACAATGAGCATGCCTCCCATCGTCGGGGTACCCCGTTTCGATTCGTGGGAGGATGGTCCGTCGTCTCGAATTGTTTCGCCGATGTTGCTTTGAGCGAACCGACGAATGACCACCGGCCCCACTATCAGTGCAATGACCAGAGCGGTAATAGCGCTGACGATCGTGCGAAACGTGATGTACTCAAAGACGTTGAAAACGGAGTAATACTCAGACAGGTACTGGGTGAGCCAGAGCAGCATCAGATTCTGACTCCTATGACTTTTTGTATCGCGGCGCGATCGCTGTAAGGCATTCGGAGGTTGCCCACCTCCTGATAGCGTTCGTGACCCTTTCCGGCCACAAGCACCGTATCGCCGGATTGCGCGTGACTCACTGCGAACTCGATCGCTTTGGCTCGATCCGGTTCGACGAAGAACTGGGCGGGTTCTTCAAATCCCTCACAAATGTCGCTGATGATGTCCATCGGCGGTTCATTCCTCGGATTGTCGGAAGTAACTACCACGAAATCAGCTAGTTCCTGCGCTATTCGCGCCATTTCCGGTCGTTTGCCTTTGTCGCGGTCTCCACCACATCCAAACACGCAAACGATTCGGTCTGTGGTATGTGAACGAACAGCCTCTAGCGCCGAGCGCAATGCATCGGGCGTGTGTGCGTAATCCAGCACCGTCGACGGCAATCCAGATTCGAAGAAGAACTCCATCCGACCTGGAATCTGGGGAGCTGTTTCCATCTTCTCGACAGCTTCTTGAAAATCCATACCGAAGTAGCTGGCAACTAGCAACATGGCCGCCGCGTTGGCTATGTACATCTCACCGACGTATGGGATGAAAAAGTCTTTCCGACCCCACGGACTCAACCAAGTGCCGCGAATGCCATTGGACTTGTATTCAACGTTCGTCCAACGCAAATCGGCATCGCTTGCCAGCCCGTACTTCAAACATCTTGTGTCTTGTTGGGTCAGGTGCCTTGCGATCCTTCGACCGAGGGGATCATCTACGTTGACAATCCCGCATTTGAGCTCTGATCTCTCGAACAGTTTGAACTTTGCGTCGGAGTATTCCTGCATGCTTTGGTGGTAGTCCAGGTGGTCACGAGTCAAATTCGTAAAAACTGCACACGAAATAGCGATGTCATTCACCCGGTCTTGGTCTAGCGCGTGCGAACTTACTTCCATAACTGCCTGACCGATTCCACGCTTCACCAGCGCACGAAAATTTGCCTGCAAAGCAATGGGATCCAGTGTTGTTAGTGCCGATGGACACAAGCCCGGCGGTTTACCCCAACCAATAGTTCCAATACATGCCGTGCTATCCAACAGACAAGCGGAACCATAAGCAACCGAGGACTTGCCATTGGTTCCCGTTACTCCAGCTACATGCATGCTACGAGCTGGATAACCGTAGAACTTCGCGGCTAGAGATCCACGGGTACGCTCTACGTCTTTTATTTGGATCCAAGGGATACTGCAGCCGTTTTGTTCTGCCCGCTCTGCACAAACTGCCACCGCGCCTCGTTTCACTGCCTCGTCCACGAAGTCGTGGCCATCAAACTCCCCGCCTCTATAGGCAACAAAAAGGTCGCCCGGTCGAATGGACCGAGAGTCACTCGAGATTCCCCCAACAACGATGGAGGGAACATCGTCCCGGCTCAGCAATTCTCTAAGCTGCATTCCCATCGGTAATCAACCTCTTCGGTGTTCCACTCAACCCCATCAACTGCAACGCGTGACGGGCCACCTCCGCAAATACCGGACTCGCTACACCGCCGCCCGATACCGTGTCGCCTTGAGGTTCGTCGACCACAACGACACAGACGATTCTTGGGCTTGTCGACGGTGCGATTCCAACGAACCAAGCGATATGCTTGCTCTCGTCATACGAGCCATCCGAAATCTTTCTAACGGTTCCCGTCTTGCCCGCCACGGAGAATCCTTCTAGATTTGCTTTCGGCGCGGTACCGATTGGCGAAACCACTCCTTCCAGCATTTCGATCAAGGCCTTGGTGTGTTCTCGTTCAAAGACACGCTGGTCCGGCAATTTCGCCACGGCGGGGTCTCGTACGATGGAAATAGAGCGTCGTATGCCACCCGTTGCGATCGTCAAATATCCGACCGCCAGTTGCAACGGGGTAACCCGTAGTCCATAGCCATATGCCATCGTCGCTCGGCCAATTTCGCGCTTCAGGTCATCAGTGTTTACATGCCCTGTTGCTTCATAGGGCAATCCAGATTGCGGCTCGTCCGCAAGACCCGCCCGGTTCAACGCGCTGAATACTGCGTACGGGTCAAGGTTTAGTGCGATCTTTGATATTCCAACCTGGCTCGACTTGACAAGCACACCTTGGAGCGTGAGTGTGCCGTAATTTCGGGGATCTTCTACTAGGTGCCGCCCGACTCCAAAATATCCAGGAGAAGTGTCGATTTCCGTTTCGGGAAAGTACTTGCCACTCTCGAGCGCAGCCAGAATTGCAAACACTTTGATCGTGGAGCCAGGCTCATAGGTATCGGTCACTGCCCGATTTCGCATGCGACTGAACGCCCGGTCGCCGCCGTCATTGGGGTTGTACGACGGATAGCTTGCGAGGGAGAGAATTTCACCACTCAGAACATCGATTAGAACCAGAGTTGCGGATTTTGCGTTGTGTTCCGATACTGTCTGGCGCAATTGACGGAAGGCCAAGTATTGAAGCCCCAAATCAATTGTCGTCGTGACATCCTCGCCAAATTCGGGGGCGTCTTCGAGTCCTATGTCTCGAAGGCGGCGACCATCTCTTGCACGGAGTACGCGTCGCTGCCCCGACGCACCGGTGAGTTCACTATCAAGAGAAAGTTCGAGGCCTTCAGCACCTTTCCCATCGTTTTTGGTGAGTCCTACTACATGCGCAGCAACCTCGCCAGCCGGATAGTAACGTCTAAATTCAGTTGAGAATCTGACGCCGGAGATTCCAAGTTGACCCACAGCCTCCGCGACTTCGTGCGACACGCGTTTCCGCAGATATACAAAGCGCCTGTCTTTCGCTTCCCAAAGTGTGTTGCTAAGCTGTTCCTGAGAGATCTGGAGCGCTTGAGCAAGCGCTTCGTGGGATTTAGTTGGAATGGTGTCGATTCCAGGATCAGTCCAAATGGTCTGAACGGGGGTACTTATGGCAAGTGGCTGTCCCGCCCGGTCGTAGATGATTCCGCGTGTAGTCGGCACCGACTCTGCACGTTGCGCCACCCTATCCCCTTGCTCCTGCAGGAAATCTCTGTCGTAGGTGGCAAGAATGAACATACGAGCCAACATTGCCAACGCAACGCAAAGAAAGGCGATGACTGCGAATCGAAGTCGTTTACTCATCATTCCGAGTCGCCAACTTCAACAGTTACTACGTTTTCTGGGAATTTCATTCCCATGTCTTCGCGAGCGACATTTACCACTCGATCGAACGAATTCTCACTGCCTCGTTCGATCTGAAGACGAGTATGTTCTGAAAGCAATTCTTCCTGTTGAGCTCTCAATTCAAGAACTTGGTTGTATTTCACGTGCCATGAGCGAACTTGCTCTAGCGTTTGAAAGCCCGTTGCGAGTACAGCGACGACGAGAAACACCCAAAGAAACCACCACATCGGTGATGGAATCCAGCGAGGAGCATGAACCTTGGGAGATTTCTCAGCGAACACGTTCCACCACCTGCAATTTCGCCGATCGAGCTCGTATGTTGCTTTCGATCTCTGCTCGAGAGGGACGTCTTTCCCGGACTACAACCTTGAATGGTCCCGTGTGTTTTCCACGAACAGGTGCTCTGCGGGGAATGGGGTCTTTCGACCATTCAGAGAACTGACGCCGTACTACTTGGTGCTCAAAACTGTGGAACGAAATCACCGCTAGACGTGCATTGACCCCAAGCAGATCGAATACCTGTCTGAGCCCTTTTCTCAACTCATTAATTTCATCGTTTATATGAATGCGTATGGCTTGGAATACACGAGTGGCAACGTGCTTTCTGCTATCGACTTTTCTTGAAGCTCGACTTATGACATCAACCAACTGAAATGTGGTTTCCAAGGGTCGAGCAGCCACTATGGCTTGTGCTATCGGCCTTGAATTTCGTTCCTCACCGTAACGCTTGAATACAGTTGTAAGTTCGCCAACAGAGACCCTGTTCAACCACTCGGAAGCTGTAAATCCGGCTGTGGGATCCATGCGCATGTCGAGTGGACCGTCGCGCAAGAAACTAAATCCTCGCTCCGCCTCATCCAACTGAGTGGACGACAAGCCAAGATCCATCAATATTCCATCGAACACTTGAAATTCGTTCTCGTGCGCCAATTTCTTTGCATCGCTAAAGCGGCCATGGACGACTTTCACGCGTTCGTCCTCGAGCGCGAGGGATTTCGCCCCCTCAATTGCTGAAGGGTCACGATCTGCCACCAGCAACTGGGCCTTTGCGTCTAGTTTGTCCAGCAGGCACCGCGTGTGGCCGCCACCACCGAAGGTGGCGTCGAAAAAGGTGCCATTAGGCTTGACCACTAGCGCTTCTACGGTCTCTTCGACGAGAACAGGGGTATGGGTTACCGGCATAGCTCATCCGCATCGCAGAAAAGCGAATGGGCGAAGAGAGCTATACGTGAAATTCGCACGTTGCCTCCATTCAATCGATTTCACGTCTTCAGTGAATCGGCGCCTTCATCATTCCGTGAATCCACACGCCGATAGTCAAATATTACTCAATGATTGAGTTTTGTACAACTATTGCAGTAGCAACAATTTGTGACACGTAAACCGACGCCAATGGGTTGCACACATAAAACGAATTTCTGGGGTGCCGGCAACGATATTTGAGCCGCCGTTGTCTATGTTTCGGGTCGAAATTCCAGAATAGATCGGTTCTAAGCTATAAATCGATCAAGTCAGCGGGAATTGTCATTCCTCAAGCTCAATAATTCTGCGTATGCGAGATGTCATGCGTTCGAGTGATATTGCACCATCAGACTTCCCGTCCATTCCATCCATATAGTCGAGTTCGGCCGAAGAAATGACAAATGTAACCGTCGCAACCGATGAATTCCAATTGCTATCGCGAATCGTGAGAAGCAAGTCCGATCTACGGTCGCCATCAACGTCACCCGCGTCGACGAAATCAGTAACTACGGATGAACGCTCGAACTCGCTACTCTCAAACTTGAAAGAATGAGGAAGCTCGTGGGCATTTGACAAATCAAGTAGCCGATCCACCGTACCATCCGATTCGTCCAAGCTTTCGAAGTCATCTCGAGAGATTAAGTAGGCAATTGTGGCCTCTGTCGAACCGCCTATTTTGCCTATGATGATGGAGCGACCGCTTGCGGATGACGGTCCGTCGACGACGGCAACGCTACAGCTGTTCCAGTTTGTCGGACAACTAAAGCGCCAAGAATTCTCCGTAGCGGATAAGTCGCGAACCACGATGATCCCATCTGCAATTCCATCGGCTTCGTCCAGAGAGGCGAAGTCAGTCTCATCAATCACGTCGACCGATCCCGGTTGAATTACGATCAATTCCTCAATTCTGTCTTGGTTCAAATCCGCTACCGCAACACTGGTTCCCAACTGAATTCTTGGTCCATCTCCAATAAATTTCCACGAACTTGGCTGCGTGGCTGCAAATTTCAAGTCGATTTGGCGGTCTGTGCGACCGTCCGCTTCGTCTGTGTTTGTCCAGTCGCTGCTACCTACCAAGTAGATCGCACCATCATCCCTGTCGTTGGAATCGTGACTGGGTGCACCGATCACAATGTCCGAAAGACCATCATGATCAAAGTCTCCGGTGGCCACTGCGGACCCCGCCTGATCCCTTGCGTTCTCACCTGTGAAACTCCACACTCGATCCTTCTCGTCCAAAGTGGAGTAGTTGTTCACTGCATTCGTGAGCCGAATTAGTCCGTCTGAGCCATCCAAAGCGTCAATCGACTGCAATGCACTAGAGGAAGCTATGAATACGCTTCCTGGACGTCCTCCAGCGCCAGCTCCAGGTGCCCCAATGCAAATGTCCGGTTTTTCGTCGCCGTCAACATCGGCGATAAAAGTTGTCGAGCTTCCCAAACTGTGAGCCCAGCCCCCGACAAGTCTCCAAGTATTCTCGTACGCTATAAGATCTTGAAGGTTGATCTCGCTATTGGCATTGTTGTCTTCTTCATCCAGGGCTTCAATGTCGGCCGGAGCGATCACATAAGCATCGGTGTAAATTCCTGCTGAAGTCGACACCAGAAACGAATCTCTAAATTCGTCGGTAATCGCTCCCACTCGATGCAGCTGAACTATTCCTCCATCGTCCTCTTCAGGAACCTCAATCTTCCACGAGTTAACAAAGTCAGTGACAAATCTGGCATTGATGATTCCGTCGCGCACGCCATCAATTGCGTCAGCTGAAACCAACGACGCGCTAGAAATGAGATAGATGTCGTGCCTTTCGTCAGCAGTTTGACCAGACAGCAGTAAGTCGTGCCAACTATCGCCGTCGGAGTCACCCGAAGTTCCCGCCTGGGCACCTATTTCCGCTAGTACGTTCCAAGCAACAAACCTCACTGAACGCAGGTCGAATCGAGTTCCATCCAAAGGAAACTCGTCCTCCTCGTTTATCGCTCCGTCGCCGTCAACATCAGGATCGAAATTGTCTCCAATTCCGTCTTCGTCGAGATCGCTCCACTCGCTCGAATCGTTTGGAAAGGCATCCTCCTCGTCCGCAACTCCATCGTTGTCGGAGTCCAGGGATCTGGCCGGATCCAGTGGGAACTGATCGTCAACATCCAAGACACCATCTCCATCATCGTCTGTGTCTGCATTGTTGCCCGTACCGTCGCCGTCAGTATCAGCCCATTCATCAGAATTGTTCGGAAAGGCATCACTGTTGTCGCCAACGCCGTCGGCATCGGAATCTGTAGTTTCCAAGGGATCAAGTGGAAAAGCATCGAGATCGTCTTCAATGCCGTCGTTGTCTGCATCCGTGTCAGCATTGTCACCGAGTCCATCAAGGTCTGAATCCGATGTCTCATCCGAATCGAGGGGAAATGCATCGTCGTCGTCGAGAACGCCATCGTTATCGTCGTCCGTATCCACGGCGTTGTCTATGCCGTCATTGTCCGTGTCCAATGGATACTCATCATCTGCATCGCGGATGCCATCGTTGTCGTCGTCATCATCTTCCAAGGAATCACCAAGTCCATCTGCATCCGTATCGATGTATTCCCATGATTTACTCGGAAAAGCGTCAATGTTGTCGCCAAATCCGTCGCGATCCGAGTCCTCCCACTCTGAATCGTCTAAGTGAAAGGCATCTTCAAAATCGTGGAAGTAGTCGTTGTCGTCATCCGCATCGGAGAAGTTTTTCACTCCGTCTTTGTCGTGATCACCCCACATTTCATCAATTCGCATGAGGTTGACGGTGTGCCGATCGCGTTGCTCAAGGGCGGCGAGGTCACGCGAAGAGACCAGGTACACAGCGCTGTCGGCGCTCTCGTCCCTATCGTCTCCAGGAGCCGTGAGTAGCATGTCTTCGAACTCATCGCCATCGATTGTCGATAGGAACTCCACATTGCTCCCAAGCCACAAGAGCGGTCTGTGAGGGAGGATCAGTTGTGCATTTGATCTGAATTCCTCGCTGGCAGGGTAACTTGAACCCTGACCTCCGACGGCGTTACTAGCGAGAACTTGCAAAGTGCCGGAATTTAGCTGAAACACACCGAATATCGGGTAAGCAGTACCAGAAGACGAAACAAAGGTTTCGCCGTTGCTCGCCACTGGACCAACGGGATTTATGTTGCGTACGCCAAAAGAATTTCCTGTATCAAGGCCGTCAGTCAACGAAATATTGCCATCCAAATTTCCATCGTTTGAATCGAGGGTTTCGAGATCTTGAGATCCCACAACAGAAAGAGACGACCATCCCGATAGCCCGTAGTCGGATTTGCCATCTCCAGAAAAGTCATTTACAGTTGCAACAAACCCGCCCAACGAAGAATACCTAGATCCCGTGATATGCCACGATTCTTGTTGAGCTGCGACATTTGCTAGATCAATGCGTCCATCCTGTTGACCATCGGCATTGTCGGCTTCCAACAAGCGAGACCCCGAAAGTACAAACACCGAACCTTCGGATTCATCCCCAAATGACGTCGCACCAATCAGCAAATCCAATTGATTGTCACCATCGTTGTTGGTGCTCAGGTCGACGCTTGCCCGATTTTCACGGGAACCATCCGTTGAAATAAACAGTCGTGAGTCGTTTGGTCCCAGCGCTCCAAAAATATCGATGATCCGATCTTGCTCACCATCAGAAGCATCCATGGAGCCGAGCCTGCTTCCAGGAATGAAGTAAGCCACAGCGCGCATTTCCTCGTCGTCATCCAAGATTTGATGGTGGGTGCCAACAAGAAGATCGTCGTAGCCATCGGAATCGACATCGCCAACAACGATTTGGTTGTCTGACCCCAGCTCTTGAAGTCCTGCCCCATCGAGTCGCAATCCGAAGTCTCCAATGTCAGACATACTCAGTGAAACGACTCGATCGTCGTCGTCGTCAATCTCGTCCAGCTGTGCAAATGGAATGATGTACAACGAACCCGATCTGGTTCCACCGTGGTTCGCTTTGGAGACAGCAATTACCACGTCGGGGCTGTCGTCGCCGTCAATATCACCTACCTTTACGGAATCTCCTGCTGCGCCTAGATCTTCGGTTCCAATGAATTTCCATGACATTGATGAATCAACGACGCTTGATAGGCTGACAACGTGATCTGTAGCTCCATCGGCGCGATCTAATTCCTCTAGTTCGTTTAGCGCCAACAGATAGGCACCTCCGGTGTTAATACCACCGTTCGACAATTGAGGTACTCCGATCACAAGGTGAGTGTCGGCGAAGTCGTCTTCCGAAATTCGAAATCCAACGGCGTTGGTCGCACTATCACCTGCGGACTCTAGTACGAACTTGTAGGAGAAGAATTCCGTCAAGCTTTCATCAAACGGATATGCATCTTCGACGTCGCGAACTGAATCGCCATCGTCATCCTTGTCTGCATTGTCCCCAATGCCGTCTCCATCGTTATCCGCCCATTCGGTGGAATCTTCCGGGAATAAGTCGGTTTGATCTCCCCTTCCGTCGCCATCGGTATCGGCCCATTCACTCGAATCCAACGGAAAGTCGTCGGAGTTGTCTCCTACACCGTCGCCGTCGGAATCCTCCCATTCAGTCGGGTCATTGGGAAAGACGTCTGTCAAGTCTCCGATACCATCATCGTCACTATCAAGATATTCCGATGAATCCAAGGGAAATGCGTCTTCGATATCCAAATAGCCGTCGTCGTCGTCATCTTCATCAGCGTTGTTTCCCACTCCATCGCCATCGGTATCTACCCACTCTGATGAATCGTTCGAAAAGTCATCCACCGGATCGACAAAGCCATCTCCATCGCTGTCTTCAAATGAATCGCGTGCTCGAGCGTATTGAAAACGAACTGCGTTCAGCGTTGCCACCGCATCCGCCGCCGTGTCCATGTCATGAGGGTCGCCACATGGTGAGTCCTGAGTCCCGCATTCCGCGTCGGGGTCTGAGAAAACATGCTGAGCGGACCCTCCCTGGCCGCCGTATGACATCAAGGTATAGAAATCACCAGTTACTGAGTGTCCGCGGGACCATCTCCATGCTCCCGTGGAGTGCTGCCATACGGAGTGGTGCAAACCCATCAGGTGTCCCAATTCATGAGCTAATGTACGAGCTCCACAAGATCCCACCACCGTTGCCAATGCATAGGCAAGACTGACTTGGGACAATTCGCCGCGACGGCCCCAGCCGTAGATTCCAGCGAAGCCACAGTATCCGCCTTTTTCGGGAAATGGTCCAAACAAGACGGCCAAATCCGATCCGTGTCGTTCACCTTCGAAGAAAAGATCTTCGAAATTCTCGAGCCTAGTTGTCTGGTCGTCCATTTCGACTTCCACGGTACCGACGATCCGCCATTGCATGGGAAGATCGCTGTCGTCCAGATATTGGTTTGCAAGTTCAAAGACGTGCTGTATACGGGTGGTCGCATCCCCGTCAAATTCCTTTGCAAAGTTCTTGCCATACAACGCGACCACATCAATAACTGTGTCGGGTGGAACCGAGAAAGGATTGTCGGGATCGGTACCTTCCAATTCTTCATTTAGATCGCTCACACCATCGTCGTCGGAGTCCGCTAGAAAATCGAGAAAGTGAATCGTGAATTCGTTGGAAGGATTTATTTTTTCCTTCATGTAAATCGAGTCGTCCCAGTTTTGGCCTCTGTCTTCAAGCCGCAACAGCACGTAGTAGTCGTCATCCAGAGAAACCTGGTGTTTCGTGGACTGATCAAACGTACCTTCGACGAGTACGCCTCCCTTTGGCAGGGTTTGATCAATCTCAATTGTGGCTAGGACCCTGCTGTAGCTATAGAACCAGCGGTCACTTTGTAACAGCACTTGAACCTTCATGTTCTTGAGATCGATATTGGAATAATTGCGGAATCCGGCGGTCAAGCTAAAGGACTCCTCTCCATCGAATTCCAAAGTGCACGGACATTCGAAAAACGCTCTTTCGTCGTTCGCACTGAGAGACAACGCTGCAACTGCGATCAGCGCAATTGCGCCGAGTACTTGTGTCCGCTTAGAGAGATCCATGCTCAATTTCCGGTATGAAAAAGTCGTCCTTTGTGTAGTCGACGTGCTGGTCCATGTTCTCAGTCGGCATAAGCCACGCGTATTGGTTATTGCCGACCAGTTCAAAGCTCCCTTCAGAGGTTGTGAAGTTAGCGAAAACGTTCCGTTCCCCAACCGTAATCAAGAACGAGTATGAGCTCTCTCCGTCCACAATCTTGCCTTTGTAGGAACGGTTGTTGCCGAGCGTGGTAATGACTTCTGCAATAGTTACAAGAAACTGTTCTTGAGTCTGCGGTACCGAAATTCGCAATTGGTCATCTTGCCGCCACAGCTGCATGTCTTGTGCTAGCTCAACCAACGATGCGCCTTCGACTTCTTCCTTGTATTTTGGAACCAGTGACGCTTGTACGTCTTCAACATTGGTTTCGCTCCATGCCTCGTGCGTGTTCGTGTCAGCACGTGAATTCTGAGGATTGCTAGCAGCAGTTGACCCACTGGCTCCAACCTCAGTTTGAATCTCTTGCACAGACTCGTTTTCCGATTGCGATTGAAAGTGCTGTTGATTGAAGAGAAAGAAGGAAAACAGCGCGACCAGTGCCAAGACAGCGACCGAAACCGCAAGAATCACAGTACGAGTGCGAATCAATTTCATGGCTTGATGACGGTGGAGTGCTTTCTGCACCAGATCTAGTTTCTATCTGTTTATTTGATACAAAATCGAATGTCTTCGAAAGAGTCTCGTGCACTTTTCGAATTGACAAGGCACATCTTTAGACACCGTGGGAAAGTCAGCGCTCCCGCAACTGTAGTTAAACGTGATCTATTTATGAAAATACGTTCCTATGCAAGATTGCTAAATCGGTCTCGTGGAATGACCGTGTGTTGAAATGATTGAGGAATAGATGGCAATAAGTTTGAATTCGAATACAGGAATGTGAGCTGGCGAGTGGAAGATCGGAAAACAACATCCCAACAAAATCAGGTTTGTATTGGGGGTGTTACCGTCAATGGAAGAGGCATAGATGCTCAGACTCGATGCGTCCATTACCACGGTCCCCTTGACATAGTTGGCATTCGGTTCAAGTGTTGTGGAGATTGGTTTTCTTGCTATTTTTGCCATGAAGAGTTGACTGACCACGAGTCCGTCATGTGGCAATTTTCGGAAGGGAAGAAAAAAGCAATTATTTGCGGAAGCTGCGGTACACGACTATCCATTGACACCTACTTGGATGGCAAAGATCAGTGTCCTCACTGCAAAGCTCATTTCAATCCTGGATGCCGTTTGCACCATCACTTATATTTCGAGCTACGGCCCTGATCGTGGTTGTTGATGAACGGCGTTCAAGACGCACAAATAGGAGACGGCCGGTAAGCCGGGTTCTGTCGAGGGCGACCATTCATCTGGGACGCATGTCGCCATGAGTCTCAAGCAACCTACCCGAATTGCACGCGGACCACGTGATTCAATTCCTATTTGGTCTTGCTCCGAGCGGGGTTTACCTAGCCGATTCTGTTGCCAGAACTCGCGGTGCGCTCTTACCGCACCATTTCACCCTTACTGCTACTACTAGTGAACGTGCAGCGGTGTATTTTCTGTTGCACTTTCCGTGAGTTCGCACTCCCCAGGTGTTACCTGGCGCTCTGTCCTATGGAGCCCGGACTTTCCTCCGAACCACGCAGGGTCCGGCGATCGCCTAGCCGTCTCCCAATTAATACTAGGAAATTTTTATCCTTAAGTAAGACATTGTTCCCTCCTATTTGTTTTAAGTAAATCTGCAATCAATGGTGTTGCGACACCACTCAAGTCGAATACGGCTCTGAAGATGGGCATTGCTCAATCAACTTTCTTTGTGCGATCCAGTAGTTCCTGCAGTTCGACAGTTCGTGAGTAGGCATCTTCTCGCTTCATTGGCGTGAGTCTTGAAACTATGGCAGCGACCTTCGAAGCCTTGACATGTGGAAGCAATTCTCGAATCAACCCGTCCGAGTCCAGCCTCGCACTTACGGTTTCATTCTTGGCTAGAACTCCAACAAATTCTCCAAGTTGTGTGGTGCGCGAGTTCAATTGGGAATAGAGCTCATCTACCGAGCCGTGCAGCAGCTCCTCGTGAATCTTGGTGAGTTCCCTGCCGAGAAACAATTCTCGTTCGCCGAATCCTAGCTCGATCAGAGTCGATAAAGTGGATTGGATTCTTTTCGCCGTCTCGAAGAAGATCGATGAAACCGTGGATTCAGCAATCGACATGAGATGTTTTCTTTTTTCCAGGCCGCTTGGCCGAACGAATCCAATGAACTGAAACGTGTTCAGCGGAATCGGACAAACCGATGCGATTGTGGTTAACGAACTCGGACCTGGAATCGGCACTATTGTTTGGCCTCGCTTAAATGCGCGTCTTATCACAGTGAAACCTGGGTCGGAAATTAATGGCGTTCCAGAATCCGTGACAATCGCAACGTCAGAGCCTTGACTGACAAGATCCAAGATCTGCTTGCTCTGTTTGCTTTCGTTTATATCGTTGAGAACAATGAGCATTGATCTATTGAAAGGAATGCCGAGCTTATCCAGTAGTATCTTGGTATGCGCAACACTTTCGCAGGCGATTCGATCTACCGTCTGAAGAATGCGAACCGCTCGAACCGATAAATCCTCAACGTTTCCGATGTGTACTGCAACTACGTATAGCCGACCACTGGCATTTTCTTTTCTGTGCATTTGTGTCGTACTTATAGGTATGGGGAGCGGATGTCAGAGTACATCACATCAAGCTCCGATTGGAGATACTTTGCTAAACGGAACGGACTCAGAGCAAACTCGAGCGAGTGACGAAAGCGTTTGGTCTCACTGGCTAGCAGATACCGTCAACAACCTCGATACTTTCAATGAACTTGGTCAATTCACGCTGGCGAAAAATTATCTTGAGTCATGGATAGATGCGTTACAAACAAATACAAACTCACCGACCACGAGTTTTGACTCACTAGCGCTTCGCGCTTTAAAGGAATTTTCCGACAATCCAAGTGTCGGGTTGCTGCTTGCCGGGGGACTCGTGCCTTCGAATTATTCAGAGTCCGGAATCAAAGCGCTGATTCTCGGTCACATGCATTGGGTACTACAAGACTGTGAGAACACAGTCGATGACCTGTCGAAATTTTCTCCCATAGGAGCCGCCGACAGCCTAGCTTGGTCAAGAAAGATATGGGACGTTCTTACGAGCTGGTGCATGTATCGTGGACAAGACGACCAACCTCAACATACATCTAGCGCCGAGGATTGGTGGGAACTCGCGCAACTGATTGGGAGTTCCATTACACCAACACAGCAATACGAACGATTCGAGCAGTGGAAGTTTGGGCATGCCAATCACTTAGCTGCACTCTATCCGCCCCTCCAAATCGACATAACTGAGTACGAGAAGCCAAAACGCCTGGCACTCTTGCTCCCTCAAGCAGGCTCACTGTCAAGCGCGGCGAGAGCAATTCGAAACGGTTTTCTTTCAGCACACCTTTCGGTTGTTGGAAGGAATCGAAGCATCAGTGTTGAGTTGTACGACACGGAAGAATCCGACATTAGTCTTTTAATCGATCAAGTTATTGCCGACGGAGTGGATATTGTCGTGGGTCCGCTAGACAAAGACCGAGTACGTGCTCTAGTCCGAGGAGACACATTGGCAGTTCCAGTTGTGGCTCTCAACAGAGTCTCGGAAACTGCAGTTTCCAATTCTTCTTCGCTGCAACTCAGTATGGTTGTAGAGGACGATGTTTCGGCGATTGCTAGAAAGCTTCAAGATATGAGGGCAGAACGTATTCTGCTGTTTATTGGTCAAGACTTTTGGTGTGCTCGTGCATCCGTTGCCCTCAAAGAAGCACTGTCACCTGCAATCAGAATCGCTGACGAAACTCTTTTGAGTGATTTGAGTGAAATTACCCAGAGTGTTTCGCAGGTTCTTCTAGTAGCACAGAGCAATAGTCGACACGAGCGGCTAGAAGACTTAATCGGCGAGGTCGAATTCAGGGCAAGAAGACGTGAAGACATCGATGCCATTGTTGCCTTCGTGGACTACGCAGAATTTGGATCCGTTACTGCAGCACTGCAGTATCACTTTGCTGGAGATATTCCAATCGTAGTTGCGGAACCGACATTTCGTGATAGAGAACAACGCGTCGAATACGAG
This sequence comes from Gammaproteobacteria bacterium, assembly GCA_026707045.1. GTDB lineage: Bacteria > Pseudomonadota > Gammaproteobacteria > Pseudomonadales > Azotimanducaceae > Bin55. The sequence continues at coordinate 16,093 of JAPOXO010000092.1, read as the reverse complement.
AACGGCACGCTCTTTACAAGCATCCCCGCTACTCTCTATCCCAACTCTTTGATTCAGGAAGTTCATGGATCGTTTACCGATGCGCGAGAGTTGTTTCCGCTCTATGCTTTTGGAATGGATGCGTACCGAGTAGCCTTAAACATACCAGTCTTGGCTCGAGGTGATTCCTTATTTGGACACACAGGAGTTTTCTCTATTCGTGAATCCGGTGTGATTTCTCGTCAGCCAATTTGGGGGACGGTCGCGCAACATTCTCTCGTGCCCGCGCCTGTAATTCAGTATAGAAGCCGATCTCAGTCTTCTTCTCTGTTGAGCAATCCGCAGTGACAGCTATACCGCAGTATCTTCGAGCTCTTTCTAGCGCCGCAACGCTCTGTGTTTTGCTGGTGCTGCACGGTTGCGTTTCTGCCATGCCACAATCCGATATTCGTTCTCCAGGAGAGCGACTAGACGACAAGGAGCTGACGCGAAAAGTCAAGAACGAAATCTACAAAGAACTAGGTCAACTACGAGACGAAAGAATCAGAGTTTCGGTTTACCAAAGAATCGTTTTACTTACCGGACAACTTTCAACGTCTGAACGAAAACAATTGGTTAGTACAGCGGCATATCGGGTCGAGAATGTAAGGATTGTTCAAAACGAAGTTTTAACCGAACCAGTTCGAACAGTGATAGGCCGGACATCGGATTCAGTGCTGTCGATGCTGGCCCGATCTAAGTTGGCGGAAGATGAAAAAGCTCCAAATGACCGACTAGCCATGGTTGTAGACAAAGGGACTATTTACCTGCTCGGAATTGTTACTCGAAGCGAAGGCAGGGCGGCGGCAGAAGCAGTCCGCTACATACGAGGCGTTCAAAAAGTCGTGACCGTCTTCGACTATTTGGATTAGTTTGAAAGCTGTTTTGGGGCGTCGTTCACTCTACGATTCGAAGATGGGGCCTTCCACTCTTTGAAGATCTTGGTGGTGTCTTCATTTCAGAAATCTCCTCGGGAGAAGATTCTTCCGCTTCAAATTCAAATCCAACTTCGCTTTCTTTGGCGTGTACCCCGACAATGGCTCCTGCAGGTGCACGAACGTGCATCGGAACTCCACCGAATCGTGCATCGAATTCAATGCCTTTCGGTCCGAGCGAAAAGTTGTGCACGGCCTGCGGAGACACGTTTAGCACAACACGGTTGTTCTTGATATGTTCGCCGGGAACTTCAACACCAGGCAAATCGGTTTGCAACACAACGTGAGGCGTGCACTCGTTGTCCAGCAACCAGCGAATCAGTGCGTCGACCAAGTACCAACGAAACGAGGTCACATCCGCATTTCCTCTTCCTCTTCGCTCAGACTGATTCGAAACGACTCTCGGGAGAACACGGTATTCATGTAACGCCGTAGATTGCGAGTCTGTCGCGAAGGAAGAGTAATTTCAAGCATATCCAATCGCCAGAGAACGGGAGCTGCGCAACAGTCCACGATTGTGAAGTCGTTGCTCATCAGAAATCTTTGCTCCGAAAGCCCGTGCGCGAATGAAATGATGCTCTCGCGCAATTCGGTTCTTGCACGGTCCCTCTGGGACTTGCGAATTCCCTTTCCTGTCAGCAGATCCACACGACCCGACCATTCCTTTTCAATTCGATGAATCATGAGTCGAGATTCGGCCCGTGCTCTGGGATAGACGGGCAACAGTGGAGGATGTGGATAGCGTTCATCCAGGTACTCCATGATCACCATGCTGTGGAAAAGGTATAGATCCCGGTCGATCAAAGTGGGTATCTGATCTGGTGGATTGTCCTCGATGACTTCATCATCGAGAGTCGCCTTGTCGAGAGCATGGTCTTTGACCAAGATTTTTTTCTCAGCAAGAACGAGACGTACTCGATGACTGTACTGGTCGGTGCCCGTCGAATAAAGCACCATCGGTATCCGATTGTCGGAAATGCTCATGGCTTAGTGAATCCTTGGTGCAATTTGGTAATTAGTCGGGCTTGTCGTTGTGAATGTCCTTCCAATACTCTCGATTCAAAAAGTAAGCGAGCACAAGCAATATCACCAGAAATCCGATAACCCAAGTTCCGAGCGCTTTGCGTTGCTGTCTGCTTGGATCGCTCACATAGTGCAAGAAATTTGCCAGATCAAAGGCTGCTTGATCAAATTCTTCCACGGAGTAGAGACCTGAACCCGGAATGGTTCTGACTTCGGGACAATTCAACTCACGTCCCTGAAGCCTATCTATCGAATCCGTGACACCCTCCTCCGCAGCAGAATGAAAAGTGCCCTGACGTTCAATCACGTCGATAGTTGCGTAGCCGTAGCACACTTCCTCGCTAATTCCCTGCAATGGCAACAATACATGCGGCATGCCAACATTCGGGAACACCTTGTTGTTAACACCGTAAGGACGCGACTCATCTACATAAAACGTCTTGAGAAAGTTGTAGACCCATTTGGGGCTACGTACACGAGTGACCATTGTGAGATCTGGAGGAGCCACTCCAAACCAGTTCTTCGCATCTTCCTCGGACATGGAGGTCGTCATATAGTCGCCGATCTGTTGGTCTGTGAAAATGATGCTGTCAAGAACGAGATCGTGAGGAATTTCGCCTAGATCGTCGGCGGTTCTCTCGTAGCGCTGATACTGCAGCGAGTGGCAACCGATGCAAAAATTCGCGTAAAGCGCGAGTCCCCTCTGCAGCGAATCAACGTCATTCAAATCGGGTTTCATCGATTCCATTTCCCATGTTGAATCCGACGCGGCAAAAACGCTGCCTGACAACACGCAAACCGCCGAAACCCATAACCAATGCATACCGTGATTCATCCGTTTAGAGATCTTTTTCACGTCAATCCGTAACTCGTTCTGGCTCAGCTTTGGTTTTTTCCCTCTGCGTATACCAGGGCATCAAAAGGAAGTAAGAAAAGTAGATCATAGTGCCCACTTGAGCGGTAAATGTAGCGAACGGTGACGGCGGAATAGTGCCCAGATATCCCAACACGATGAAGCTTGTGACAAGCATTCCAAGCATAAGCTTGGAAATTCTCCCTTTGTATCGGATGGAACGTACAGGGCTCCTGTCCAACCATGGCAAAGCCGCCGGAATCAAGATTGCACCGGCCATCACGACCAAACCCCAGAATTTCGCATCGATCCCAAATAACGGAAATGTTGCCGCTCGCAACATTGCGTAAAACGGTGTGTAGTACCAAACAGGTGCGATATGTTCAGGTGTCTTTATGGGATTTGCAATTTCAAAATTCGGCTTCTCAATGAAGTAGCCGAACATCTCCGGCGCATAGAAGACGACCGCACAAAAGATGATGAGAAAAACAACGATTGCGAAGAAGTCGTGCACGGTGTAGTAAGGATGAAACGGAATTCCGTCCAGAGGAACTCCTTTTTCGTCCTTCTTGTCCTTGATTTCGATTCCGTCTGGATTGTTGGATCCCACATGGTGAAGTGCCACAATGTGGACGAATACGAGAACGACAAGCGCACCTGGCAGAGCAAATACGTGCAATGCAAAGAAGCGGTTGAGAGTAATCTCAGACATAACGAAATCACCTCGAACCCATTCCATCATATCGGGTCCGAAGAAGGGAATGGCTCCCACTAGGCTTACGATGACTTGTGCTCCCCAATAGGACATATTGCCCCAGGGAAGGAGGTATCCGAAGAAACCTTCCGCCATCAGAACGAGATAGATTCCCATCCCAATGAGCCAAATTAGTTCTCGAGGGCTACGGTAGGATCCGTATGCAAATCCTCGGAACATATGGATGTAGACGACAACGAAGAATGCCGATGCGCCAGTTGAATGGAGGTATCTGATAAGCCAACCGAAACTGACCTCCCGCATGGTGTATTCGATTGATCCGAATGCTCCCTCGCTTGTCGGCACGTAGGACATGGTCAACCAGACACCCGTCACAAGCTGCAGAATCAGTACAAAAAAGGCCAACGCTCCAAACACATACCAGAAGTTGAAATTGCGAGGCGCGTAGTACTTTGCGGCGTGTCGATTTAAGGTATCAGTCCACGGGAATCTGGCGTCAATCCAATTTTGGCATCGAGAGATGAAGCTTGGTCGGTTCGTCGACTCCGTCATCAGGCGATCTCCTCCATGTCTTCCATGTCTTCGCCAACGACAATCATGGTTTCAGTTTCATACCTGTAAGGCGGAACGACCAAATTCGTTGGAGCTGGAAGGTTTTTCTCGATTCTTCCTGCCAAGTCGAATTTTGAACCGTGGCACGGACAGAAAAAGCCTCCTCTCCAATTGCTGTCCCATTTTTCCGACCCAACGTCGGGTTCGTACGTTGGAACACACCCCAAATGAGTACAGAGACCAATATAAACACCAATTTCCGGTCGAATTGATCTCCAAGTATTGGCGGCATAATCGGGTTGTATGCTCTTCTTCGATAACGGATCGGCCAAATCGGCGGCTTCCTTTTCCAATCTAGCTAACACGGATTCACTACGATGAAATACAAAGATGGTTTGTCCACGCCATTTAGGAGTGGGACGAAGCATTTCACCCGGTTTCAATCTCGAAATATCAACTTTAATCGGAGCTCCGAGCGCGCGAGCTTTCGCGCTGGGAGTCCATGATTGGACAAAGGGAACTGCCGCGCCTACTACTCCGACAGCTGCAACTCCCGAAGTGGCCAACAGAAGATAACGACGGGTAACTGGATTAGATTTTGAGTCAGTCAATTCCTAACTTCCCTTTGGACTAATTTCGAGTTGAAGGCCAATTCGAGCAATCTGAACGACAGTCGTAAAAAGCACAAGTGCAGATCGGCAACAATTTATCGTTTCGAGTATTGAGGACGCTTACGAGCTTTTCTCAACCCGACTTTCTTTCGTTCTACTTCTCGATCGTCTCGGGTAAGAAATCCCGCTCTTCTTAAGTCGGTTTTCAATTCCTCGTTGTACGAAAGCAATGCCCTCGCGATTCCGTGCCGGATGGCTCCTGCTTGGCCTGAACTGCCTCCCCCTCTGACCGTCACACGCAGATTGACTAGGTCGTTCGTATTTGTCACATCCAACGGCTGACGTACGATCATTCGAGCCGTCTCGCGACCGAAGTACTCGTCTACGGGCTGACCATTCACAATGATCCTGCCATTTCCTGCCGCAAGAAATACCCGAGCTGTGCTAGTCTTTCGACGACCGGTTCCGTAGCCGTTTTCTAACGCCAACTTTGTTTCTCCCAAATGAGTTGCTTCATGTCGAGGTAGTGCAACAGTCTCAACGGATTCAGACGTTCAATTCCTGAGGTTGTTGCGCACCGTGTGGGTGTTCGCTGCCTTTGTAGACCTTTAATTTTCGAGCGACTGCTCGGCCCAGTGGGTTTCTTGGGAGCATTCCCTTCACAGCTATCTCAATAATCCTTTCAGGATGCTTTTCGCGCATTTCCTTCAAGGTCTGTGATTTGATCCCACCAGGATATCCCGTATGCCGATAGTAGATCTTGTCTTCTTCTTTCCTGCCGGTAACACGAACTTTTTCCGCATTGACAACAATGATGTAGTCTCCTGTGTCGACGTGCGGTGTGTATTGGGGTTTGTGTTTGCCCCTAAGTCGGGGCGCAATTGCCGAAGCCAATCGACCCAATGTATAGCGCGAGGCATCGACTACATACCAGTCATGCACTACGTCCGCCGGGCGTGTGCTAAGTGTCTTCAAGACAAATCCAATTCGGGACGGGAATTCGGTTGCGAATGATAGCGATTCATCAATGCATATTCAATAGCAGAAGCCTAAAGTACGTGCATTTTTCAGCGTTGCGACCCCTATATTCGGAGCACGAATCATTCGACTTTTAAACGTTGAACTGAAGTTTCGTTGAGTTCTATTCCGAGTCCAGGGGAGTCTGACAATTCGATACAGCCGTCTTTCGGAAGTACAGATTCGCCGTACAAGTCAGCCAAGTCGTCAATTGGACCCGAAAACTCAATCGAATATTCATGTGGCCGAACAGCATTTTGAATTGTCGAATAGACGTGTAGGGATGCAATGCTGTTAATGCCGGCCTGTGGAGAATGCGGCATGACGGGTTTGTTCAGAGTGGTTGCCATGTCATAAATTCGCTTTACTTCAGTGGGACCACCGGCGTTGAGAATATCTGGCTGCAGTATGTCGGGATTTCCCAGTAGGACAAGATGTTGAAACCACCAACGAAACGCATCTTGCTCGCCCGCAGAAACAGCGACGTCTAAGGCATCGGCCACTTGTCGAAGTCCTGGAAGATCGTTGTGCGAAATGGGCTCTTCGAAATGGTCGATCCCAAGTTCCTCAAAGTAACGACCCTGTTGTATCGCAGTCGAGACCGAATAGCCATTGTTCGCATCGAATCCGAGGTATATGTCCGAAGGAAGAAAATCACGAACGATCTCAAAGTGTTTGCGATCTGCCGAGGGATTCGAGTCCTGACGCCAGCCACGCCAATCCATCCGAATCTTGAATGCTCGAAATCCTTCATTCCATCCCCGTTCAACAAGCTTGAGCATCTCACCGGGCTGAAGTTTCCAACCAGACCCAACCGACCAATACAAATCAATGTTCTTTCGAGCAGCACCGCCCATCAATGCATGAACTGGCAATCCGGAGTCCTTGCCGAGCAAATCCCATAGCGCAATGTCAATCACACCAACGACACTTGCGGGAAGCTTGAAGAAGTGCTCGTTCCGGCCGAGTGCAAGAGTGTCCCAATGCCGTTCAATCTGGCGAGGATCTTCTCCGATCAGTGCTGGTTTGACCCGGGTTTCAAGATAGGACTCGAACACCGAGAAAGACTTGCCTGAGCGTTTTTGGCGACCGCCCGGTGCTTCCGCCCAGCCTTCCACTCCTGCATCCGTTTGAACGCGTACCAAACTCTTGCCGATCTTGAGAGGTGTGAATGTTATGTCGGTAATCTTCACGGTAGCTAACCCTAAGTCCTAACTACATGTAATTGCAGACAAAGCGAGAGCATTCTTCAATCCACAACTCATTACTATCGAGGTGTAAGCCAGCGGTTCTAGGTCGTTTCCTTAAAATGAATGACCACAATTTTTTACGCTTGGAGGCTAATCCCAGTACCTACGGACTGGGAAAACGTGTGGAAAAAACGATTTTCTACCTTGCATTGCTCTTGATCGTGATCCACTTGTTTATTCTTCGGATCAGCATTATGCAAAAGCGTGATAAATCAAACGATAGTCCTCCGGCCGAAATTCAAGAAGGCCGTAGCGATACTGAGGACTCGTTGAAGTCTGACAAAAAGAGTACCTCACAAGCTATTTCGTGAGTGAAGTCAACCTCACACCAATTCGAGCTGGTCATGAGTTTGATCTGAGTGCGCTCGAAAACTACATGTCACGTCAGGTCGAAGGATTTCGTCGACCCATCTCCATTCTCCAATTCGAAGGAGGACAAAGCAATCCAACTTTTCTGATCGAGTCCCCCGACAAGCGATTCGTTCTCAGAAAGCAACCTCCAGGCATTCTCTTGCCTTCTGCACATCAAGTCGATCGAGAGCATCGCGTAATGAAAGCCTTGAACACATCAGACGTTCCCGTGCCAGAAATGTATGCGCTGTGCGAAGACACGGGTGTAATTGGTACGAAGTTCTATGTAATGGAGATGGTTGACGGGCGTCTCTACACTACCACAGCTCTTCCCGATCTCACGAAAGATGAACGAAAATCGGTTTATCTTGACATGGCACGCATACTGGCTAGTCTCCACGCTGTGGATCCAAGTTCGGTTGGTCTTTCGGATTTTGGTCGCCCTGGCAACTATTTTGGTCGGCAGGTTGCTCGATGGAGCAGACAATACATAGCATCGCAGACTGAGACGATTGATGCGATGGATTCTCTGATGGAGTGGTTGCCGGACAATCTGCCTGACGAGACACCACCTCGAATCGTTCACGGCGACTACAGAATGGGCAATGTTCTACTGGACGAGAGTGAACCAAGAGTAGTTGCAGTCCTCGACTGGGAACTTTGTACGCTTGGGGATGGAATGGCCGATTTAGGATATTGGTGTCAGGAATACCATTCGCCGGCATCGAAAAAGCCAGGAATGATCGCGGGAGCCGATCTCGAAGCACTTGGAATTCCGACAGAATCTGAGCTCATCCAAGTGTATTGTGACCATGCCGGATTGAGCGGCATCGAGAATTGGCTCTTTTACGTGATATTCAATTTATTTCGATCTGCAGGAATCATACAAGGCGTATATAAACGTGGACTGGACGGCAACGCTAGCTCTCAAACTGCTTTGGAGTACGCCGGAGCTGCTCGAGAACGATCAGAACTCGCGTGGTCGATCCTTCAATCCAACAACATGGCATAGATTCTGGTCAGAATAAACCTTGGCTACACAGCTCGATATACTCCGAATCATACATAATTTAGTATAATTCACCGTATATTTAAAATGTGATTTTAGATTTACGGTGTTAATACCCCGACTTTCAGCAAAAATCCTAGAGACAGCCATGCGGCGTCAGGCAGCTGTTGGTCTACTTGGACCTCGTCAGGTTGGTAAGACAACATTGGCTCTTGCTCTCGCACGGAGTCACGAGCATGTATATATCGACCTCGAAAATCCTGAAGACCGTCAAAGCTTAGAAAACCCCACATTCTTCCTGCGCCAGTTCGAAAATTCGCTCGTGGTACTAGATGAAATTCACCGAGTTCCCGAACTTTTTCCTGCGCTGCGTGGATTGATTGATGAAGGTCGTCGCAAAGGTCTGCTCGCGGGAAGATTTCTCATTCTAGGGTCTGCATCGGTGGATCTGATCAAGCAAAGTAGTGAATCTCTGGCTGGAAGAATTGAATATGTGAGTCTAGAACCGCTAAGTGGCACCGAAGTCGGCGAGGAAGAGATTGGAAGGCTATGGTTACGAGGCGGATTTCCCTTGAGTTTTGTTGCTTCAAGCGAAGAAGACAGCATAGTATGGCGCAAGAACTTTGTGCGTACATATGTAGAGAGAGACATGCCGCAGTTCAGTAGTCGCCTGCCGACGGGCTTGATCGCTCGACTATGGACGATGCTTGCGCACAATCAAGGCACGATGCTGAATTCGGCCCGACTAGCTTCATCTCTGGAAGTGACTTCACCAACGGTTTCTAGATATATCGAATTTCTAGAAGATCTGCTTCTTGTACGGAAGTTGAACACTTTCAGTCCTAATCTCGGCAAACGTCTTGTAAAGGCACCCAAAATCTATATTCGTGACACCGGGTTGCTCCATGCAATGCTAAACCTGCAATCGAACGATGACCTATTTCGCCATCCGGTGTGCGGATTCAGTTGGGAGGGATTTGTAATCGAACAAATTGTTGGAGCAGTTGGAGACAGAGCCACTCCCATGTTCTACCGCACAGCCGACGGCGCAGAAATAGACTTGCTGCTTGAATGGCATCGAACTGGCGATCTTTGGGCCATCGAGATCAAGCAATCAATGTCGCGCCCCCCCTCCAGAGGTTTCTACTCGGCTATTGACACAATAAGGCCGCGTAGAAGCATTGTTGTTTGCATGTCCCAGAGACCCTATAGGATTCGAAATGATGTCGAAGTGTGTGGACTATTTCACTTTCTACGCGAAGTATTGGAATAAGCTGTCAAATCAAACTAGATTGAGAATTTGGTCCGTTGCTTCACTCTTCAACAAGCGTCCACCTAATTGCATCACCAACACTTGCACCGTTAGATTTCGGCGTCGAAATTACTTCGGTCGTTCCGGCTTCGAGGTCGAAATTCCCTATATCGTTCCAACCGTGCGGGGCATTGAACGCGTCCAGATCAGTGATTGACTCCTTGCCAACGCCTTTTACAGCGATTTCATACACACCTAACGTAGTTGGTCGCGACCAAGAGATTATCGTGCCGGGACCAGGGCTATAGGAGGATTGATATTGCTTTCGGTTCACGGCTGGAACATGGAATTCTAATTTCCACCTCCCGGAGATAGGTATGTCTGCGGTGAATTTTGCACTGATTGAATCCGACCGCAACATGTTTATCGCATGAGTATGTCTATATTTGCCAAAACTCAAAGGTGCTGTCTCGCGATACCACCGGCCAGACTCTAACGGGTTGTCCGACAGAGTTTTGAGTGCGTGAGTTAGCTCGGGCATTCCTCGATCCATCTCAATTGGAGTGGAATCCCTTGCGAATAAGAATGTGATCCATCTGGGAAGCATTGGATCTGTCAAGCTCTCAGCACTTTCGTCCGTTACGCCAATCCAAGAGAAACCTTCGTCGAGATCATCAACAGTAACTACGTTGTCATCAATTGGGTCCCAGTCCGAATCCGTCACAAAAGGCAAGATTGGCGAATCAGAGCGCTCAATGCTGTCACGACTTGGAGAGTCGAGATGAAACGGATCTCGGTTTAGAGATAGATAGGGATCCAAGACTACCCGTGTTGGTGGAACAATGGTTTGAAATGCAATGCGAAGCGATGTAAGCCCATCAATCCTAACAGTCTCCAAATACTGTTCTTCAGGGCCAGCCAAGTCGTCTACATACGAAATTCCAACCACTCCCGGTGCGGGTTCATCATTGCGAATTTCAAAACTTGACTGATACACTGGCTCTCCAGCAGTGGTGTCCGCCAAACGTTCAACAATAGGATCTGAAGCGATGAACCCTGGCAGTTCCAAGTCGTGGAGCCAGTCTCCAAGTATGGACTCCAAGTCCAAATCCACTTCCATCGCGGTTGATAGAAAGGCTTCTTCGCCGTAGTTTTTGCCTTTGTAACGGCTGACCAATTCACGCAAGAGTGCGCCAACCTTTTCTTCACCACCAAATTCCAGAATTAGTTCCGAAACTTCGCCAATCTTGAGTAGCAAAACGTGATATGCATCGACGGGATTACTTTCAAAATCCAACCCAACGAGAGGTGATTCAATCATGAGTTCCCACACTGAAGGTTTGCGACTGAATTGACCACGCCAATCTAGGTTTTGGTATGTTGGAGTTGAGCCGAATCCACCGCCCGAGTTGAAAGTTGTAGTTGAGATTTGATTGAAGGTGTTGCCCGAAAATAGAGCTGGAATAGAAAAGTATCCTTCGGCTTCTGTGAGTAATTTCTGGGTGAGTTCGTCGATAAGAAAGTCCACGGCTACTGCACCTGGACCCTCTGGTGAGGTCTGATGACCAATAAACGTTTTGCCCATGTGCAGAAAAGGATTCCCTCCGTCGTAGCCGTTCTGAAAATATGCATTGAGAAGCCCAAGTACGTACTCTGCATACAAATCCGATTCGTCTTCGAAGTTTTGGCGCTGTCCGTCAATTGGATAGTCAAATCGAGCAATAGGAAAGCCTGATTCTCTGATCATTTGGATGCCAGGAGGAGAAAATACACTCCCCATTTGCCAACCTCCTCCGTAAACCCTCATGGAGACTGGGACTTCCACGAAGGATAGTGTCCCGTATGGATATTCCAATCCCAATTCCCGTGATTTTCCGAGCAATTCGCTGAGCCATTCTTTCAGTGCTGGGACAACCAACTCCAATATTTTCAAGTTCTTAGTGTGTTTTTTATTAAGCAGCAACTCAAACTCGACGCCCTCCAAGTTCAGCGTGCGCCGTTCGAACTTCGATCCAACTAAGGCCAATTCAGGTATTGGATTTCTTGGATTGAATCGAAAAGTGGTTCGCTTGCCTTCATCTAACAGGTCTCGAGTGCCTGGTCCCGCCACGATCCACTCACGTGGAACACTGACTTCGATGTCAAGATTGAAGAAGTCTTGAGGTCGTTTCCGTAGGTCCGACCTACCGTATGCCGATCCGGAAGCAGGAAACCAACTAACTCCTGGCGTCAGTGCTACAAATTGTGGATGAAATATGTATGACTGTGTCCCGAAACGAAATGCCTCCCGAGCTTGCAAATAGTCCATTTCGGACCACTTGAGGGAACTATCCAAATATGCGAAATTTGGATCGGGGACTCCTTTGGCGATCAACCGTAACTGCGTTGAAGAGGCACTTTCATTCGTTACAGGTAATTTGAGCAAGCCACTCTCAAATTCAAACTCTTTCACCGAGCTACCATCCAACTCTAAACTCTTAATCTGGTAGCCCGGGTTTAGCGTTATCAACCTCACATCTCCTGTTCGTAGGGTTGAAGAGGAGAATTTCAGAATCAGATCTAGCTTTATATTTCGTCCCGGGTGGATCTCCACTGTACCACTGATCGAATCGATGTCTGTCAGAGAATTCGATTGATATTCGGCGTGGTATTGGGCCCAATCCCCAGTCTGGCGCAACTCTCCCATTTTGAATTGAGCCAGTCCGTAGACACCTAGTAGCGAAATCCCTACGGCAAGAGCTCCTCCAAGTAACTCATACGTCTTCGTCCCTTGAGGATTCTGACGCGACAGGATTGCGGACGTAAGCAAGAGCAAGCCTACTGAGAAGATTGCAATGCAAGTTCGATTGAGGAAGATGTCCAGGTTGAACAACTGGGGCGCTAGTGCCGATGGGAAGGCATCGCTACCACTGAACGTCGACAGCACTGATGCAAGGAAAAATGGAATTCTGTTGCTTAAAGTGAAGTAACCAAACAGCAAACCACCGAGAATCACGACGACAATCAACCGAAAGCGCACAACGACGGATACGAACACCGTCAGCGAGCCCCACAGAAGGAGATTGGGAACGATGTCCCAAACTAAAAAAGCAATGACACTAGCGGGTTCGCTGCCCGCACCAAACCTAAAGCCGATTACTTCTGCAAGGAATCCCAGAGCTGACACAGTCAAGATTAGAGCGGCTGCAGGAATGGCAAGAAGTAGCACAACTCCCAGCAGTCTGCCGGACAACAGCTCGAAGTTCGACATTGGGCGTGTGTCTACTGCTTCTTGAATGCGATCTCTGATATCTCTCGATCTGACATCAAATGCAAGAAAAACGATGCCTATCGAGAACAGAAACACGATCACGCTACCCATATTGGAAATTACGAAGTGGGGTCCCAATAGGCCTGCGGAAGGGGAAACATAAGAAGTAAATCCATGCGCGAGGCAGAGCCACAGCCACATGACACCACTAGTGATGAAGGCTATTGCTACAAAGACCCAAGTACGTATCAGTCTTCGGCAGGATCGCATCTCCGCAGAGACAATTGCCAGTAAATTGGAAACGTTCATCTAAGTAGTTCCTTGTAAAGATTACAAGCGGCAACACCCAAGAAATAGTGTTCGATGAGCATCACGAATCCCTCGACTGAGCAGAACGGCTTGAACTGGAATCCACATTCGTTTCGATTGAATGCTGAACTGAATTCAAGACGTGCCCTTTGCCCAGTCTTCAATGAACATGCAAGAAGGGTGCCATTGCAGTTGCGATACTTTTTGAAGACTGTCTGTAGCAATTGTTGAATATTGGATAAGCCATGGATTCAGCTATTTTGAGTCAGTCTCTCTTTGTGGATCTCAATTGGACGATTTGAGATCCAAGTATTGTTAATAAACCTGTGCGATACTTGTATCGCACACAGTAGATTCTGAGGTGAGCATGACTTCTATATCCATTCGGCTACCATACGAAATTGCTACACGACTACAAAACCTGTCAAAGCTTACTGGCCGTACGAAGACCTTTTACGTGCATGAAGCCATCTGTCGGCACCTTGACGACCTGGAAGACATCTACATTTCCGAGAACCGGCTGGGAGAAATGCGATCAGGCAAGGTGAAGCCGCTCACATTGGACGATCTGATTAGAACTCATGGTGTGGACCCTTGAAATTTCTAACGACGTTGGGGCGGGACATAATGTGTATTTCAGCAAAAGAAAAGCTAGTTGCTGCTGCATTAGCGATTGATGTATTAGAAGGATTCCATTGCGCCGTTTAGATAACAATGGCATCTAGATCTAGTGTCGATTAACTGAACGAAGTGCTGTGTTCATTCAATGTGCACTAACTAGTGCTATGTTCAAATCGTAATCCGTGTTCAGTTTGAAATGAAATAGTCACTTTCAATTATTGTCTAACTTTTTTGATTACGATGCTTGTTCAACTACAGTCTCATTGACGGAGGACAGACCATATCTCCGTATGGAGCTCCATCTTCTTCCGCTAGACGCTCCAAGAGCTTTTTGACGTTCTCGCAGATTTTCGATGCAAATGCTTGTATTGATCAAGGATGGAGTACATTTCGCATTTCCACTTGATGGCAATACCATCTTAGTTGAGAAATCTTTAGTCCCTAAAGATTCCTGGAGTGGTTAGCACTATACGCACTAGGTCCCTTTGGCTGAAAATGCCAAGATGTGACATGATTTGCTTGAGATGCCAACGCACGACCGCCTCTGATCGGTACGTTGATGCGGCGATGGATTGAACCGTGGCTCCAGCAGCGAGCGCCGCAGCCACTCGAGCCTGTGCTGGCGTTAGATTAAGAGCAGTTGCTAATCGAATCGGGTCTACTTGTGGTTTATCCATGGGGTCCACGATCATGACCATCACCGCGACACCTCCGAAGTCTCCGAAGGCGTGCATATCGCTGTTGGAGAATGGTGAAACATAGAGTGTGAAAAAGCCCTCATCGGCTCGTCGGATGGAGATAACGCCTCCACGTGCATCGACAACAGATGTTTCGAGAGCTTCAGCAAGCAATTTGGAGAGAGCAATGTTGTCATCCACATGTTTAGCGAACAGGTGCCCTTTGGAGTCTGTTAAACCAATTCCCTTGCCAAGCAGTACACGCGCATGGTCATTTGTTTCTACGATCTGCCCACTCCGATTTAGTAGCACTATTCCAATTCGCTTCGCGCTTAGTGCCTCAGCCGTGCTTGTCATGGCACTTGTACCAGCATCAGTCAATGCCTGACGAACACACGCGAAATGTTGGATGTGTGGCAAGAGTTGCTGCAGCGTCTCTTCTTGTTGATTGGTCCAGCGCGAATCCTTACGTGAAGAAACAAGCGCCATGACTACGTGTAGACCGTTAAGTCCATCCAGGCGAACGTTCAGAGAGTTTCCAGCTCCCGTAGGTACTAAGTACTCGTTATAAGTCGGCGAATTGAGGATTTCGCTCTCGGTGAGCAATGCGCTACATAGGCTCAACTTGCCATTCGGGAGATGAAGAAGCCTCGGTAGACGTTCGTCGATTGCCATGTACTCTCGTTGGTAAAGATCTGCGAGTTCTTCGTCGGCCTCGCCTCGCTTGAGCAACTGACTAAACAACATCCTCGCATTTTCGAGACTGTCTCCTTGAATAATTGAGAGGTGATTGCCAGCCAGACAGCAAGCATGGTCGAATAACGCAGAAGCAGTTGGCCAAAGCGCTTCGTCCAACTGGGCTTCGCGCAGAGCATTTATTGCACCTTCGATGCGTTCTTGATGCCTCATGACCTCGAGCCACCTCGAGGGAATTTCTATCGGTCACCCTTTAAGAGTATATGACCAATTGAACTATTCGTAACAGATGCGAAGAATCCAAATATTCCTCCACATATTCAACAATCCACACGCCCCATCTGATGCCTACCGCCGATCTCAATTGGCAGATTGATCGAAGCCTTCGCATTGAGACACATGTCTTGAGGATTGATTCGGCAAATTGAAGTGTTCTGATGGTTCTGTGAACTACCACTTGGCCCAGACAATTTTGTCTGTTCGCAACCATTAAATGCGTAGCACTGCAAGAAAAAACTACCAATTTGGGTAGTTCACACGACCCAATAA
The DNA here is from genome assembly GCA_026707045.1 of Gammaproteobacteria bacterium. Classification (GTDB taxonomy): domain Bacteria; phylum Pseudomonadota; class Gammaproteobacteria; order Pseudomonadales; family Azotimanducaceae; genus Bin55. The sequence goes on along the minus strand of JAPOXO010000092.1, from coordinate 405 downwards.
ATTTCATAGAGTTTTTTTGTCGCTTATCACCTTTTGGGAGGGACAAGGTCTATGAATTGTCAGAGATTGACCCGTCTCACGATAGGGTCCTGGTCAATTTCAGCCATATTGGTGCTAGTTGGTCTACTTGTGCATGCTGAGCCGACTCAACAGGAGCTCGAAGATGCTTCACGTCTGGCTGCTCGCGCCACGTTTGGAATGACCTACGAACAAATCGTGGATATGGCCGAACAAGGTCTCAACGAATGGCTGGACGAACAGCTAGAAATGGATTGCACTTACTTCGTGCCTGTCGAGGACCAGCTCTTTGAAATGCACAAAGAAGGAGAGTACGACGACCTTCGAGACCTGATCGACGCAGAGGTAGAAATAGACGAAGACGGAAACGAAAACTATTGGATGTGG
>JAPOXO010000130.1 GCA_026707045.1 Gammaproteobacteria bacterium | reverse complement strand
GTGGCCAACGCGCTGTACGCCAGCGCGCTCGACAAGGTGATGCGCGGACTACCCGCTGCACTGCACGCAGCACCACCCACATCACGAAGTGGTTCAAGCATGATGGTTTCCGTGGGAGGAGGAATAGCTTACTCCATGGCTGGATCCCGAGGAGTCAATACAGGTGTCACTCGTGACTACCGCTCCTACTACGAGATGTTGATGCAGGGTCTGATCGCAACGTGGCCTAGTTCCGCTGAAAAGGAAAAAGAACTTCTTGACAACTTTCTAGGCATGTTCAACGAAGAATTTGACAAAGCCATAGCACAAATCGAAGAAGAGGCAAAGGAAGAATCGGAGGAAGAGAAGTCATCCGATGAAGAAGAGGAAGAGACGATTTCGCTTGCACGCTACTCGCGTCTGTATCACCTCTCGCACATGTTCCGACGACTGTGCTTCGCCATTGATCAAGTTGACATGTCGAGCGAATTGGATCAACGTTTGCTGGAACACTTTGCGGAGGACGAACACTACACCGACACATTGCGCGATCACTACACCAAACTAGGAACGGAACTTGCCCCGAAACTTGCCCAAGCCATAGAAGAGGATGAATCCGAGAAATATCCTGAAGATCTAACTCGAGTCGAAACAGAGTTGCGACGAGCGATCGATGGACCTCAACTAGAGAAACTTGTACGCATAGGAAGAATTGTCGACTACCCAGAACCACTTGATCGCCTGTTTCGAGAGTTGTTGCGGAAAGAGAACTACGAGGTGCTGCGCTACGCGTCCGTAGCTCTTGACGATGCTAACTACACTAGGATTTTGAATACCGCTGTTCCAATGTTTCAAGAAGAGCCTGCGCATCTGATGAGGTTTCTGCTCAATCACCCTAACTTTCTCTTGGAAATTGAAGAACGCTTGGGTGTATCTGTTGCCGTTCTAGATGAATCCTTCCTGAGAAACCCGGAAGTGCAGACGGAGGTTCAGCGGTCTGGGTTCCTAGGGCCAGCTGGCTTGTGGTTCTACGTCAACAAACGTGGAAATCCGGATGAAATGGTGATGATTCTGGAGCATCTCGTGAAAGGAGTTCGTGCAAATCAGTTTTCCATGGCATTGGACTTGTTCGCCATACATGCACAACTGCTGGAAAATCCACTGAGCGAAGAACTGCGCGAACGAGTCAAGGAAGCAACAAAGGAACTGCTGCAAAAAGTCGACATGCAGGATGAATTCATGCAGTCATATGCAATGTCCATGATCTACAACTTCAAAGTTGCGCCAGAGAACGTGGAAATGTTCTTCGAAATTGTCGACCATTTCTACAGCTTTGTGCCCGGAGGCGATGAAGCCTCGTCAGTTTTGCGCAACTTCTATGAAGGAAAAATCGACGAGGCCTACAGTTCAGTTGTTGAAATCTATCGCGAAAACGCAAATATTGGCTTCTATGCTGGCGATCCTCTATATACGGTATTTAAGGAACAGTACCGGAATTCTCTCCAGCAGATACGTGAAGGAACTATCGACGATGTGGAATTGGCCAAGTGGTTCCTAAAGAGTAGTACTCGGACCTACGAAGACTGGGATGTCCTTCCGGATCCAGAAGAGCGATTGAGTCTTCTCACAAGCTTGTTCGAACGGTTTTCGGACGATAAGGAGTTAGCTTTGCTAATCCTCGGCGGCAAAGCTGCGTTGAACGCAATCAAGGGAACGCAACTGGACGGACTGTTGAGTCACATGCAAGACTACTACGAGATTGATAGCAGCGAGGAGTCCATTCGCATGGCGTACTACCTAACTGCGATTCAAGAAGAAATGTACGACCAAGCTTTGGCGATTGCATTGGATGGTGGTCCAGATCTTCGAATGCCAGCAATCCGCGAAGGTATCTTGACTCGCAATGACTCTGCCCAACCGTATGACTACTTTGATCCTGCGGCAATTCTAAGCATCGTCCGAGGAAATGATCCGTTCAATCGAGCAATGAGAAGCGGAATGATGCCGGTAGGGTTGGAATCCATGATCTCTAGGATTCAAGAGAGAGTTGCAGAAGAATCTCTTAACGAGGACGAGGTCAAGAATATGTTGCGTTCGCTTTGGCGCGGTGTTCAGGCCGCAAGCATTGGGGATGCGGCGAGTGGATTCTATGGAATGCGCAATTTCTTGCCCGTATTGCTTCAATGGCCAAGCACGGGAAGTCCTTCAAGCGACATGATGTACCTTTCAATGGGAGTCATTATCAGCGGATTCCCTACGGAAGAAGAAACCGACGAAGAGGAGCAGGAACCCACCCTTTTGGAGTTTCTTGCTTCGAAGGCCCCTTTGGGAGAAGAACTCGAGCTTCTCTTGACCTCTGTGTCTCAAAATGAACAACTGCGTTGGGAGCCAATGAAAGATCTGGTTTCGAAGGCATACAGAGAGTTCCCTGAAAATCTAACGAGACGAATTGACGAGTTGTCCCACAAGGTTGTTGGCGGAGTGGCAAGCGACGTTGAGTTCTCCCTGTGGATGAGACTAGTAATGGACTCCGACGCATCACTTTCAGTTGAGGAATCGGAGTCATTTGTCTCTCGTGCGCGAGACATGAAATCCCCGAACAACCAGCAACTGTCTGATTTCGCGGCGCTCTTGTCGAAGCAAGGCCACTTTGACCAAGCCACCGATTGCTACGAATTACTGGTCATCCGGAGAGCAAATCTCAATGAGTTTGCGCCGTCAGGAAGGATCTACTATTACGGTCCTTCTGAGGGTGAGGCATCGGGCGTGTTGCAGTTAATAGAAGAAGCTGCAAAACATCTTCCAGAAGAAAAGCTACAGACATTCGTTCGACGAGTGGTTGAAGTGGTTCGTCCATTGGGCGACACACCTGAGTTTCGAAGTACGTGGGAAGCATTTTCGATTAGAGCCTTTTCTACTGCGTACGAACCTTCAGAAGTACTGACAAACCTAAAGGAGCTCATTCCCGATGTCGATCGAATGGACGACTCCGTGATGGGATTAGACGGCATTCGACTCGTCGAACTTGTGAGACTCAACCACCTGACTGGCAACGCACGACTGGCAAACCAATTGACGCGTACTCTGTTCACTACCGAAAGTGCAAGGTCGTCCACCGAACTTACCAAGCCTGTCTCGGTCAATCCCCGAATGATCGGTTTGGGTTCGAATTATCAGACGTTGAGCAACGTCCAATCATTGGCCACACTTTTGGGACTTCAAATGCCAGGCATGGGATCATCGCCCATTGTAGTTTCGACACCTTCGATACCCACCAGCGCTGATCTGTTTATATCGTTATTGGGTCAAGCTCTAAATTTCGAAGATTCCAAAGGGATCGATTCGACTGCAGGCGCATTTCTGGATTGGTTGGACGACGATGAAATCGAAACGTATCCAGTGCTTAACGGTTTAACTAAACTTGTCACGGTGTTGATAGCCAAGAATGAATTGGACCTCGCTCAAGAAATCGCAAGTCGAGTTCAAAACTGGTTGTTGACCAAGTCGATTGAGCAAATTGACACAGGGCTAGTTCGATCTATTGCGTTGATGGGATTGGAAGGAGATTTACCAATTGCTTCGGAAATTTGCGGAATTGTGTTTGATCGTGGATTGCTGGATGTCGAGCAAGAATTGGAATTTCTCGAACTGATTCAGCAACAGCTTGAAGCCGCAGATTTGTTGAGTGCAGTCAAACGCGTGAATGTGGAAACAGCTGGATTAGGTCTATTGCGAAAGTTACGTCCGATTGCAGATAGCGCAAACGACGACGACTTCCTGCAGAAAATAGAGACACGGATTCTTACTCTCGAAAATTCGTACGAATCAGTTGACATCGCTGGAGGACTGGATGCGGTAGAGTCGTCCTAACTTCAAGATAACGATGGGCGCATTATCGACAGACAACGGTGGTGTGTTATTTTGGTGATACTTCGCTCGTGGAGTCCGGGTTAGAAGCTCTTTGCTTCGACTGCGTTTACGGGCTCAAGATTTCTTCTCACATGTAGCAGTCTTTGTATTGAATAGTTCATCGAGTTTTCAGACTTCTTAGTTGCTCGCGTAACTATTGGATTCGTTGCTATCTTCTGCTTTAGAATAAGTTCATGACGAATTCGCACAATTCCGTCCCTGGTAATCATTGAGAAGTTAAAGTAACTTATGAATCAATTGCGTTTTTTCCGTGTTCTATTCATTTGCTTTCTTGCGCTAGTCGGGTTGTCCGTCTGGTCACAGGAGGATCCGATGGAGGCTCTGG
>JAPOXO010000079.1 GCA_026707045.1 Gammaproteobacteria bacterium | reverse complement strand
CATATATTGGAAAAAAGGTATCGCCTTCAATTTCAGCTTCGATAGTTGTTCGGTATAGCCTCGTCGCTAGCGGTAGAGCCTCTTCATAGACACTGGTTCCTCCTATTACAAAAACTTCGTTACTGAGTTGAGCCTCTTCCGCTGTCCGCGCCGCTTCTATTGCGTCTTTCAAGTTTGTGGCTTGAATGCAACCACTAAACTCAGATCTCGATTTGGAAAGCACAATGTTCAAGCAATCCTTGATGGGTTTACCAACTCCTTCGAAGGTCTTGCGTCCCATGATTATTGGACTGCCGCGAACAGTATCCTTAAAGTATTGAAGTTCATCGGGCAATCTCCATGGAAGTCGATTGCACTTTCCAATGACTCGATTTTCAGACATTGCCCAGATTAGTGAAACTTTCACTGGATGGTGCGGGTTAAACTGAAATTTCAGCTCTTATCGCTGCATGGCTTCGATAGTCTGTTAGTTCGAAGTCTTGGTATTGAAATTCGAATATGTCCGAGACCGAGGGGTTCAGTGACATTTTTGGCAGGGAATATGGCTCGCGACTCAATTGCAAACGCGCTTGATCCACGTGGTTCTCATAGAGATGAGCGTCGCCGAAGGTGTGAACGAAATCTCCAGTCTGAAGGCCGGTTACCTGAGCAACCATCATAGTAAGAAGTGCATAGCTCGCAATGTTGAATGGGACTCCAAGGAAAACATCAGCACTTCGTTGGTATAACTGGCAGGACAGTGTATTGTTAGACACGTAGAACTGTACAAGTGCATGGCACGGGGGAAGAGCCATATCGTCAATCTCAGCAACATTCCACGCCGAGATCATGTGTCTCCGCGAATTGGGATTGGTCTTGATTGAATCGATGAGTCGGGTGATTTGGTCAATCGAATTCCCTTGACTGTCAGGCCATGATCGCCACTGTCTTCCGTATACGGGGCCCAGTTCTCCTTCCTCATCAGCCCAACCGTCCCAGATGTGCACGTTGCGGTCGGTCAGGTATTTGATATTTGTGGAACCGGTTAGAAACCAAAGTAGCTCGTGGATTATTCCCTTAAGAAACATTCTCTTCGTAGTAAGCAAGGGAAATCCTTCTGCGAGATTCACGCGGAATTGATACCCGAAAATGGAGATCGTTCCGGTGCCAGTGCGATCTTCCTTGGGGATGCCTTCGTCCAGAATTCGGCTGACTAAATCCAAGTACTGTTTCATGAGCTCGTTGGCTTGTTCTGCAATAACCCGTTGACGGGAGGAAACATTAGCGATATACCGCCAATGATTAATGGAAGGGAAAGCAATTGACCCATCGAAAGCCAATTGCCTAGGACAAACCCTAGGTGCACATCGGGCTCACGGAAAAACTCAGTACAAAAACGACCCAGACCATAAAGTGCTAGAAAGAGGCCGGTAACAGAACCTCGAGGTCGTTCCTTCGACGAGAAAACCCACACGATAGCGAACACCAATACTCCAGTTGTGAAAGCTTGATACAGACTTGATACGTGCCGTAGGACCGGTTCGAATTCAGTCACACAGTTTGGGTTCAACGTGACAACAGCGTGGCACGGAAAGTGTACTCCGAAAAAGCTCTCGGTAACTCTGCCGGGCAATTCCGTATTTGCGAAGTTTCCAAGTCGACCGAATCCAATTCCGATTGACACAAGTGGAGCGACAAAGTCCGCAATCTTGAAGAAACTTTCACCATTGAACCGTCCCCAAACAAGAAATGCTGTCAGTACCCCTAGAAGTCCCCCATGAAACGACATTCCGCCTTCCCAAATTCGAAATACCCAAAGAGGGTCTTCCAACACCCGACCCAAGTCGTAGAAAAGCGCGTAGCCCAAGCGTCCGCCAATCAAGGTGCCGATCATTCCGTAGAACACCAAGTCACTCCATTGACGGGGAGTCCAAACGTTTCCAAATTTCTTGCTGCGATGATTCCCTAGCGCGTAGCACACAATGAATGCAACTACGTAAGTCAGTCCATACCACCGGAGATCGACTGGTCCGATCGAAAGAAACACCGGATCGATAATTGGGTAGTACATTAAGCTGGACTTGCCCTGACCTGTGTACCGTCTTGTGTCAAGATAGAAAACGTCTTGGTATTAAGAGAGAGGAATGAACGACTGTCGGCAACTCGTTGAGATTAGAGAATTGTAGCGACACCGAATGTCAGAGAGGCACAAACTAACGATTTGTTAGTTCTGAAGTTGGGAGCTATCGCAATCGTAGTCTGTATGCAGGTCAAGGTCGTTGCATTCTTGACGAAGCACTAGTAGGAATTTCTCAATTCAATCGCACAAATCAACGTATTCCTCACCGTACATGCTGCATTGGGTGAGAGAGCCGTTGCTAAACTAGATTTTTGATTGAAGCCTTGCCTATCGTGTGCATCATCCTTCTGGCATATCGAACGGACAAGAACTATCCGTTAATTGTTGCCGCAAACCGAGATGAGTTTTTCGACAGACCCACTGTCAAAGCCCAGTATTGGTCGGACTATCAAAATGTCTTTGCTGGTAGGGATGAGGAGCAAGGCGGCACATGGTTGGGTGTCACTCAAAATGGACGTTTTGCTGCCGTAACAAATTGGACTGAAAGAACCGAGTCATCCGTCAAGTTCCGATCAAGAGGGCACGTCGTACGTGACTTCCTGACTTCCAATATCGGCTCTGATGAGTTTACAAATGACTTAGATGGACATTTATATAGGGGATTTAACCTTGTATTGTTCGATGGTTGTGATCTGATTTATTGGTCCAATCGCTCAGATGAAAAAAAAGTGCTTGAAAGTGGTTTCTATGGAGTCACCAATACGAGCTTAGACAATGACTGGACGAAAACTCGAGTCGGTGTGTCGATGATCGCCCAAGTCACAAATAGGCACGATGTTGATTCTCTCATCCACATGCTTAGAAGACATTCGTCAATAGGGAATTCTCGACCTGTGAACCAAGAATTAGCAGAGAGCCATCAATCACCATGTTTCGTTTTTGGCGAGACCTACGGTACCCGAGCTAGCACTGCAGTAGTTTTCGATGACAAGCGAATCTATTTCAAGGAACAACAATACGGTCCGCGTGCCGTGCTCGGTTCATCTGTCTACAAGTCAATCCCCATCCAGAAATAGGAGAAACAATGAACAACTCACTTGCTACGAGAACGGCACTCGTTACCGGAGGGAGTCTTGGCTTGGGCAGAGCAATGGCAAGGGAATTTCATGCCAACGGTGCCAGTGTCGCAATTCTGGCTCGAAGATTGCAGCCTCTAAAGCAAGCAAGAGCGGAGATCGAGGAAGAGGGAAATGGTCACTCTCGAGTCCGAGACTACGTCTGCGATGTCACTGATCCCGTCGCAATCCAGAAAACAGTCGAGCTAGTGAACAAGGACCTGGGAGAAGTAGACATATTGGTAAACAATGCGGGAAAGTCCGAAGCTCACGCATTCATGAATGTAACGGACAAAGTTTGGCAGGCCGACTTAGATCTCAAGTTATTCGCAGCAATCCGATTGGCGCGTTTGGTCTTCCCTGGTATGTGCGAACGAAACTGGGGGCGAATCATCAATATTCTCAACATTGCAGCTAAGACGCCGGGACCGAGATCCACGCCCACATCTGTTTCGCGTGCTGCCGGAATGGCTCTAACAAAGGTTTTGGCGGGTGAAGGTGCACCTCACAATGTGCTTGTTAATGCTTTGCTAATTGGGAGAATCGAGTCGGATCAGAGTCGGCGTGCCTACGACTCGAGTGCACGATCAGAGTCCTACGAGGAATACTTGGCTCAGGCGGGAAAGTCGTTGCCAATGGGCCGAATGGGCGAAGCAAGGGAGTGCGCTGACGTCGCGATGTTCCTCGTATCTGAAAGAGCTTCCTACTTGACAGGATGTGCAATTAACATGGATGGTGGATTGTCGCAGGTAGTTTGATTCGACAGTCGAATCGTTGTTGGTTTTAGGGTGAGTACGGTTCTCGATGGGGCACTACCTTTTCTAAACCCATTTCCATCATCTGCTTGTGAATGAAATCGAGAATAGTTTGGGCATCATTCATTCTTAGCACGCGGCTTAGAATCCGTCTACACCCTACCAGAGACATGTTCCGTATCACCCATTTGACCTTGGGGATGTGGGTTGCATTCATTGAAAGCACGTCATAGCCCATGCCGACACACAGAATGGCCCCTTCGACCGTGCCAGCCAACTCTCTACATATTCCGATGGGTTTGTTTTCGGCATGCG
>JAPOXO010000017.1 GCA_026707045.1 Gammaproteobacteria bacterium | reverse complement strand
CACGGAGGGAAACCCTGGCTGGTATATGGAATCAGAATCGTAGGGCTAGCAATCTGCTTTATCTCCAGTGTTCCTTTGGCTCAATATCGTCAGTGCGTCGTCCCAAGATTCAGAAGTCAAATCAATAAACGATAAATCGAGAATCACCCATGAAAGAGCAATTTTGAGTATAAGTTAGCAATTTGCTTGAAGAAAGCGAAATCTCTCGAACCTATATTGCTTGTCGCAGTGCGGGTGCGTGCGAAGCGTGATTGTTTCGTTATGACTCGTCAAGTAGCTGCCAAAGTTCCTTGATCAGTTCTAGTGGTATCGTGAAGCTAATCGCATTCGATAGGTACTATTTGAATGTGGCAACTGACTTGCGATAGTTTAGAGGTTCAACCTACAAAATTAGCCCGTCGCATATCATGTATTTTCTTCGTGGTAGGCCAATCTAATGAGCTTAGTTCAAGCATATTGTGGTTGCTTTGGTTTCGGAAACAACGCTAGTATGCCTCCGACGAGAGCCATAGACATGTAGAGTGCAATGTGCCCTCCGCCCAGAAACGCAGCAATGGCTGCGCAAATAATCAGAAGAAGAGCTGGAAGGTGTTTCGCCACATTGAGACATATCACAGACAACATGAATGTGGCCATGGCAAAGCAGACTACAACCCAACCTAGATGAAGGTCAAACACAATCCCAGGTTCATTCATGGCGAATCCTGGGTAGGTTCCATTGAATTCCGAAATGACCGCGAGTCTACTTACTTCCACGGTGTGCACACCTTCGGGACCTGCTATAGCTAAAGCAGCCAAAGCTGAGAGCACGCCGAAAATACTGCCAATCAACGCAATGATGCCCCCTGCCTTCTTCACTTAGTTTTCTCCTTTTGCCTTTCAGCTTCGAATGGCTTCAAACACCACAAGTTGCCCGAGTTTAGCTTGAAAGCTCCCGATAGATTCCACCTTAAATGCAAGCATTCAAGCCTTCAAAGCCCACCACAGAATTCAAGTCAGTTCGACTCGATTCTAGCAAAAATTTTCTTGAAGATTTCTCTTGAATACCGCTAGAGGTGGACCTGCGGCAAACATCGGAAGATTGGCTTCCAAATCAGAAATTCAGTTGCATTGAGGAAGCTTTCACCATCTTGATTGACAGCAAATGGTGGATTCCCGTGGCGAGCCGAGCTACGAAGCGTATTGTGGGTCTCGCACGGGATAGTTGGAGCTTGAGCGACGACGAGAGTGGTGAACTACCCGCTTGACTCCTACTGTTGTGGGAAGCGAGTCCACAATCCTCTGGATGAGTTCTGTCCTTTGTAAAACACATTCTTAGTGAGCAAAACCAAGCCTTGTTCAGCAACCTTTTTGCTCTCTTTCATCGAACGCTGTTTCACGAATTAGATAGCTGGTCGAAAGGTGCTTTTTTGCCAATTCCGGTACGGGGTGGCCCATGTAGACAAGGCTTAAGGTCTCTCGGCGATTTTTGAAGTTCAGAAAATCCCGCCTTTTTCGAGACTAGATTGCTCTCCCACATTGTCTGAGACTGACAATCCTGTATCGACTCCAAACAAAGAGCGGCTAGTAGCAATAGCGCTGACTAATTTTTCCCGATGATTTTCTCTAGGAAATCGCATTCCCACCGCATGTCCTCGGATTCGAAGAATTCTGAGGTCTTTTCATTGAGATGGTGAGGTATGACTGCATGGATATCTCTGTTTAGCCTGTTTCTCAATGGAATGTCTTTCGCTTTCGCCTTGATAACGCTCTGCGCTTGCTCACATGTGTCCTTCCAAGTGCCTTGTCTCTGATCCAACGTTTCACCATCCAGAACTGATTGGTTGTAGTAGTCGGCATTTCGCATTGCCTGTTTTCCAAACTCGAAGCTCATATCCAGCCAATCCTGCAATTCGTCGTATCGCAACGTGATCGTATCGAGATTGTTCTTGGTTAGGAAATCGGTATAGGGCCGCTCTGAACTTCCTGTCGCAATCAGCATTGTCAGTATTACCAGTATTACTGTCGAGTATTTTCGTGCTTTCATCCTTGCCCTCGTCGTTTTGGTGATTTTTTGCTCTTTGCGTCCATACGGACAACTTTGTCCTTCGTTTCTCTGCAAGCGCTTTTTCGAAATGATAGGGGATAACGCTGTTAAGAAACGATCGTTTCCCAGCAGAGAAACTAAAGCAACAATCGTTACCTACAGGGCGCGCTTCGATTATGGAACGAGCGGTTGGAAGTACGGTGAGTTGGAATAGACCTGCGTTGATCAGTCTTTGAATTTCAATAAGAAAGATTATGAACTATTTACAGATTGCAAACGAGATTAAAAACTAAAATATAGTGTATTAAGTGGAAGGATGAAAAAAGTGAAGCCGGTAACTCCAGCCGTTTCGCGAGCAACAGCTCGAATTGGTAGTGCCCTTAGAACGGCTCGGTTGCGACGAAGACTGTCGCAAAAAGACATGGCTATGAAGATGGGAGTCTCTCTTGGAACTGTTCAGAGAATGGAACGTGGAGACCCTGGAGTCGCCATCGGCAATATTGCCATGGCGTTTCTCTGTATTAACTGTTTGCAGAAGCTCGAAAACGTGTTGAACTCATCTCTTGACGAGATAGGAGCGGCCATGGATGCCGTATACCTTCCTAATCGGGCAAGATCTACGATTCACAAGAACCAGACTGCGAACTCGAAGGAATCCTCATCGGGTTCCATCAGTTTCTAATGGAAGATATGAGAAGTTAACTGAGGTGTCGGTTGAGGACGGACACCTTGTTGGTGAATTGTACTTGGGGAGAATCTGTATTGCCAACATTCGATATTTCGCTATCACAATAGGTGGCTTCAAATCTTCCGCGATTCTCATCGTCGCCTTCAATTCCGCTGCTGACCATACGAGAGCCGTTTTATGGCTCGGATAGAGATTGGCTAATTGTTCCGATTTTCAACACCGAACGTGGTAGCTGTTGGGGCAGAGACATTAATCAAGCCGCTCGAGGACAATGGACGTTGAATTTGAAACACACCCACAGCAAATGGCTAGGTGAAAAGTAGTGCACTGAGTTACGAAGATTAGTAGGCGTGGGTCATGTCGTCAGTGATGCCAATGTCCAGCGAAACTACCCATTCAATCGACTCAAGAATGATGGATGCCTTTTCACACTTTATCCAACACTCAGCCAATCGGGCAAACTGTCGAACCTTTTTACGCCGTTGCTGATTCTATTGTTAAGGTAAGATAGGTAAAGTGATTCACAATGTTGTATCGCATTTCAGTTAGTCATGCAAACTATTGCAGAGAGTATGGGTCAAGACAAATATGATCTATTGAGGACTTTTTCAAGTATCGTTTTCTGCAAAGACTTAAGTAGATCTAGAAGCTGAACAGTATGTAATGATTGTGCTCTCGGGAACCCAAGTTATTCGTGAATGATGGAATTGATGGATGTGCTACTTGTAATTGCCATAATAGTTGCTATTTTTGTGATAACTTGGATTGTATTCGTCAATATTCCTAATAGACGAAGACTAACAGAACTTGAAGCTCAGAGAACTGAAATATTAGAGACTGACTTAGCAATGGCACAATCGGATATCGCTGATGTAAAGCTAGTAGAAGCCGCCTTGTTGTCTCAGCTTCTAGGTAGAATCATAGGAGCTAATGCAAATCCATCTACGGAAGAGACGAGTGAAATCATTGATTTTAGACATAATTTGAGATATCGATATTTGGTATTAGAAGAATATATTGATAAGAACATTACGGAAGGTACAGTGCAGAATAGATCCGTGAAGGAAATCGCTACTTCTTTATGGCTCAATTCGTTTGATTCCTCCAAACTTGAAGCAGGTTCTGAACATCCATGGATAGACTTTCATATGAAAAATCTATTGTTTGTATTGGATATGATAGGTTTTTATGTGTTTGCTAGTGGAACTAAAATGGATGAGAAAGAGATGGCATTCATCGAAATAGCACGTGTATTCAAATGGACTGAAAAAGACCTACAACAATCCTTATACAATTGGAGGAACAGGCAAAGGATTTAGAAACGGGCAAAAATATGGGAATTACTTTTTGGCTCAATTACAAATGAGCCTACTTTTCTAAATAAACAAGCCCTTTGATTAGCGCAAACGTCACCTACGAGTGACAGGTGAGTAAGAGTGGAAGAGTCAGAGTCCGTGGTGGACTACGCGAAGCTTTATTATCGGTCAATGGCAGGCAAGACACCATCGTTTGTTCAGTTGTATACAAAAAGAG
>JAPOXO010000010.1 GCA_026707045.1 Gammaproteobacteria bacterium | reverse complement strand
CACCACTGACAAACGGGCCTCCACCGAGCCGGTCTACCAGCATAGTCGAGGGAGGATCGATGGCCCGGTCAGTTCCCTTCGTGAATACGAACTCGACAGCGGCGAGTGTGGGTGCTCATTTGTAATTAAGTGTTGAATTCTTCTCCATTTGATGGGTTCAAGACTTCCCACTCACCGAGCGCGTGCCGTCGAATCGTCTGACTTCGGTCTTCGATCGGTCGAGATTCTTGAAAGATTCCATGTCTTTAGGACTGCCGAGCAACGAACGGGCATGGTCCTCCCGCTGTTCCAGCTCATCACAGGACATACCGCACAAGTGATCTAGCATAAAGGAAAATTGTTGTTTGTCCATGGATAGCTTAGCCTTGTAAATCAATCACATGGAGCAAACACTGGGCCAATTTACCTCGTTTTCAACACTTAATAACAAATGAGCCGAGTTCTAGATTGCCTCGTACTTCGTCGGCAAAGTGTGATCGAAGCAATTTCAATTCATCATCCAAGAAGCTCTCCCGCTCATTACGAAACAGGTACTGCTTGGCCGAGAGCCCATTCGTGAACTTTCTGCTGGTCGATACGAGCAAACTCCCGCCGAGCAAATTCTTCAAGCCGAAGCTGCTCGTTGGCTGGTCCGAAGTCTCCTAGGGTCGATTAACTCCGATTGAGACAACATCGAGAGAAACACCTAAGTCTTAGCTTCACCGGTGTTCCTTGTTAGTGCCAATTCCTGTGCAAAGTAGGATTCCCCTCCTGCTAAATACGTTAGAGTTCTCTCAATGTCGTAGTCTTGCATCCGATTTTGGCTACCTTCGACACGTCTTCCAAGATCTACTCGTCTTGAAAACTGAACAGACTGCTGGCTCCCCTCCGAATCTCGTAGCTGGAAAGCGCTACGAACCAAAACGAAACCAACGACGGCAACAACACTAACGAGTTCTGTAAAGTGCGATTTTGTATGAAACTACCTTACTGAATCGAACGAATTCATCCGAAGTAACAGAATGTTTCGACTTCGCTTACAACTTTAAAGCAAAGACTTCGTTTGTGTACTGGGTGATTAGCGCAATAGTTAGCTAATTGATTTCAATTATTGATGGATGTCGGATACCTGGTTGAAGTGAACTTCAAAATCTCCAGACAGGTCGAAGTCAATCAGAATTCCCAGATCATCTACAGTCAGCACAGTACACTCCAGCAAGCCAGAATTAAACAAGTGCTTGGCACCCTTGTCTCCGGAAAGACTCATCAGGTGTCTGTAGTATTTAGACGGAAATCCAACAGGATTTCCAAACTTGTCACCGTGTTTCAATCTGACAACTTGATCGTCGCTGTTTTCGAGTGCAGAGCGCAGCAATTGCAATGTCGTTTGCTCGACACACGGCATGTCGCCGAGGGCAATTACGATCCAGGGCGAACTGCCAGCGGCTCTTACGCCAGCCATCAGACTTTGAGACATTCCTGCTTTGGCATTTTCGGAAACTGCCATTTCTACTGATTTCGGAAGTGAGGAAGCCAAGCATGTTTCGTTAGGTCGCAACACGACAATTACTCTGTCAAATACATCGACATAGCAACTGCACGTGTGAGAAAGTAAAGTGCCGCTACCAAATGGAGTTACTCGCTTATCGCTTCCAAATCTACGAGAATAGCCGGCAGCAAGAATGATTGCCGAACCCGGCTCGGATTCAACCGACATTCGCAGTTACCGTGCTCGCTGCAAGTCTTTTTGAAGCAGGGCTTCTGATCTGAAAAGTGTTTCTAATGGAAGTAATTTGGGCCACTACGGATATAGCAATTTCTGGAGGAGTCTTGCTTCCTATCGGAATTCCAATTGGCGCGTGCAATCGATCTAGTTGATCTTGTCCTACCTCTAGTTCTATTAATCGTTCACGTCGTTTCGCGGACGTGCGCTCTGATCCCATTGCACCGATGTAAAACGCCTCTGTATCGAATGCACCCAAAAGACCCATGTCATCAATCCTTGGATCGTGGGATAGGGCAACGATCGCGGATTGCGAATCATTGGCACGTGCCCGCAACACGTCATCGGGCATGTCGCATACCTTGATGACTCCAATGACCGAAAAATCACGAAGTCGCTCTTCTCGAGGATCGATAATTGTGACTTGGTAGTCGAGGGTCTGTGCAAACGTAGCGACGTATTCGCTGACCATACCTGTACCAATGATGAAGAGCTGGTATCGAGGTCCGTATGTTTGTTCAATTAGTGTTGATTCGTGATCGTAACGGAACGGTGTGTAGGATGTCGTACGCACCACTTCCATCCAACCCGAAGTTAAGTCAACGCGCCGAACGGCAAGATTGCGTGACTCCAAACAGTTTACAATTTGTGCAAATGCGTTTGTTGTATCGGCGTCGGTTTCCAGCGGTTCCACAACGATGTCAAGATGTCCTCCGCACGGTAGACCGAGTTGTTCCGCTTCCTCTTCTGACTCTCCATATCTGAAGAATTGGGGTTTGGATTCAGCAAGTTCGCCTCTTGTTAGTTTTTCTTTTAGATCATCCTCGACGCACCCTCCTGACAGCGAACCGACAACTTGTTGCTCTAGATTGCAAGCCATAAGCGAACCTTCAGGACGTGGTGATGATCCATAAGTTGCGACGACTGTAGCAAGCCAACATTTTTGGCCGCTGTCGAGCCAGTGTTTAACTTGGTTTAGGACTTCTTGGTCAGCAGACTGCATACGAAAGGCTAAATTGAGAAAACCTCTTGCATTTTCGGCACTTGATTTTGAAACGGCGATATTTTGAAAGCATCAGACCATCTCGATTCCTGAGTTTCAGAGTCTCAGGCTGAAACGGGGAGATAATTGTTACCGTTTCCACTCCCACATTGAGTTGCTTCTCTCTCCCATAGCTTATACCGCCTGTTCCTTAAACAAATTGCACTTGAGTGTACATAGCGAAATCTAATCCAGTTCGCAATTGCTTCCAGGCACAAGTATGCGAAGGTTCAAATCTAATTCGCAGCTAAGACCACCAATTCTGCATCGAGTGTCTCAGTTTGTTTTGGTAGACACAAGTCGTCCTTGCACGTTTGAAAGGTGATTCTCACAGAGAAGTTGTAGGTGCCTGGATCGGTATTGTCTGTCGCGAACCATTGGCCAATGTTCACACTCGGACCGCTAAAGATGTCGTACATCCCTTTGAATTGATGCGCTGGGCGTTGTATTTCTCCGACTCTCTCAAACTCTTCGGGAATCGCAAAGCTCACTTCAGTCTCTGCAAGGCCATGTTCCACGTTGCGACCCGTTGGTGCATAGATGAACCAGCCATCAGCAATCGTAAACGTCACAGACACCTCGGCTTGTTCACCAGTATCCATCTCTTGCGGAAGATGTAAATCCACAGAAACCGGCATGAACTTGGGTTTAGCTTTGGCTTCTTGAACTAGGGAAGGGTCGCCGAGGGTCGGGACACTTGCACTATCACTTGTTGACGGACTTTCCGTTTCAGATCCGAGCATGACATAGATGCGTCCTTGGTGTCTCATTGTTAGCCAGTGGCCTTTGCCTTCCTTGTAAAGCTTGCCAACTGTACTCTCCCAATAATCCAAGTTCATCTGAACCATTTCCTCCAGTTCTTCACCTTGGAAACTGGCACCAAACTGTTCACGAAGTCCTTCTTCAGTGGGGCGTTCGCGAGGTGGATATCGACCGGGGTCTTTGCCAGCTGCTTCGACTTGATTGACGGACTCCCATTCCCACGATAGTTCATCGGAGAATTCACCGTCACTTACAGTAGCCACACTAGCTCCAATGATGAGGTCGTGGATTCCATCTCCGTTCCAGTCATCGACATACACTCGAGGTCCGCTACCTGGCAATGCTTTGCTTCCATCAGGAGTGGCAAGTAAGTCCACGCCTTGCTTAAACCTGTGGCCATCATCTGTTTTGACACCCTTGAAGAACATCACTGCAGGATCTCCAGGTTTCGTGTAACTGCCGGTTACCAGAAGATCCAATACTCCGTCTCTGTCCCAATCGACCACGTACGGGGATGTCTTAACATCGCCAGAAGGATTCGCTTCTCCGACAGACTCCAAGAGTTCCTTTTCTTCATCGGTCATATTTCGGACAACCAAGGGGTTGCCAGTTTCGTCGAGCAACAGTTGACGTCTGCCAAATTTTGGTTCCTTGGGCGTTCCAATGTTTTCGCTTATGCGCAATCCACCTCCACCGCCGAAAATCAGATCGAAGTCTCCATCGTCGTCGAAGTCGCCCATGGCTGCCGAAGAGTAGACCCAATAGTTGAACGTCTCGATTTCATCTTTCGGCCCATCGTCTGCTCCCATAAACGGATTCCACTGAGCGGTAGGATCTCCTTCCTGAGGAAGTTTGACACCAGGCAAGAATCCTTCGGCACTTCCTTTAAACCATGTAACCTCTCCAGGATGGTATTGACCAGTAACCATATCGATGAAACCGTCGTCGTTAAGATCGTAGAAATATGGAGTGAACCCAATGCAACACCATTGTTCGACCTCCATGATCGTTCCTTCGGTATCTCGTGCCCACTCGAATGACTCAGTGAAAGTAGGATTGTTGTCTGTACCGACATTCTTGTAGATTCGGATCGTCGAACCATCTTTTCCCATAGGGAAAAGATCTCCGGAATTCGTCTCAAATTCCCCCACCAAGAGATCACGTTTGCCATCACCGTCCCAATCAAAGAGTGCTGGAGCGGCTAGGCCGTGTTTTTCTGTCTTTATGGGCAATTCACCGCCCATGACTAGAACTGGTTTGCTCAGATCGGGAGCACCCTCAACACTCGTCCCCATGACATCGGGAAAACTCATTTCGTCAGCTACAGCTGCAAGTGCTGGAAGAACGCACCAAGCAATAAAGAAAACTTTTAAATTTTTCACAAAAACCTTCTCGATTTCGCTGAAAAGCCTCAGCCAATCGACTTTGCCTAGGAACCAAAATTATAGTTCGTGATTTTGTAGCTGAAAGTGATTGAAGCGTGTGATGCGCTCTAGGTTGTAGCTAGCTGGGTTCGCTTGTAATTTAAGATCTGGTTTGTGTAGACAGTGTTGATTGAGCCAATACAATCTGTCGCCGCTGGACAGGAGAAGTCGCGCCCATCCAAACAGTGCAAGACTCCAACAAATCAACAACAGACATTTACTAGGAAAAAAATGAGAGATACCGAAGGAACAGTTGTACGACTAGAGGACTACAAAGCATTGGGCTGGAAACCCAAAACTACTGAACTTTTTTTCGAACTACACGACAATGAAACGTTAGTTTCGACGAAACTCAGTATTGTTCGTGACTTAAACGAAGAATCAAGCATTCGACTGCACGGTGAAAATTTGGAGTTAGTCGAATTGGCTGTAGACGGAAGATCTTTATCCAATAACGAATATAGCGTCGACGATGAAGGATTGACACTGTTTGACGTTCCGAAAGTGTTCGACCTTGCCATTAAGAATCGAATTCATCCAGAGACTAATACCGAACTCCAAGGTCTGTACAAGTCCTCAGCCTTGTTCTGCACACAGTGTGAAGCGGAAAGCTTTCGACGGATAACTTACTATCCCGATCGGCCTGATGTGCTCTCAGTTTTCACAACGACCATAGAAGCAGACAAGGACGCATTTCCGGTGTTGCTTTCGAATGGAAACAGAATCGCATACGAAGAGCTTGCCGAAAACCGACATCGAGCTATTTGGCATGACCCACATCCCAAACCTTCGTACCTATTTGCTTTGGTTGCCGGAGACCTCAGTTCTTTGGAAGACTCGTTTACCACAATGTCTGGTAAGAGTGTTCGGCTGACCATCTACTCCGAGCCGGAAAATATTGGGAAATGTGCTTGGGCTATGGAATGCCTGAAGCAAGCCATGAAGTGGGACGAGGACGTGTACGGACGCGAATACGACCTTGATCGGTTCATGATCGTGGCCGTATCTGACTTCAACTTTGGAGCGATGGAAAACAAGGGCCTCAACATCTTTAATGTCAGCGCTTTGCTTGCATCCGCCGACACAGCCACAGACAACGCGTTTCAAGGAATTGCGGCAGTTATCGCACATGAATACTTTCACAATTGGTCTGGCAACCGCGTCACCTGTCGCGATTGGTTTCAATTGAGCCTCAAGGAAGGATTCACTGTGTTTCGAGATACACAATTCAGCGAATCGATTGAAGGTCAAACCAAGAAACGGATTGAAACTGTCGCTGGTCTTCGAGCCGGACAATTTTCTGAAGATGCAGGCAAGCTGGCTCATCCAGTGAGACCGGACCAATATGCCGATATTACGAACTTCTACACAGCAACCATTTACGAGAAGGGCGCAGAAGTTCTCAGGATGATGTACACCATGGCAGGTGAGAAGAAGTGGCGAAAGGCTACCGACTTGTATTTCGAGCGGCATGATGGGTCTGCTGCAACCGTTGAGGATTTTGTGGCTGCAGTTAGTGAGGCAACAGAATTGGATTTAAACCAGTTCTTCCTCTGGTATTCACAGTCAGGGACTCCTCGACTGACCGTCGAAGAGTCACGACGCGAGGACCAATTGACTCTCACGATTAGACAAGGGTGCTCGCCAACCCCAAACCAGCCAGAAAAGAAACCATTTCATATTCCTATTGCGATAGGTTTGATTGACGACAGCGGTAACGAGTTACTAGGCGAGGAGGGTCGCAAGAATGGCCATTCCATTACTTGTGACTCGCCCATGTCGATAGAGAATCCAAATCATGATGGAACCTTGATATTGCACCTGAAGCAAGAAGAGAGTCAGCTCACTCTAAAAGGTGTTACCTCAGAATCGGCGGTGAGTTTTTTGAGAGGATTCTCTGCACCCGTGTACGTCGAGTACTCACAGGACTTCTCGCAGTTGAAGACATTGGCGCTTCACGATTCTGATGGGTTTTCCCGTTGGAACTCTGCTCAGGAACTTTACAGCGAATTCATGCTGAACAATAGTGTTGATATCGAACTTATCTGCGATTTGGTTGAAGAGATCGCAAGACGGATACTTTCATGCGCAGACAAAGACGAGGAAAAGTCGATACTTATGTCGGCTCTCTCCCTGCCATCTCCCATGTCGATCTTGCAGGAATATCCAAGGTCGGATTTCGATGCCATTGTTGCGAACCGTGATCGACTTGCATTTCAACTCTCTTCTAGACTCATAGAGCTATGGACAGAAATACTGAACAAGCATCAAGTCGATGAGCCGTATGAAGTAAGTAAGTCCCAAGTGAATCGACGAACCGCTCGAGCCATTGCTTTAGCTCATATCAGAAGAGCATATGCAGAAGAGAAGCCACGTGAAATCGGGGAGGCTCTTGCTCAAAACTTCAGAAATGCTGACAACCTTACAGACAGATTGGCCAACACTACCCAGCTACTTGAACTACCAGACGAAGTGCAAGACATCAAGCAAAACGTTCTAGACGAATTCCACGACAAGTTTGCGCACGAACAGCTAGTGATTAATACATGGTTCAGAATACAAGCGACATGTACACTGCCGGGTGCTCTAGAAAGGGTGGGTCAATTGGAGCAGCATCCATCGTTCAACATTAAGAATCCAAATCGATTGCGAAGTCTCATCTACGCTTTTGCTATGGGCAACTGGAAGAACTTTCACAACGCAGATGGAAGCGGCTATTCCTACATTGCTGGAAAAGTCATTGAAATTGAGACGTGGAACCCTCACGTCGCCGCTCGGTTGGCCACGGAATTGACACAGTGGACCATCTTTGATGATGGACGGCAGCAACATATGAAGAGTGCTCTCGGGCACATTGAACAACATCTGACTTCGAAAGGTGTTAGAGACGTCGTTAACCGAGGACTAGCCGATTAAGCGGGCCACAATTGTGCGCCTCCATCGACCCGTAAGACTTGCCCAGACACATAGGATGAGTCGGATGTAACGAAAAACTCTACAGCTTTTGCGACTTCTATGGGCCAACCGTAACGGGTCAGTGCCCCGGAAGTGACTTTTCGATCGTCTCGAGTGGGCCGACTTGCGACAAATCGCGCTGTGATGATCTCCCCGGGAGCGATGACGTTTGCGTATACACCGTGAGGTCTTAACTGAGCTGCCAAACATTTGGTGTATTCGTGAACTGCAGCTTTGGCTGTTCCATAAATGACTTCGGAACGATGACCTGTCAATCCCGCAATACTCCCAATAGTTACGATCCATCCTTGATTGCGTTCAATCATTCTCGGCACTGCAGCTTTGCACACGAGAATACAGCTCATCAAGTTGCGGTCGAGAACCGTTCGAACATCCTCCAACGAAACATCGAGGGCATCGTTTACGAGAGGCTTCCCCGCATTTGGGCCGGATGTCCCTGTTGAACCGATGTCTCCGCCAGCGTTGTTGATCAATATGTCGACCGCACCCAGCTTTTTACATACTTCTTCATAGTTGGATTGCACTGTGTTCGGATCCGTCAAGTCTCCGTGAACTGCAATAACTTCTGTCTTGTGTTGCTCAGCGATTTCGGATGCAACTTCAGCGAGCGAGTCTGCTTCATTGAACGCTCGAGTGGAATAGGGTGCGGTTCCATGTACGGCTACATTAGCTCCGAGACTCGCCAGATGATCGGCGACGACGCGACCGATTCCTCGTGACGATCCCGTTATCCAAGCCACTTTGCCAGCTAGTTTCTGTTCTGCCATGTGAATTCCAAGTTGCTATTACGTCTATTGCTCGATGCCGCCCAATTGTAGAGGGCTTGACTAGCCGTTGCCTACATCCTAATGTGGGATCGAAATTGATCGATCAAAGTTTCTTCTTCGAACACCCCCATTAAGCTTAAGACCTGTCGAGAATCCAGTGGCAAATGTTAGATTGAGTAACAATCTGGCTTTTTCGATGTCTAAACCAATGCAAAATTTTCACGGTTCATACTGGGGTAAATTCATGAAACAGGCTGCAAAATATCTCGGAGCATTTCTGGTGGTCGCTACAGCCGTAGGGGCTGTGTGGGTGTTAGCTCAAGAATCTGGTTCGGATTCGGAGTCCGACGATTCCTGCGAGTGGAAATTCCAAGGAAATCATACGAGTACAGATGCCAAGGGACACTTTTGGAACGAGTGTACGGGCGAACTGTACTACATCGTTGGAACTTCTGCCGAACGAGCCAATGTAAATCTCGACTAGTAAGTCTGGATCAAATCGACCGGTCAATCTTGGCATTAGAGAGAATCCATCCAAACGGAATATTCCTTTTCTAGAATCTCGACACAAGGGATTTGGTGCCTATTGGTGTTTAACTTTCTATTGACAGCGAGAAAATCCCTCTGTGCGGCTAATTTCGCATAGGTTCACGAGTGCCCGCTGACACGGCTGCTGCGGGTCAACAGTTTGTGTCAGCTTTTTAGCCTACTTTTGGACTCGCTCCGAATTCTTCGCCGCTCCTCTCCCATTGCGCGAAGCCTTTCGAGGTCTTGTTTCGAGAATTGCATATATTCGTCGCGCCACTTCTGATTTTCTCCCCACGAGAGGGGAGATTTAACCGTAGCTCCGGCCTGTTTCGTTGATTCAAGCAACATTAGTCCGTTTCGAACGACCGTTTCTTGCATTTCAAATTCAAAAGGGCGACCAATGGGGTTTCCTAGAGGAAAATCTGTGAACAGAAAACGGGGAACTGCACAGCTCTCAACGATATCCCGTGCAGACCCAATGATGACCGTTGGAATGCCATTTTCCTCAAGAAATCTTGCGGTCAGACTCACGGTCTGGTGGCAAACAGGTCACAAGGGTACCAGGAGTAACGCTTCAACATCATCCTCTCGACAGCGGTCAAGCACTTGAGGAGCATCCACCTGTAAAGTTTTTCTTTGACTGTACTCTGTTGGCAAGAAGTAAGAACGTTTCGAAACATCTCCAATAAACTGACTGTTGGTCAATTTCCACAAGACGTCGATGGGAAAAAAGGTCCCTCGATCATTCAAATGTGTAGCCTTGCGGTCCCAAGCTAAGTCTTCAGCGTAGAGTCTTTCGGGTACTTTGTCATTAGAAATAGCTTCGACGCTTCGAGGCTCCACCATTCTGCGAGGGTACGTGGATGCCGTGCTAGCTATTCCTATGGTCGATTTTGAAAGTGGCCTAGACATTTCAACAATCGGAGACTCTTCATTCCTTGCCCACCGATATGGCACTGCGAAACCCTGAGCTTCGTAGTAACGCTTAGTCTTCTCTATATAGCTGACTGGATCCAAAGCGCTCTTCATTTTTTATGCTCAGAGGCAATCACTGGAACTACCTACAAGTCTATACACCGGGCGCGAAATGGAAGTGCTTATTCTCTTCCACAGTTGCGGGTGCCGGAACTTCACGCTTCTCCAGTTCCACCTTTCCATCCTGAAGTGTAAGCATTGCAAAGAATCCACCTCGCGTCGTAGCGAAGGCCTTTACGGGAGATCCTGGGTAACAAGCCAAAGTATTACCCAGCTGGTAGTCCTGCCAGACATGAACGTGGCCCAATGCAAGATAGTCGAACCCCGAAGTCCTAATTTCGTCCTCTGAAATGGTGGATGAGACGTATTCCGTTTCCGTATTAACGACCTGTCCATGTGCAAGACCAACATTCCAGCAGAGGTCCGACTTCGCTGGTGCACCCTGTAACGGCCGGTATTCGGGAGTGTGTTCAGTCATTGCTCGTCCCCATACGCTTAGGTCGAGCTCTTCAAGGTTAATTCTTGCGCCTTCTGTCGAAAGCAGTAAGTGAACGTTAGAACCAAGTTTAGCGCTATCGAATCTGTCCCAAACGGAAGTCTCGTCGTGCACATCATGGTTACCAGGCAGCACCACAATCTGACAATCCAAACTATTGAACTGTGCACAAACAAAATCTATGTCGTGTAACTTAACTCGAGAGTGATCGAAAAGATCTCCAACTACCAAGAAGAGATCACATCGCTCCTCCCGAACTGTGTCGACCACATGAGCGAATGCGGCTTCTGCGACATTGCGATATCCATTGATTGAATTCGTTACCGCATTTCCATCCAAGTGGACATCCGACGTATGCGCAATACGAACTTTTCTTGAACTAGGCAATTTCCTACCCGATTAGTTGGAGAAACTCCGCACGAGTCGCGGCATCAGACCTAAACGTACCCAACAACACTGATGTCTTCATGAGCGAATGTTGTTTCTCTACACCCCTCATTTGCATGCAAAGATGCTGTGCTTCGACCAACACTCCTACACCAGTCGCATCTGTTACGTTCAAGATGGTCTGTGCTACGTCTTGAGTCAGTCGTTCCTGTATCTGCAAGCGACGTGCAAACATTTCCACGATGCGAGCAATTTTGGATAGTCCCAGTACTTTTCCGTTAGGCAGGTATCCAACATGACATTTACCAATAAAAGGAAGAATATGGTGTTCACACAGAGAATAGAGTTCAATATCCTTGACGATTATGATCTCGTCGATATTCGATTGATAAAGTGCATTGTTTACGATCGACTCAACGTCATCGCGGTAGCCTTTAGTCAAGAACTCAATCGCGTTTGCCGCTCGACGCGGCGTATCCCGAAGTCCCTCTCGGTCTGGGTCTTCGCCAATGAAATCGATTAGTTCTCGATATGCATTAGTTACAGCATTCATATTTTGGTCAACTGTTTTCGAGTGAAGTTTTGATTGGAATGAAAGCACGTTCAATCGCTCGCCTAATTTGATTGTTACAGCGATACGATAGCAAAATCCTCCAAATTCTTAGGTTGTTCATGTCTCTCTTCAAGATGCCGAATTTGATTCCCACTGGATTGGTTAGTTCTAATGCCAAGCGACTAAGAACCCGTACAAAGTTCTTCCTCACATCGCCAATGCGAGGTGGACAATTAAAGAGAAAAAAGTCGAGAGTCCCGTCATTTCGGGACTCTCGAATAGCTAAGATTTAGTTTGAAAGGCGAAGTACAGTTCCCTTTCGAGTTCCAGTGTGTTCTCCGTCTTCCACCGTTACGTTTCCGTTAACGATGGTTGTCTTGTAGCCCATCGACTTCTGAATATAACGTGGAGCTCCGCCCGGGAAGTCGTGAACGAGCTCTGGCTGTCGTTCGGCAACACAATCTGGGTCAAACACATTGATATCGGCTTTCATGCCAACTTCAAGCGATCCTCTATCTTTCAGTCCCAGCACTCGAGCCGGAGCTGAAGTCAATCGGCGAACTCCTTCAGTCAATGAATACAGGCCTGACTCTCGTACCCAGTAAGCCAGAGTGAAGCTGGGCCATCCCGCATCCATTATTTGCGATACGTGCGCACCCGCGTCTCCCAAGCTTGGGAAACAGTGTTCGCTCTTAAACAAGTCGCCCAGTTCATCAAGACTCTGGTTAAACATGCGAAGATTGAAGAGTCCTTTACCATTGCTTTCCTTAGAAAGTCTCAGAAATGTCTCAACCCAATGCTCGTTGTTGGCTTCCGCAATGGCACCAATGTTCTCTTCAGCCGAGGATGTGTAGTTCGGCGTATCGTCTGCACCCAAGTAGAAGACATTGTTCATTGGGAATCTGCGTTCGGAACTCTTTCCTTCCGACACCAACTTCGAGTAGGTCGATGCGTCGTTTACAGCAGCCAGACGCCCTTGGAAATCCATCTTTCGGAGTTTGTTCCATGTTTCTCCCGACATTGGAAGGTTGGACTGAAGTCCGAACATAAACCCTGAACCGCGCACTTGAGTAATGGCAGTAATGTCTCGATCCTTGCACAGTTCCGCCAATCGATCCGCAGACGCTCTTCCCGATCCGGGCTGCGGACCAGTTCCGTAGCTAAATAGGACACGACCCTTTGTCGTATCGGAGATCTGTCGCAAAACATTGAAGTCCGCGCCGACAGCCTGCATCAGTCCATTACGAGGTCCTACCTCTTTGGCAATCTCTACAAGCTCTTGGGGATCTGCAAAGGTACCAGGAATAGATCGTCCATCTGGCAGTTTGTGTGGAGGATATCGGTTAGTTGAGAAGCCAATTGCACCTCGGTCAAGCGAGTGTCCTACAACCTCCGCCATCTTTTTGAGTTCATCCGGAGTGGCTTGTTCCTCTACAGCCCGTTCACCCATTACATAGAAACGAACTGCACAGTGTCCGACCATACCACAGACATTGACGGCAGGATTCAATCGTTCAATTGCATCCAAGTAGCCTCCGTAGTCCTCCCAGTCCCAAGGAAGTCCCGTAAGAATTGCGTGCTTCGGAATGTCTTCGACGGTTTCCATCATTCCCGCAAGCAATTCCCGGTCTGTGGGTTTACAAGGTGCGAATGTGACGCCGCAATTTCCCATAAGGGCAGTAGTTACCCCGTGCCAGCTTACTGGCGTCATGAACGGGTCCCAACCGATTTGTGCGTCAAGATGCGTATGCAAATCAACGAATCCTGGTGTAACAGCAAGACCGTCCGCATCGATTTCGCGGGTTCCAGATCCTTCGACCTCTCCGATTTGAGAAATGACGCCGTCGTCAATAGCCAGATCACCACTGACTGAATCGTTTCCTAAACCGTCAATCAAGTTTCCGTTGCGAATTACGATATCGTGTGACATCTTTTACCTCCCAAAGATGAGATACCAACCCGAGTCATTGTACGAGTTGGCAAATTGCTAGTTTCGAGAATCAATGCGCCTATTGAAATGCCGAAACAATTTCCTCTTCAATTTTTTGTAATGCTTCAGCGTCGCCTGTTTGAATTCCTCCAAACATTATTTCTGAAACGCCTTCCTTTTCAAACTCGCCGATTCGGTCGATTACAAAACTCCTTGGTCCTGCCATCGAGCCTCTGCCTAGTCCGCGTTGGAACCGTTCAATCGCTTCTTTGTCCTCAGTTATCAAGAGGGGCATCAGCAAGGTACGTTCGATTTCTGCAGGATCTCTTCCGACATCTGCGCAGTGTCTCTCCAAGACCCCGACTTTGTGACGATAAACTTCCATCGACATTCCTTGTCCAGCCCAGCCGTCCATATTCATGATGTCGCCAAACATGGCAAGAGTCCTAAGCGTTCGCCTCTCTCCAGTCCCTCCAATCATGATGGGCGTATGAGGCTTTTGATAGCAACCCGGTGCCAAGGGGGCTTCGTCTAGTCGATAGTAATGTCCATCGTAGGTCACTGGCTCATCCGAAGTAAATAGTTCACGAATTAGTTCACAGGCTTCCTGAAACCGATCTTGGCGTTCTTTCATTGACGGAAACTTCCAACCATAGGCTTCATGCTCGCGTTTGAACCATGCCGCTCCTAAAGCAAGCGTAAATCGTCCTTCGGAAGCCTGATCAAGGGTTGTTGCCATCTTGGCTAGAAGAGCTGGGTTTCTATAAGTATTGCCCAGGACCAGGTGTCCAAATCGTAGGCGTTTCGTCATTCCGGCAGCAAACGCAATGAGAGTGTAGCCTTCAAAAGCAGTATACGGTTCGTCCTGTCTGCGCCCGGGCGGCGGTAAGAAATGGTCGGCAAACCAGAGACTGTCCCACGTCCCTGCTTCCATTGTCTCAATGGAAGTTCGAATTGCATCCCAATTCGTCCGATAGCAATTAACCTGAACACCAAATTTCATAAAGAGACTCCTTGCTCGAACGGCGAGGTGGGCTAGCAACCGGTATTCCCTCAAACCCTGACCGGCGCTTGACCGATTTTAGCAACTCTTCCGGATACTGCTTACTGATTGGCAGAGCGCAAACTTGTGGAATCAATGCCTGCACTTATGCCGGAAAGGTATCTGAAGCATCGAGTTAGACCTAAAACGGGAAGAGAAATGGGCAATCTAACTATTTGTGTTCTTGGACGGAAGCAACACTAGCCTTTAGTTGGAACTTCCGACGCTTTGCGTCAAGCAAGCTCAAAGTCTCTTCAAGTCGAGAGGAAGACCGAAGTTCGCATTCCCACAACACGATCACTTCAAATCCTGCATCTTTCAGTTTCTCGAGGTTGACTTGATCTCTTTGAACATTTCGATCAAATTTCTCGATCCAAAACTCAGTGTTGGTTTTGGGTACCGTTGACAAACGGCAATTCTGGTGCCGATGCCAGAAGCATCCGTGCACCATAATGACGGTCCTATACTTCGGCAGCACAATGTCGGGAGTGCCAGGGAGTTTTTTGTTATGTATGCGAAACCTGAATCCGCTAGCGTGCAATGCTGATCTAACCTGAAGCTCGGCTTTCGAGTTTGTGCTTCGAATGCGCTGCATGATCTCTCGCCGCTTTTCGGTCGACACTGTGTCCATTCAGATAACTAGGAAGCAGCGAGCGATTACTTTGTCCCTGTTCGTGCGCCCCAGAACTTCAAGGATAGATTTCTGGAATCAAATTCTGTGACTCAAACGGAGGTCGAGTATAGGATTCCCCTTTGGGACGGGGAGGAAGGACAAGCTTGGGTCTATCCACCCTCTCGTATTCGATCAAACTGAGCAAATGACTGATGCAATTGAGCCTGGCATGGACCTTTACGTCACCGTTAACGACGTACCATGGAGCTTCGGGAATCGATGTTCTTTCTAGCATGGTGTCTTTGGCCTTTGAATAATCCACCCAACGAGTTCGAGACTGTAGATCCATGGTGCTCAGTTTCCAGGATTTGTGCGGTTGAGTGAGTCGTGCTTGAAAACGTTTCTCCTGAACCGCATCGGATACCGAAAACCAGTACTTGATGAGTTGAACTCCTGAACGAACGAGCATCCTCTCAAATTCTGGTACCGTATGAAAGAACTCTTCGTATTCCTCATCGGTACAAAACCCCATAACGTGCTCAACTCCAGCACGGTTGTACCAGCTACGGTCAAATATAACTAGCTCGCCGGCCGCCGGAAGATGCTCTATGTATCGTTGAAAGTACCATTGAGACCGTTCTTCGTCGTTGGGTGCAGGTAAGGCAACTACCCGAGTGTAGCGTGGCCGCAAGTATTGTGTGATGCGCTTGATGCAGCTCCCTTTGCCAGCTGCATCACGTCCCTCAAAGACGACAACCACCTTCTTCTCTTGCGTAATGATCCATTCGAGCATATAGGTGAGCTCGGCTTGCAACTTGAGCAACTCCCTTTCGTATTCTGTCTTAGACAGTCGCTTTCCTTTGTGAATCTTGGACTGCACTTGATGTTTAGCCATTCTTCAATAATGCACCTCTGCCCCTTATGATTGTAGATAAGCACTTGTGTATTTTGTCAATTGCCACGGAAGAGAGGGTTTTTCCGCATACGGCTTGGCTCGAAAGAAAACGCGTGACTTGTTGAGAGTGGTCGTTGACTAGGTGGTATGTTGTTCGGAGATGGACGTTAGGCGCTTTCGAACGGGTCAGTTGTATCCGGCCTACTATGTCGTGTAGTGAGGGCTAGAATCGGGTTCCAATGCCATCTGTTCGTACAGAGCTAAGAATGACCCTGAACTAGACTCTTTATTTCTTTCATTAATAACGATTTTCTTCAGTATAGTTCTTATCTCTCGACCCTTAAGGTTGGTTGTGAAAGATCCCTTCACATATAACGATTCATTTAACCGATCGAGAATTCTCTTTGAATCTGCTGTTGAGTGCAAGATACTCAGTGCTTCGACTTGAGCCACATTCAAATGTATGACGAGCCAATCTGACATTGCTCTCTTGACCTCAGATGGATCTTCGCTGGCCAGACGTCTGCGAAGCAATCTATTTGCTGTCATCGATGAAGTCTGACCAAATAGTCTAAATCGCCCCGTCAGGATTAGATAGGAAACCACCACAAGCATGCCTACGGCTATTCCTAGCAAAAGCAAAATTTGCCAGGGCGGAAAAAAGAGCCTTGATGTTGCCATCGATTCCCCTTCTGCCGATCCTTCTGATGGAACACTTGCACCCACGGCTTGATTATCGACGGGTCCGTCAGAAAGTCCCGGTGCGACATCGATGACACGCTCGTCTACGACAGTACGCATAACCTGTTTTTTCTTCGGATTCCACCAAACAACCTCAGTCTTGGGAAGTTTCAATGGTCCGGGTCTTGTCAGAAGCAAAGTCTCGGACTGTGTGCGCTTGCCAACAACGCTATCGATTAGTGCTGAATCGCTCAACTTGGGTGGATCCGGGTATCTACGTACAGAATCAGGAATATGCAATTCAATCTGCGGGATGCCTGTACTGTGGGAGTCGACGGCAGTAATCTCCACCTGTCGCAGGATGGAGTCGCCAACACGAAGCCCTTCTAAGTCAGACGTTGCAAGGCTATCAGAAATTCGTACGTCTGAAGCCGGGAACCAACTCTGGTCTGCAGGAAATTCCTTAGGGCTGGGGAGAATTGAAACCGTTCGTTTCTTGCTCATGACTGGATAGGTGATGTCTCGATTGTCAAGAGAAATACGCACCATTATTCGAGACTCTGGAATTGTGAGGTTTCCACTTTTTTCCGCAAACACTACAGATCGGCGAATGAGAACGTTATGACGACTGTCTCCACGTATGGAAAAGCTCCGTTTGACATCACCGAGTGCGAGCACGAGGGCGTCGTCGATGCTGAGTGGAGCAAACTGTTCAGGCCGAACCTGCACGTTGTTCGTATAGTAAAGGCGTCGCGTCACATGAATTGCTGCCTGAACATAAGGAATCTCGGGTTCGATAGTTGTTTCGAGAAACACTTGGTCCTTGATCTGTTGTTTTACAACCGGATCAAGTTCTCGAACCATGATCGTAATTGGTTCTGTATTTTCGTTTCCAAAACTGAATGAAGGAATTGTTAGCGTGCCCAGTCTTTTGGGTATCAAGTAGACATTCCAAGACTTATATCTCCTAACCCTTCCATTGGTGATTTCAACGCTTTCTCTTGCTTGAGATGTACCAGCCAGATGGAAGTCATTGCTTAATACTGTCCAATCCGGAGTGTCGTAATCTTGACTTCCTGACACCGCAATTGAAAGCATTACCAATTCAGTTTCTTCAATCTCAGTCTTGTCCACAATTGCGTCGACGGCTGCCAGGCAATGGGCCGATAACACCAACAAGACAATTGAAAGAACAGGTTTTACCAACTTGGGTTCGATGCGTTGAATTTGATCTCTCCTTCGCGAATCCGTTGGCTAGATTCGTGTCGGAACTTTGTATATAACAGACTACCGGGATTGTCCGGTATCCGTCTTATCCATCGATCAAACGCATCCTCCGATTCACGTTCAGAGTTCGACTGTACTTGTCCATCGGTGGATTCTTGCTCTTCACCCGGTTGTTCGGATGTAACTTCATCATCGCTCTCAGTGTGCGATTCATCTTCTGGTGTGTCTTGCGGGACAGATTGTGACGACTGAGATGGCACGTCCTCCCCACTATCGCTTTGCTCAGACTGACCCGATTGTTGCTGATTCGGTTCCGGAGATTGGCCGGATTCTTGCTCGTTCCGTTCTCGCGGCTCGCCCGCTCCAGATTCTCCCTGTTGCTGCTGTTCGCTCATTTGCTCGAGTTGCGCAAGCAATTCTTCCAGTAATTCCTTGTTATATAGGGCATCCTCATGGGCTGGATCCTCATTCAACACACTTTCATATGCAGAAATAGCCTCCTCAATCTGACCATTCTTGGCGAGTGAATTTCCCAAGTTATATTTGGAGTCAAGAGACTCACTCTCGCTAAACTTTTGTGCCGCCTCTTCAAATTTTCCACTTCGATACTTTGCAACTGCTTGCCAACCAGGATCCTTAAAAAGATCTTCCGCTTCTTCCGATTTCCCCTCCTTCAATGAATCATATCCCTGGCGGTCTTTCGGTATCCAAACGTCATCCTTCCAGTCAGCCTTTACATTTGGAACAACAACCAAAAGTGCGACGACGACAACGCCTCTGCGTAGTCCCATAATGGCCAGAATTGTGATCGGAATGAGAAGCCAAAAACCTACATCATGCCAATCGTCAAACTCGCGATTTTCGACTCGAGAGGTATCCGCGATGCTGTTCCAAGCATCGTCAAAGAACGAGGCGATATCTGAGTCATCTAGTGAAATTTGGTTAAACGAGCCGCCGGTTGATTGAGCATATTTCTTGAGTTTTGAAGCATCAAGAGACGGATTGATGAGATTACCGTTTTCGTCGCGCAGAAATTGAAAATCACCTTCGATGGGTATTGGTCCGCCGTCTTCCGTACCGACACCGAGAATGTGAACGATTGCCTCGCCAAGATCGACGTTGGCAAGCTCTCGAGGGTCTTCGATATCGTCGCAAATGAGCAATATTCGTCCGGTCCCGCTCGTTCCTTTTTCAATCAATGAGGTGGCGAACATCAGTGCGTCACTGGTGTTGCTCCCAGGAATTGGCATCATGCTAGGGTTGAGTGACGCTACTAGATGTTGAATTGTGTTTGTATCGTTCGTTAGCGGAGTTACAACATGTGCGTCCCCAGCGTATGCAATCATTCCTGTCGTTCCTTCCTGTCGATTCCGCAAGATGTCCGTGATCTTTTGCTTGGATCGAACGAATCGGGACGGTGAAATGTCTTGAACATACATGCTGTAGGAGAGATCCCACACTAGTACAAGGTTGTCATTTTTCCGCTCCACTGGTTGAGGTAGCTTCTCCCACGAAGGACCAGCAAGTGCTACAAATGCAAGCGCGAACGCCATTGCCAAGACTACGTCCACGATCCGATACTGACGCGAAGAAGCCTGTTTGGGAATCAGCACTTCAAGCAACTCTGCCGACACCACCGATTCCCAACTACTCGTTCCAAGTTGGATTCGTCTCCGTAGGTAATAAGCAACAGGAACCAGCACCAATCCGAGCAACCACCAAGGACGAATGAAATGGAGTTCTTGAATCCATTGAATCCAATCACTCATCGTCGTAGCCACCAAGCTAATGCATAGAGAGCCAACGACACGATAAGCGGCCAGTGGAACAGCGACTTAACGGGACGAAGCATTTCTGGGTCTTGATCAATTGGTTCGATTGCTGCGATATGCGCATAAATTCGTTCCAATCCCTGTGTATCGTTGGCGCGAAAGAACAGGCCGCCCGTTTTATCGGAGATCTCTTCTAGTGCGGCAGTGTTCATTGGTGGCGAACGACGTTGTCGATAGGACCATACATTTCCTGAACCCATGCTCGATTGTGCATCGGCACCGATTCCAATCGTATGAATACGTACGTTAGCGTTCTGTGCTAGTCGGGTTGCTTCTTCCGGGGACAGCGCTCCGTCGTTATGTGAACCGTCGGTCATGAGAACCAAAATGCGATGTTCGATGGGGCGTTCGATCAATCTTTTGACAGCAAGACCAATCGTGTCGCCGATGGCGGTTTGGCCTCCCGCAATTCGTCCGGACACCTCCTGCAACAGTTCGTTGACGGTCTCGACGTCGAAAGTTAATGGAACGTACACATACGCCCGCGTTCCAAACACGATGAGTCCAATTCGATCTCCCTGCCGCGACAGAATGAAGGATTCAACCACATGTTTGAGTGCTTGAAGACGTGTAACTCTGTCACGTTCGATAAACATGTCATCCGTATCCATGCTCCCCGAAATGTCAACGGCCAGGAACATATCGCGTCCTTGCGTCGGAAGAGGGGTGAGTTCGCCAGTCCATTGCGGCCGGGCAAGAGCAGACACCAAAAAGAGCCAAGCGAGAAAGAGAACTATGAGCATTGCCCAACGCTTTGGGTCCTTCCAGGCTACTGTTGAATCTGTAGAAAACTCAAACGCTCCGATATCTGGAACCGTAAGTGCCGAACGTTTTCGATTGAGCCGAGGTATGGTGACACGCAACAAGGGAAACAGCAACACCAAAGTAAAGACCCAAGGCCAGAGAAACTCAAGCATCGTCTTTTCTAGTCAGTGGAGAAACTCTAGCCAGTGTCTTGTTGATTAGTTCTTGCAGGCCTGAATCTGAGAACTGTTCATTGATATAACGAGTAGATCCGAGACATCTCCCCACTCCTTCAACAAATTCACGTTCGTTGAATCTTTCAGCAAGAAACTCTAACCAATTGGACCCATGCAGAATACTGGCTTCACGGTGTCCTTCAACTTGGACTACCAGCTCTTTGAAGAGCAAATTTATTCTAGTAGCATATTCTCGACCATCGATCTGGCCTTCTTTGCGGACACGAGTCAATCTCAGTGCTGCAGTTCGGATCGCCATGTACGGCGCCTTTTTTCGACGCTCGGACAATACAAGCCAGCTGAATACAGCCGTTATCGAAAGGACGAGAATGGCTACTCCCCACCAACCTATTGGAATAGGCCACCATCCAGGCACCGGGGGTTCGTGTATGTCCCGGAGCCGCTGAAGGGCTTCTGCAATAGGTCCGTCAATGGAAATTGAATGAATCCAGCTCATCGTCCGTTGAAACCGAAGTGAAGGAGACGTTGTTGTTTATGCAGACAACTCTCAACTGATTTGTTCTATCTGCAAACCGCGCAGAGTACTCATCTCGTAGTGAACGTCGGCCGCTGTGAAACATCAGTTGAGAAACACCGTTGGTCACGTTGTAGTAGTTGGCAGGAGGAAGTGTTCTTTCGATTTCATCGTATACGTGAATTGCCTGCATTTCATGATGGCGCCCCCGACTCAGCAAATCCTCAATTGCACTAAATTCGACCGACGCAAAGTCGCTGACAATGAAAATTCTGTGGTGTGCCGACGCAACTCGGCGAATTCGAAGTAGCAGCTTGCGCCAAGCTTCACTCTTGCTTTGTTTTGAATTGGAATTGACACGAGAGACATTTAGCTCGGTATTGGCTCCTACAATGGCGTTCAAGACTCTTACAACAGCAGTTCCATTTCGATACGGCTTCACTACATCAATTCGATCGTCGGCCAAGACCACCCCTCCAACACGGTCGCGTTCCGCAAGTGTCCGCCACGCAATGCGCGCTGCGATCTCTGCGGCGGCAACAGATTTCAATCTGTTTGCGCTGCCCAAAAACATAGACATTGTCTGATCGACAACAATCAAGGTAGGGCGCTCTTTTTCCTCTGTGTAGACCTTGGTATGGGGAATTTGTTTGCGTGCTGTGACTTTCCAGTCAATGTTTCGAACGTCGTCGCCAGGTTGATAGAGGCGAACTTCGTCAAAATCGACTCCTCGACCTCGCTGAACTGAAATTCGTTCACCGGAGAAAAGATTCTTACTCTTTCGACTTCGTACCCGAGGAGAACTGGATTCTGAGAGTTCTACGAGATCCTGAAGTGAAACGTAGGCACCACGCAGCATCGTCTATGAATTATGGAACTGGAACCATCTTGAGCGATTCGTCGACGATGGCGTCGGCTGTTATGCCTTGAGCTTCCGCTTCAAAAGACAGAATAATACGGTGTCGCATGACATCGTGAACTACATTGTGAACGTCTTCAGGAGAAACATAGGCCCGTCCGTCCAACCAAGCAACTGTTCTACAACCAAGATCCAATGCAATTGTGGCCCGAGGACTAGCACCATACTCTACTCCCTCTATTGAAGAGGAACGGGTGTAGGTGACTAGAGCAACAATGTAACGTTCGATTGAGTCTGCCATGTGCAGTTCAGAAATCTCCTTGCGTGCTTCAAAGATCTCCTTTTCCTCAAGAACAAGGGGCGGAGTGGCTTCATCACTCAAGATTTCGTCTCGGGCTATTCTCAATATTCGCAGTTCTTGCTGCGGAGGAGGATAACCAACTTGAATGTGCATCAAGAAGCGATCCAACTGCGCTTCGGGAAGCGGATAAGTACCTTCTTGCTCTATGGGGTTTTGAGTGGCCATCACAAGAAACAGCTCTGGCAGTCTGAATGTCTGTCGACCTTGGGTAACTTGGTGTTCAGCCATTCCTTCTAGCAGTGCGGATTGCACTTTGGCGGGTGCGCGATTCACTTCATCAGCCAGAAGCAGATTGTGGAAAATAGGTCCTTGTTGAAAGTGAAAAGTACCGTCTTCGGGTCGAAAGACTTCAGTTCCAGTGACGTCGCTAGGTAGTAGATCCGGAGTGAATTGAATTCGATGGAAGTCTCCTTGTACGCCTCGTGCAAGTTCCTTTATTACCCGTGTTTTGGCCAGTCCAGGTGCACCTTCCACCAAAAGATGTCCGCCACAAAGAAGCGCAATGATTAGTCGTTGGGTAAGAATCGGTTGACCGACGACCCGCGTATTCAACCATTCATTGAGTTTTCGAACCCGATCAAGTGTAGGAGTCACTTCGTTTCTGGATGTGAGTGTGCGACGAACAGGAGCGATTGTATTCATGGCATATTCAGATGTGTTTCGAGAAAGAGAATTCGCGCTTGACAAAGTACTTTTTAATATTGATCATTTCCCGATATGTCTTGTTAGATGTGAAACTATTTAACATTCCGTTGTGTACCCGCTAATTCGGTCTCTATTGTTTGCGCTACCCCCAGAATGGGCACATCTGGTTGTGCTCAAACTGCTGAGTAAATACAACGAAACTTCTGGCACAGACGACTCACGGCAATCAGTATCGGTGGGACACCTGAAATGTGCAAATCGAGTGGGGCTTGCGGCTGGATTCGACAAGGATGGACTAGCAATTGAGGGACTTTCACGACTTGGATTCGGTTTTTTAGAGTTCGGTGCGGTTACTCCTCGGATACAGGCCGGTAATCCGCATCCAAGGATATTCCGCCTGAAAAACGATCTCGCCCTTATCAACCGATTGGGGTTCAATAACAATGGTGTCGATGCTCTAGCCCAAAAGTTAAGTATTTCTAGAAATAGTGTCAAAATTCCAATCGGTGTCAACATCGGCAAGAATACAGATACTTCAAACAACGATGCGGTTACAGATTTCGCCTATTGTTTCAATCAGGTAAAATCAGTATCCGACTTCGTAACTGTCAATATTTCATCGCCTAACACGTCCCAGCTAAGAGACTTGCAGTCAGACGAGAACATTGTCAGGTTGCTTGGCGTTTTGGTCGGTGCGCGGGATGCTCATTTCGCGCAGTCAAAATACTACGTTTCTCTATTTGTCAAGATTTCTCCCGATATGGAAGAAGATGAAACAGTGGCGTTGTGTCGTAGGATCAAGGATGCGGGATGCGATGGAATAGTGGCGACGAATACAACAACCAATAGACCCGCAATTAGGGATAGACGTCGAGATGAAGACGGAGGGTTGAGCGGAAAACCATTGCTTCCATTGGCTCTGAGAGCGGTTCGCATTGTTCGATCGGCTGTC
This sequence comes from Gammaproteobacteria bacterium, assembly GCA_026707045.1. Classification (GTDB taxonomy): domain Bacteria; phylum Pseudomonadota; class Gammaproteobacteria; order Pseudomonadales; family Azotimanducaceae; genus Bin55. The sequence continues at coordinate 20,032 of JAPOXO010000010.1, read as the reverse complement.
GGTCCGACTTTTCCAGTAATTGGATGCGGTGGCGTGTGGGATGCCGAAAGCGCGAAACAAATGATAAAAGCCGGTGCGGACTTAGTTCAGATTTACACCTCTCTAATCTATCGTGGACCTCGATGTATTTCGGAAATGGCGGTCGCTTTGGGTCAAAAAGAACAAATTAGCTAGATTCGACCGACAGAAAGCCTAGCATGTGAAACACACATTTAGAGTTTCTGAGCGTTCGGTCTTCAAAGGGGGAGGGTTTCATGAAAAACTTTGAGAATGTCAGGCTATGGTGCGTGCTAGTTATTGCTGTGCTCGCGCCGACGGCGATGGCTCAAACGCTGGACACGGGAGACACGGCCTGGCTAATGACAAGTACTGCATTGGTGCTTTTCATGACAATTCCGGGTTTATCTCTCTTTTACGCGGGATTGGTGCGCCAGAACAATGTTCTAAGCGTGTTCATGCAGTGTTTTTCGATAACCTGTCTGGTAACAATTCTCTGGATATTATTGGGTTATAGCCTTGCGTTCGGAGAAGGAAATCCGTTTGTAGGAGACTTCTCAAATTTCCTACTCAAAGACGTGCAGGAAGGCTCGATTTCAGGCACAATACCGGAGTCGAACTTTGCGACCTTCCAGCTTACTTTTGCCATCATCACGCCTGCTCTTATTGTGGGTGGATTTGCAGAGCGGATGCGATTTAGCGCAGTCCTCATTTTTACAACGCTTTGGGTTCTCATCGTCTATGCTCCGTTGTGTCACTGGGTCTGGGGAGGCGGCTGGCTGAGTGCTGACGGATGGCTTGGCAGTTTTACCGGCGGACTTATGGACTTTGCCGGCGGAACAGTCGTTCACATCTCAGCTGGTACTGCAGCATTGGTGGCGGCACTATATCTTGGCCCACGTCGTGGATTCCCCACCACAGCAATGATTCCGCACAACCTTCCGTTTACGGTTGTGGGGGCTGGAATGTTGTGGGTTGGTTGGTTCGGATTCAACGGAGGAAGTGCACTGGCAGCGAACGGCGATGCCGCTATGGCAATTACCGTTACCCATATTTCGGCAGCCACCGCCGCATTTACTTGGATGGTTATGGAATGGATTCGATTTGGAAAACCCAGCGTTCTCGGAGCGGTAACGGGGATGGTTGCTGGATTGGGGTCCATAACTCCAGCATCAGGGTATGTCGGACCGGCTGGTGCCCTGGTCATAGGTCTCGTCGCGGGTCTCATATGCTTTATCGCGACCAATTACTTGAAGAGAACTCTGAAGATCGACGACTCGCTTGATGTGTTTCCAGTTCACGGGATCGGTGGAATACTCGGAACTCTTCTGACTGCAATTTTCGCCAGCTCAGCCCTGGGCTGGTTCGGTGGGCAACAAGACATTAACATCCTTAATCAATTGCTGGCTCAGTTGATTGGCGTGCTCGCCACAGTTATTTGGGTTGGCGCTGTCACTTGGGTGATCTTAAAGGTGACAGACTTGATGGTCAAAGTACGCGTACCCGAAGACGACGAGATAGAAGGGCTTGATCTCTCCACGCACAACGAACGCGGCTACAACATCAACTATTAGCTTCCAAGTCTGCATAGTCCGGGAATCTCGGACTATGCAGTTCTTAAACCACGTTTTAACGCGCCCTCAACAAATCTAGTTGTTAGTTCGACTAAATCCAGACCTTCCGACCGACACGCATCGGGATAAAGACTTGTGGGTGTCATTCCAGGCATGCTGTTCACTTCTAGAATCCAAAATTGGCCCGAAGGTTCTAGGACAAAATCTGCTCGAGACAGGTCTTCCGCCCCCAATGCTTTGTGTGCATCTATCGCCGCTTGCTGCAATCGAACGTAAAGCTGCGGATCCACCTCGGCGGGAATTACATGCTCACTTCTTCCAGGTGTGTAGCGATTCGTGAAGTCGTACCACTCGTCAGCGGCCACTAGGATTTCAGTTACAGGCAATGCGATAGCATCCTGGCCAAAGAGATCTAACACTCCAACGGTGATTTCTCTACCTTTCACAAACGGTTCCACAAGCATATATTCGTCGTATTGAAAACCTCGTTTGAGCGCTTCGACCACGTCTCCTCCATTGGGAAGCAATGTGGTGCCGAGTGCAGAACCTTGAAATCGGGGCTTGCATACGACTCTATCCGAGAATTTTTGGCGAATCTCTTCAATTGATTGCTGTAGGTTTGCCTCGGTTGCTACGAGTTCATCCAGAACCGGAATTCCGGCAGCCCGGAACTGTTGTTTTGCAACGACTTTATCAAGTGCTAAGACGCTGGCACGTACTCCGCATCCTACATACGGATACCCTAGGATTGTCAGCAGTCCTTGAATGGTGCCGTCTTCGCCTGGAGCACCATGCAACACCGGAAACACAACATCCGGTTGAAACTTGCCAAGATCCTGCGCAATGTTGGCTGTTAGTTCGATATTTCGTACTTCGAAATCACACTCCAATGCCTCTGCAACTTGAGATGCCGAAGATCTGGATACTTCCGCTTCGTGGGAGCCACCACCTCCAATGACCGCAACCCTTAGAGCCATGGAGCGTTTGCAACCTCGGCGGCCTCGAAACAATTACTTCTGAGTTCTTCAGACTCGATTCCGAACACTCGGGCAAAGAAAACATACTCGGATTGAAGAGCCAAGCAAATGTTTTCCGACATGCGAAAGCCATGTCCTTCTCCCTCAAACATAAAGAGTGCAGTCGTTATTCCCTTCCTTGAGAGCGAGTCAAACATTTCTTTGGATTGGTTTGGCGGCACAATAGCGTCTTCGGTTCCCTGATAGAACACAACTGGACTCGACAAGTGATCGGCGTCGTGAATTGGAGAACGAGAGTCTATTTCATCCGCTGGTATCAAGTTGTCAATGTATCGAGACTCAAACTTGTGCGTATCGTTTACTAAAGCCCGTACGTCGGCCACTCCGTAGTAGCTCGCTCCTGCTTTAAAAGTGTTTGTTGTTGTCAAAGCTCGCAGAGTCGTGAAGCCTCCGGCACTTCCCCCACGAATTGCGACACGAGTTGGATCCACTAGATCCTTTGACACGAGGAAACGTACGCCCGCAACACAATCCATAACATCCACAATTCCCCACTGACCTCGGAGTCGATTTCTATATTCGCGTCCGTAGCCTGTGCTGCCTCCGTAATTCACATCGAGTACAGCCCATCCCCTAGTAGCAAAGAACTGCACAAGAAAACTGAAATTTGCACTAGACTTGGATGTAGGTCCGCCATGCGAAAGTACAAGCAATGGTGGCCTCTCATTGCTAGGAGCACGCATATCAGGATTAGTGGGCGGATAGTAGTTTGCATGGACCGTCTCACCTTTGGAATTGTCGTACTTTATCGCCCGGCCAATGGAGATGCATTTCCTAGCAACAGGCAGTTCTCCTTGCGTACGAATTGATTCAAGAACTTGATCCTTAAGCGACATTCGAACGAGCGAGCTCAAATCGTCAGGCAGCCCACAAATGAAGAAAACGCTGTCCTTGTGCTTCGTGGGGGAAGTAAAGCTACCCCCGGAGTTGATACACGGAGTTACTAGTTGTGTAACGCAATCTACATAGACGAGCTCTTGTCCTTCTTCGGTGTTTTTTGCAGCCAAGAGTACGTGATCGTTGAGAGCGACAAGGCTACGCATACCGAAACTCCAGAGTGGAAATCCGTACTCAGCTGACTCGTTAGTTACCGCGTAGCTACCGCTCTGTTCGTGGGTATATATGTTCCAATACCCAGAACTGTCAGAAACGTATGCAAATCGTTCGTTGTTCAACCAAATGGGCTGCACAATGGATTCTTCGGTTCCTCCCGCAACAATCGTAACGTCTACGAGTCTTCCAGAACCTTTCAAGCTGCCGACATATAGTTGTGTACCGTCCCATGGCATGTTGGGATGGTCCCACGCCAGAAAGACTATCTGGTTCCCATCAGGCGAAATCCTTGGCGATGCATAGAAGTCGTGTCCGTGGTGCAACACGGAGATTTCACCAGTATTGCTGTTTATGTGGACTAGATCATTTTTTGGTTCTGATTTTTCATGATGAAGTTCTCGAACACAGACTAGATTTCCATTTGCATCGACAACCAAGTCTGCAAATCGCTCGTTTTGTCCTGAATTGGTTATCCGCTCGATTCTTGATTCGGGTATTCCACTGACTTGATAAATGTCCTGATCGCTTTTGTTAACGAAGTATGCTTCGCCATTTGCAACTGCGTATGCACCGCCTCCGTATTCGTGAACCATTGATCGAACGTCGTAAAGTTCGCTTGTTAGTTCCCCACAATCGTCTGGCGAACGCCAAATCATGAGAGCCGTTCGTCCTTTCTCTGATGGTCTTGACTCCAAAAAGTAAAGAGCGTTGCCATCAGAAGCTAGCTCTCCGAATGAAACGAAAGCTGATGCTACGAGTTCTGCGCTGATTGGAGAGGACCAAGTCCCATAGGGTCGAGTTTCCATGATTTTTAGCTCATTCTTAAAGTCGGTTTAGGGAGGTTCTTTTGTCGACCAGCGCCCACCGTTCGTGATCACGCCATTTTCCGTCAATGAATAGCAAATCGGAACTCAATCCTTCCATCTGGAATCCACAACGTCTTACCAAGTCTTTGGAAGGTTGATTACCGGGCTGAATGGCCGCTTCTAGTCTGTGTAGGCCAAAGACTTCAAAAGACAGGCGAATAACAAGCCGTAGAGCGTCTGTCATGTAACCGTTTCCTCGGTGGTTCGAGTCGACGTAGTAGGAGAGGTTCGCACTCATAAATGATCCTCGGACAATATCGTTCAAATTGATAACTCCAATGACTTCGTCGGTTGAACGAAGACACACCACAAATCCATCAGCATCCTCTCGCTGAGTACGCTTCAAATACAAACGAAACATGTGATTGGTGAGTGGTGGAGTTATCCAGGGATGGTGCAATTTCTGACTTGCTTGAGCCATTGAGACAACTGAATTCCGATCGCTACCTCGAACTGGGCGAACGTACACTCTGCTCTGTACTGAAGAAGCGTCTGCAACTTTGTGCTGATCTACCACGCCTAAAGCCTGTCCTTTTTGTGTCTTATCACGATATGGGGTAGCCAGTGACTGTTATCTGGATTATCTGGATGCGAGACGCTAATGGTACTCACAATGAGAACTAGCCAGCTCAACCCCACCTACTCGCCAACCACACTCTAACGTCTCTTAGTTTGAGGAACGTATTCGTCACTAGCGGGCAGGCGAAACGCGACAATCTCAACACTGTCTTTGATAAGATTATCGAAGAAATCCCAAGCTATCCGGTGTGCTCATGAGGCCGATTCAATCTATCCGCTTTGCCTTCCTTCTCGTTACCTGTTTCTTCAGTTCCACAGTCATGGCGCAGCTATCCGGTGTGTACGTTGGGATTCAAGGAGCAATTTCTCAGTCGGATGCTGACTATTCCAAAGTCCTTGACAACACACATCCAGACAATGCGACGACCGTAGCGGGGATGAGATTCGAAACTAGCAACACGGGAGATGGGAACCTCGGAAACATTGGGTTGGTCGTGGGATATAGAAAAGCACTAGACAGCGGCTTTTATGGTGTTCAACTGGAAGCAAATACTGGCTCTGGCCGAGTCTCTGGATTTGTTAGCGGGGATGGGGTCTCCCAGCTTCGTGCCCAGTACGGTGAAGCTTGGCCTGAAACGTTTGATGTAGCTTCTAGCACCGAATTTGGCGTAACACTTCAATGGGGACGGGAACTGCTTGACACAAATTGGACTGCTATTACAGGATACTACTTTCTTATAGGTGCCAAGCGAGCCAATGTGGAGTTGGATACTCGCTATGAACTGGGGTGCTTTACGCTCACGGAGTGTGTCGGCCCGCAGTTTGAGACCGGAGAATTCAGCTATGAGGCAAGTGGACAGGTTTACGCTTTCGGAGGCGGCGTAGAACATGCATTTAGCGAGAAATTTGTTGCCCAATTAGAACTGCGTTTAGAAACCTCAATCGAAGATGATTGGGAAGATGTTTATGAAAATGGCACAGTTAGAGTTATTCCATCACTTGAGATGCAGAACTTTCGATTTACGCTCAGTCTGTCGAGATTCCTTTAAGTATCTGAATTAAATATCTATTAAACAAGTATTTTAACCTCGGAAAGTCTTACAAATTGTTCTAAGCGATGGATCTATGAAAGGTTCAACAAAATTGATTAGAGGTCTCTCTGCACTAGTGTGCAAATAGTCCTTTACGTCACGGATGCTTGCACAATGTGCGACGAAGCATTAAACATGGTGTTTGAATCGGATCAACTCTCGGGTCATATTCTCGATGTCGTAGACATCATGTCCGATGCTGAATTGTTCCATCGAATGGCACAGAAGATCCCGGTAGTTCAAGTGGGCGACCACGAATTGGATTGGCCTTTCACAGCTCAACAAATTGTCGACTTAGTTAATAGCGAATAGCCGCTTTGCATTGTCCGAGGTGAGTTGAGCAACTTCGGGTGGAGATTGGTTTCGAGCTGACGCTATCTCATCCACAACATATTGGAGATTGGCTGGCTCGTTGCGACGGGTCCGGGGTCTTGGTTGGATACTTCTTGGCAGTAAGTATGGAGAATCCGTCTCCACAAGCAATCGATCGTTGGGAATCAGATGTACGATGTCTCGAAGGGGGATTCCTCGGCGCTCGTCGCAAATCCATCCCGTTATTCCTATATAGAGATTAAGTTCCAGGTATTTGAGAAGCAAGTCTTGAGATCCCGTAAAACAATGTACAACTGCCTTCAATTCTCTACATTCCGAAACGATTTGCAGTAAGTCTCCATCTGAGTCTCGATCATGTATAAACACTGGCAATCCTAGCTTCGCCGCCAGTTCAAGCTGCGTACAAAAGACCTTTCGTTGGTCCGAACGTGGCGAAAAGTCTCGAAAATAGTCCAATCCCGTTTCACCGATAGCGACTACGCATTGAGAACTAGCAATCTCCTCGATCTCATTGATCCAACCTGGCTTCGGATTTTCGGCGTGATGCGGATGAATTCCCGCTGTCGAGGACAGATAGCCGGAATACTTGGAACACAAGGCGACAGCGCGCCGACTGCTCGAAATGTTGGTTCCGGTAACCATGATGTGACTGACACCTCCTTGCTTTGCTCGGCTCAACACTCGATCGAGGTCGTCTTTGAAGGACTTGTCAGTAAGGTTTGCCCCGATGTCTATCAAATGGAGAATCTCGGGATGTCTAAGGGACCACGCTTTCGTGCTCTGCAAGGACAGGTACTGGAATGTTCAGTATTTGTCCATATACCTGAGTAAACGAAATAACGTTTTTTACATAGTTACGCGTTTCGTGGAACGGAATGGTCTCAATCCAAACACGAGTGTCCATGCCCTTTGCGTCCTTAATCCACTGATCTACGCGATGGGAACCTGCGTTGTATGCTGCGTATGCCAAGACGTGGTTATCAAACTCTTCAATCAGTTCTAACAAGTGATGAGAACCGATGTATATATTTGTGGTCGGATCGAGCAAAGAGGAAGATGAAGGACGCGGAGCACGTATATTGTTTGCCGTTCTCCGTGCGGTTGGCAGCATTAATTGCATGAGACCGCGCGCCCCAACGGGTGAAATTGCTCGAGCATTAAATGCGCTCTCCTGGCGAGCTATCGCCAACAAAATGGGCAATCTTATGTTGGTCATGTGTGCGTTGCGTTTGAACTCATCGAGGTACAGCATTGGGAATCGAGCATCGATTAGGTCGAGAGCATCGGCTGAAAACGCGGCTTGGATGGCATCGTAGGTCCATCCTATGTTTGCTATCTCGTGGGCAATCCAAGCTTGAGCATCTTGATCTACTTGAGGCAGCAGCCACTGCCATTCTTTTTTGGCACTTGCTTCATCGCCAACAGCATAGAGTTCAAATATCCGCGCAATTCGCTTGTCGGCCATGTATTCGAGACGCTTATCTCGAGGGTTGTCCCAGACATGTCCATTGAGTTGTACGGGAAGGCCCAATTGCTGGGCGGCGAGAAAACCGTAGTAGGTACGCAATCCAGCGAGTTCCTCAAGAATGGAAAGAGCTTCAATTTTGCCGAGGCTTAGGTTTGCAATTCCCCACCAAAATCGCCACTTGTAATTCATACGATCTTCTTCGGGATAGACTGACAGCCATTCGTAAGCCAATTCCCAATCGTGTTGCGCCATTGCAGTATCTGCTATGCGTTCGATTGTTGAAGCACTGAAATTTGGATCAACAGGTCGTATCAAAACTCCGTCGCGTGCAGCCCAGAAGGAGAGTTCGTTGTCAAGTTCAGATTGGTCTCCTGACCCAAAGTCATACTGAGTTCGATACTGATTCCAAAGATCCAAAGCCTTTTTGCCTTCGTCTTTAGCGAATTCACGAAGTCCGTGCGCTAGAGCTACGCGACCCCATTCGTCGTTTGCAAACCGTTTACTGTCGCGTACTAAGTTTGGTCGTACATGCACGTCATACAGCAACTGCGCTTTTGTTCGGTCTGACTTGTCAAAGAAACGCATAAGGTAACGTGCGAGAACTCTCGAATTTTCCTTGACTGCAAGCTGCAAGCGTTGCCATGCAACTCGAAACGTGACGTTTCCATTGCTAATCCATGTAGCGAAGATAGGATCGCATTCCTTCGGCTGCGACACCCCCACGATCCAAAGGTCACGGACTAAAGACATAGCTTTCTTGGTCTCACCGATGCGATGAAGCGCTTGCGCGTAGCGACACTGTTCAATGGGGTTCGAAGATGGCACGTAATATTCCGTGTAGGTTGACCATCTGCCTGCCTTTGCCTGGGCGTTTAGCCATCGTTGAAAGAACACATCGGATAGCACCGAGTTAGCCAACTTCGCTTTGATGTTCAAAGCTTGTTCTGGAGAATGCAACGATAGTCGGCGCACGCCATCTTGGTAGACAAGGTATTCATACAGTGGGTAATCTGTTAGTTCGCTTTTTAGTCGTTCGAACTCTCGTATTCTTCCGGAATCGCGAGCATGTTTTGCTTGCTTGTATTTCTGTCGTAGATCAATTAGCTCGTCGTAATTGGCACCTGCACTTATTGAACACAAAAGGAACAGTAGGCACCCGAAAGTTGCGGTCAATCTCACGAGCAATCGATGCGGCTTCTAGTTATTGACCTATTCTCCAACACGCACGGCGAGGACATCGCAAGTCGCTTTCTGCAGCACACCATTGAGAGTTGATCCAAACAGAATCGCCAAACCGTGTCGGCCATGACTTCCAACGACGATGACATCGATATTTTCTTGATCGGCGATTCGCCGAATTTCGGTGTCAATACGTCCGAAGGCGAGGTGCTGCCTCGTACTTGGAATTTCGAAGTCGTGGGAAAGTTCGCGAAGATACGACTCTGCTTGATCGTAAATGGCTTGGTGCAGCGAAGAAAGATCCATTGGTATTTCGTCGCCATATGCAAGACTCTGAGGCTCTATAACATGTACGATGTGAAGGTTTGCATTATAGAGTTGGGCCAATATCGAAGCATGTTCCGCTACATGACGGCAGTCTTCTGTCAAGTCGACAGCAAGCAGCACCCGAGAATACTTGCACATAGTCGAGAGGGAATCCATTGTCTACTCACTTTGAAATTATGTACGAATTCGGATCACTGAATCAAAAGTAACAATGGTTTGGATTCTGGTCACAACAGCGTTTCTCATGGTCTTCGGTGGGATATTCTTGGTATTGCCGTCGAAACGGGAGAGACGGATTGGTCGAATGCGGATTGATGCTCGAAAGTCGGGACTGATTACTCAAGGGATCGTCATTAGCGATATCAGCGCTCCTGCAATGGAGCGAGTCACAGCTGGAGGAAAAATTCGAACCCCCAAGGTTCAGTGCATCGCATGGGAGAGACGCTATTCAGACGAATTCGCGGCCATGCCGATTTGGACTTTGTACGCGTCCTCGAACGGAAACGGACCGATCGAGGGCTTCATTTTTGAACCAAGCTTGAGCGAAACCAGATTGAAACATCAGGAAGAATATTGGAAAAGGGTTGCGAAAGCGATCGATCAATTGCCAGCTGATATTGTCGCCGTCAGGAGTAGCAGAAACGGTGCTTCCTGGATTGGTAGGGAACAATTGGATTCCACTCCAGATGCATTTGTCGAGCAAATGTTGACCGGTTTGCAGGAACTCATGGAAGCTAATATTGAAATCGAAAAGGAGATGCTCGATCGATGAATAGAAAGTGCCGATCTACACAATGCGAAGAGTTGCATGAGAGGAATCTATGGAAGAATTGAAAAATCTATTCGATCTTTCTATGAACCAATCTCAATTGGTTGTGTCTATGCGTTTTCACACAGGTTGTCACATTTCACCTCGATAAATGTTTGAGCTAGTTTTGGCAGGGACTAGTTAGACTGCCAAACCTCTCGAAATCGATTGTTGTATATATATAGACAAAGCCGAACACCATCAACTTAAGTCAGAGCAAATGACGCTTTACAAGGAGAACAATGGGCAAATCACTAGTTATTGTTGAATCGCCTAACAAGACCAAGACTATTAGCAAGTACCTAGGCAACGAGTTTGTAGTGAAGTCAAGTCGCGGGCACATCCGTGACTTGCCGACGAGTGGGGCACAGATTGGGGAAACGAAAACCAAGCGTATTCCCAAGCATTTGAGCCCCAAAGAAAAGAAAAAGGCGCGCGAAAAACAGGCGAGGACGGCTCATATTCGAAGAATGGGTGTAGACCCCGACAACGGCTGGATCGCTAACTGGATAGTCTCAGTGGGGAAAGATTCAGTTGTAAAAGATCTGAAAAAGGCGGCGGAAGGATCGGACTTTATCTATTTGGCAACAGATAGGGATCGCGAGGGAGAAGCAATCGCTTGGCACCTTCAAGAGGTCATTGGTGGAGATTCGAATCGATTTCGAAGAGTCGTCTTCAACGAGATCACAAAGAGTGCAATAGACGAAGCATTTAGACATCCTGGCACCGTCAACAATGATCGAGTTAACGCATATAAGGCACGAAGATTTCTTGATCGAGTTGTCGGATTCGAGCTTTCTCCCTTGCTTTGGAACAAAGTGGCTCGGGGACTTTCTGCTGGTCGGGTTCAATCGGTGGCCGTACGACTCGTTGTAGAACGAGAAAGAGAAATCCGTGCATTCAATGTTGAGGAGTACTGGGAATTATTCGCAGATTTGGCGCGATCAACGGATGAGTCCAGCAGAGGCCAGAATGCGTATCGATTTAAGGTTATTACTTATCGGGGTAGGGGATTTTCGGCTGCGGACGAACAAGAAGCTGAGAAGGCTCTCAAGGAACTTGAAAAAGCAACGTGTGAGGTCATTCGGCACGAGAAGAGGCCCACCGGATCTAAACCTCAGCCTCCATTTATTACATCTACGTTGCAACAAGCAGCTTCATCAAGGTTGGGATACACCGTCGCACGCACCATGAGACTTGCTCAGAGCCTGTACGAAAGTGGACTAATAACTTACATGCGTACTGACTCAACCAACTTGGCCGGCGAAGCGGTGAGCAATGTTCGAGACTATCTAAATGCGAACATAGGTTCAAGCTATGTTCCCAATAGTCCTGTGGTCTATCCAACCAAATCCAAAGCTGCACAAGAAGCCCACGAAGCTATACGACCATCGGATGTAACCGTCAAGGCTGATGACTTGAAGAGTCTTGATGAGAGCCAGCGCAAGCTGTATGACCTCATTTGGAGACGATTTGTGGCGTGTCAAATGACCAATGCTCGGTACGAGAGTGTGACGACGACCGTACAGGCGGGAGATTACGAGCTCAGAATACAAGGACGAGTGGTTGTGTTCGATGGATTCACGCGGATATGGACTCCTCCGACACGCGGAGATGATGAGCAAGTCGTACCGGACTTTCAGGTGGGAGAACTACTTCGCAACTTGAAAGTGGAAAAAACGCAGCACTTCACCAAACCTCCAGCCCGTTATCGTGAGGCAAGCCTTGTACGTGAACTTGAAGAACGAGGTATTGGTCGTCCAAGCACTTACGTACCAATAATTTCGACCATTCAAGAACGCGGTTACGTTTCTCTTCGCCAAAAGAGATTTCACGCTGAGAGAATTGGGGAGCTCGTCACGGATCGATTGACCGAGAATTTTGCTGCTTTGATGGACTATGAATTTACTTCAAAGATGGAACAAGATGAACTCGACTTCATTGCACTTGGCAAGAAGCAATGGTTGGATGTACTAGACAGCTTTTACGGTAATTTCACCAGTCAGCTGAAGTCTGCAGAAATCGAAATGCGTAAAAACGAACCCATTCCCACTTCGATCGCGTGTGAGAAATGCGGCAAAAATATGCTCATTCGCGTGGCCAAATCTGGCGCTTTTCTCGGATGTGCGGGATATGACCTACCCCCGAAAGAAAGATGCAAGCACACGATGAATCTAGCGCTACAAGAAGAATCTTTCGAATCGGGAGACGATGAAGCGGAGAGCAAGATGTTGCGATTGAAGCGGAAGTGTCCAATTTGTGCAACCGCAATGGAGTCGTTTCTTCTAGACGAAACACGGAAGGTTCACATATGCGGGAATCAAGATTGTCGAGGTCACGAGATTGAAATAGGTGAATTTCAGTTGAAGGAATATGAAGGTCCTTCAATCGAATGTGACCGATGTCAAGGGGAAATGCAACGACGGACTGGTAGATTTGGACCGTTCTATTCATGCACCAGCGAGACATGCGGCAATACTCGCAAGATCCTCGCAAATGGAAGGGTAGCGCCGCCGAGAGCCGATCCAGTACCTATGCCTGAATTGCTCTGTGATGGCATTGACGACCATTTTGTTCTGCGAGATGGTGCTGCCGGACTCTTTCTCGCCGCGAGCAAGTATCCGCGCAACCGTCAAACCCGTGCGCCGTTAGTTAAAGAATTGTTGCCTCATTCAAACGAGATTGACCCGAAATTTAAGCACCTGCTAACTGCTCCGGTCGAAGATCCATCCGGACGTGAGACGACTGTCAGGTTCTCGCGCAAGACCCAACAGCATTACATACGTGTTGATGCCAAAGGACATCCGTGGAGTGCACACTACGAAAACGGACGGTGGGTGGAAAGACAGGATGTGCCAAAAAAGACAGCAGCAAGGCGAAGTTCAAAGTTGTTTGACGGAGATAAGCGGGTCTAGTCAACTACTTGATTTCTGTTCAGCTCTCCTCGACCTCCGAATTCGAGCTAGTCACCATCAAGACCTCTACAAGGGAACCGTGGTTTGTGAGAGTTGATCCGAGAGTGTGAGCGTTGTCTCGATTGACAATGTTCACGATGTGGCGATTACTTCGTCTATGTACTAGTCAAGTCGAACGAGTCCGACTTTAATTCCCTCAATATCGAGCCTTTGGGTATTCAAATCGACAATAATCGGATCTACTGAGGGATTCTCAGCTATAAGCTCCACTCGTGAATCGTTTGGCTTTCTATAGAAACGTTTCACAGTTACTTCGTCTTCGACTCTGGCAACAACGATTTGGTTATTTCGAACATCCGTCGTTCGGTGAACAGCTAGAAGATCTCCATCCATGATTCCAGCGCGAACCATACTGTCTCCTTGAACCTTTAGGAAGTAGTCGGCTTTGGGCGAGAACAACGTGTGCGGAATTTGAACGGTTCGTTCAATGTGTTCTTCCGAGAGAATTGGGCTTCCCGCTGCCACCCTTCCAACGACAGGAATTGCGTGCTGGTCGTATTCGTGCGTTAGACGTATGCCTCGCGAGGTGTTTCGGTTAACTTTAATTACTCCCTTGCGTTCCAGAGCTTTGAGGTGTTCTTCGGAAGCGTTGGGAGAACGGAATTCAAAGTGGTCTGCGATGTCGCGCCTTGTTGGAGGATATCCCGATGTTGAAATCCAATTTCGGATCAAATCAAGGACTTCCTGTTGTCTGTTTGTTAGTTTCACCGGCTTTGGCATGGCATGTAATTCCTAGCTACACGTTCAGTAGTGATAATGTATACATATGGATACAAAATGTCAAGTGTTTTTGTTCAGTGTTTCTACTGTTGATTGTTGTGGTCGACAAGGGTGGAGGTCGATTGACGCAACTTCCATAGTCAAAGCTCTGCCTGGACGCCTAGCGCTCCGAAGATTGTTGATATCCAACCATCCTCCAAATGTCCTCAGCCAAGTACGGAGCCACTTTGCTGAAATTTAGTTTGTTTTGCGAAGTGAACAGAAGAAAACAAGGAGTACATCGAGCAAATTACTGACGCCTATCCGACTGTTCGACAGGTGATTGTGCCTTCTTTCTGCACAGATCGATCCCAATTGCCAATAGCAACAGCACTGCTTGTAAGACGCGAGACCAAATGGGCTGACTGAATGGGTCTTGGTCTATCAAACCCAAATTCAGTGCTGAGATGTAGGATAGAAATACAGCGTATGCACTGGTCCAAGCCCAAAAGGATGGATAAACCATGGCAAAAGGTAGAACCCAAACAACGTACCAGGGGTTTACGACCGCAGAGATCAAGAGAAAACACCCTAACAGTAAATCTCCTCGGGGAATTTCAAATACGGTATTCCGAGAATATCTCAGCAGGTAGAAGGTGACACCGATAAGGAAACCGACACCTAGGATGAGTTTGGCAATTCCATCCCCCGTGAAATAGCTTGTGATTCCATATAAGAACGAATTGAATTCCCAATGTCGTGCAAACACAAAAAGTGCTTCAAATTCGCTTGCTCCCCGTAAAAAGAAGGTGATGTAAAGTAGAAGAGTTGTTGTTGCCAAGGCCACCCACACTCGCCAACCTGTCCGTACTAGCAGAAATGGCACGAGTACCCAAGCGAATACTCGTGCACCAATCGCTAGTCCTAGCAAGATCCCAAGCGGTACTTGTGCGTTGCGTCGACGGCAAACAATGGCTCCAACTAGGCACAACATCCCAACCGCCTCGGGGTGCGCTGTGTAGGCGATTTCCTTGATGACCAATGGGCAAAAAGCGTAGAGAAACAGATAGCGGCTCGAACATTCCGTACGAAGAAGCCAAATGATTGCAATATCCATGACAATCAGGATTAGCTGTAAACCCACTAATTTGCCCGGAGAAAGCCAATGGGCAACGAGAAAAGCCAATTCAGTGGTCGGACCATAAATGGTTGGCAGATCTGGATAGTTGATTTCGTTGAGAATCAGCTGAAAGGTCTGGGGAACGGAAGGGTCAGCGAAGAATTCGAATGGGGTGGAGCCATACGGCGTACCGTCAATTGAGAATCGATATCCGTCCCACAAGTACCGGAAATAATCGTCCTCAAACAATGGAACACCAATCAGTCCACACAATCGAAACAGAGTCGCCCAGATGAGTATGTTTGCTACGGAAAATTCTCTGCGTAGGCGAGTAGTAAATCCGAAAAGTGCGAGGGGTGGCAGCCCAACAAAGCCGATGCAGGTATAGAAACCGACTAAATTCGGTTCGCCAAATGTACCTCGAGAATAGATGGCAAGAAATAGATATCCAAGAAGACAAAGGAATCCTACGGCAATCAGTTGCTTATCTGCCGAGCCGGCGGGACTACGACTCGAGTCTAGATTGATAGTTCTTGCCAATTTGAACTGCAAAAGCAATATGTGGAGTTGCAGATTGGTAGGTTAAAGGCTGTAGCGGCTATGCGCCTAAATCTCCAACTCCCCATCAGCAATGTTTACACTAAAGCGCCCTCGCAGCTGCTTCCTTGCCCTGCAGTGCAACCGTAGCAGTGTTCCGCTGTTCTAACTCGGCTCTGGGACAGCGAGTACCCATTTATCAAGTCTCTAATGTGCAGATGGCTTCCATTGGAATTTGCTCCCATTCCTAGCATTTGGTTGAAGTCGCAGTCGTAGAGATATCCCCGCCAATCCACACTCAGAGTATTTCGACACATCACGGAACAAAGATTCTCTTCACGGTAGTTGGCTTTGAGTAGGCTCACATATTCTTCCAGCTTGTTGTGGGAGATCAGGGTAGAACCAAACCGATTGATTGGCATGTTTGTAAGAGTAAATAGTCGGTTGAATTCAATGCTGTATCTGCTTCGAAGTTCTCGTTTGTATTCCGCTTCAAGTTCCTTCTGAGGAGGTGGCAAAACAGCACCAAGGGGGTTGTACACAAGATTGAGCTCTAAGCGCTGACTGGTTCCATAACCCAAGTCATTCAGCCATCGAAGTGCTCTTATACTTAAAGAGTGAACTCCTTTACCTCGTTGCTGATCGACGTTTCCTTCCAAATAGCAAGGCAACGACGCAACAATCACTACGCCTTCTCTAGCTAAGAAAGACCCTAAGTCTTCTTGTTCTGGCTCGAACAGTATGGAAAGGTTACATCGATCGATGACCTTTAGTCCCTTACGGCGAGCTCGTACCACGATAGTCCGAAAATTGGGGTTCAGTTCGGGAGCACCACCTGTAAGGTCAATAGTTGTAACCGGCAGCCGATCGACAACGTCCAAAATTTCTTCGGCCGTATTTGCCGTCATCATTTCCGTTCGATATGGACTCGCAGCCACGTGACAGTGGACGCAGCTTTGATTGCATTTGTAGCCAAGATTTATCTGAAGCGTGGCAACAGACTCTCTATATATGGTTGGAAAGTCCGAAGCGATGAGTCTGGAGCTTGAATCTAACATGAACTTCAAGCGTTTGTCTGGATGAGTCCTATTGGCTGGTCATTTCCAACACGGGACCCACTGACTACCACATTCTGGGTGTTTTTAAGGGGCATTAAGTTTCCAATCGTACGTATGCTTGTACTTTTTGAATTTCTTGAGTTGTTCAGCTAACTCAGGTTTCGCGTAGCGACTCAAATGAGAGAGCACGCCTTCGTCGCTATTCTCAAACTCGTCCCGATACCACTCATAGATGCTGGAAACTGTCAGCCTATTATTCTTAATCAATACACCGCGAGGATGATTAATGTACTCACGTGCGCCTGCCTCCAGTAGTTCTTCGGTGTTGTCAGACCGATAAGCCTTGGTCGCCAAATTTGGGCATCCAAGACTCGCACAGTTTAGCGCGTAGTGAATTCGACTGTCCTTCCAGATCGGTCTTAGGATTCCATGTTCAATATTGTTTAGAGTTAATTCTTGATCTTGGATGGTTGCAAGCTTTAGGTTCCAAGGACCGGAGTCAAATGTGCCACTCTTAATGTCCTTTATCGACTTGACCGGAAAACGCCCAGTAACCACATACACCGTAAGCGCGTTGTAAAAATTTATCCAGAAGGGCAACTGCTCCGATCTGGAATAAGAACGGGGGTCTAAGTCGGAGAGTCGCAAGAGGTAATCGATCAGAAGCTCATAGTCTTCTCGTTCCTCTTTCAATGCGCCGTAGTCGAAGCGATTTATGCCCGATGGGTGCTCACGAAGGTATTTGTCGAGCAATTGCTGCCACTCAGAGTGATCAATACTGGCTGAATTAGACTCGTCACTAGCATCCCAATAAGGTATTAGCTCGGATTTTGGTGCCGCCAAGGTAACAGTACCCAAGAAACTAATTGCTAGTGCAAAAGTTGCTACGAGTACGCGTGCATGGATCATCGTTCAATCTCAAACATCGGTTATGCGCAAGGGCGGTCGACTACCGAATTTTGGAGCTGGAAGTGGAAGGATCGAAGACACGCAATTGAATTATCTTGGATAGGATTCCTATAGCAGCCAAGATCACCCCCTTCAATGTTCCACTAATTTTTGAGCGACCCACACGTACTCTTGTGTTCACTGGAATTTCTACAATGCGCATGTCCATCTTTATGGCCTTTACTTGCATTTCCACCGTCCAACCGAATGCTTCGTCTTGCATGCACAACCGATCTAGAGCGGTTGATCGTATGGCTCTGTACGGTCCCAAATCAGTGATAGGTGTACCCCAAAGCAGGCCTATCAAGATGGTTGCCACTTTGTTCCCAATTCGTTGCGACATAGTCAACGCCCCTGGTTCACAGTTGCCTAGCGTTCGTGAACCAATCACTAGATCTGCTCCTCGATCGATTGAATGCAGCATTTCGGAAATATCACGAGCGTCAAAAGCGTGATCTCCGTCCATGAAGACTACAACTCCAGGAGATCTTTCTCGTAGGGCTTCAATTGCGGTAAGGCAAGCGCGGCCGTAACCTTTCTTTCGATCCGATACAAGTGTTGCGCCTGCTTCGCTAACAACGCGCGAAGTAGAATCTGTAGAGCCGTTGTCGCACACCACTAAATCGTCAACAATTTGGGTGCCGTCGCTGTTTTGTTGAGCGCAAATATCTCTGATAACTAATCCGATTGACTCCTCTTCATTTAGCGCCGGTACGACAGCTCCAATTCTTATACCTTTGAACATTGCTTCCTGGCGCAAAAGACCTCAGTTTTTACCGTAGATCGGAGGTCAAGAGCGGAATAGGTCTATGAACAACGTGAAGGTGTTACTAACTATGTCAAAGTCTGTTGTATTTCGGCCGTTCAGAGTTCTGTAAAAATTAATTTCCCAACTGAAGTTCTCATACTGTACGCTTGCTCCCATCCTAAATCGGGAGTAGTTTTCTTGTACTTCGGGAAATTCCGCAGGAGTAAAACCTGTGCTTCCGATGTCGAGATCACCATTTGACTGCTTTAGCTGGTATTGGGCGAAAGTATTCACATAAGGACTAACAAAGTAATTGACACCTGCATTTAAAAACCACTCCGACGGTACATCGTTGGTTGATAGTCGAAGACCAAATTCGCCTGCAATGCCGAACTCAGGAGTAAGGTATTTCCCTACGTTGACCGAACCCGCAATAGAGCTCGCTCCATCACCGATCGAATTAGGTCGGCCAGTGTCGTAGTCTCCGGCAAGTGTGCCAGCTACTCGTACGGAAACGCTGTATTCGCCCGTTTCAATTTCATCCAGTAGCGAACGGGTAATACCGACTGTTGCATCTTGGGTTCCGTCCGCTGATCCGAGCGGTCCGGCTTCCACTTCAGATGTCCCCAACTGCACATCGATGGCAGTCTTATCGTTGAGTCCATATTTGCCACTTAACCAAAGCGTTGTCTGATTGAATTCACCGAACGGCAAATTCGCGTGCGTCTCTCCTCGATAAAACTGATCCGCCTCTTGTACAACATATGAAAAGGACAGAGACATCGTTTGTGGAACAGGTAGCCAGGGCGATCCCTCCGCGCTGATAGGAGAACAGAAAAATAGGACACAGGTCAGCGTGCACAGTTTCAATCCTGAAAGTTTCATATTTTTCTCCTCGATTACCGACATACGTAGTGTGAAAATGAAAGTTGTACGTCTGTCAAGAGCTTCAGTCCTTGATGTTGAATCGACGCGCCAAGTAGTGCTCAACCTTGTCTACTTCGGACTCCTCGAGCAACGAAACCACTTTGTCCATTTCTGACTTGGATTTTGATAATGAGTCTCTGGACCGGATTGCTGACACAATCTCCTTGGCTTTTTCTGATGTGACTTCCTTTCGGGTCAAAGGGCATCCTTTGTCGCAAGCAATCTTTTGAAAAAAGACTGCTTTACCCTGAGTGTACATTTCTCCAAATTTGCTTGCTCCTCCTCCGCCACCAGCCGAACCAGAAGCTACAACAAAGTGAGCGGAAATGGCGACAACCATAGCGGCGAACAACGTCAATGCGCGCCTGAGAGATTTATGAGTGTTCATGTTTCCTTTCTTGTTTACTTTGCTCACAAGCACTATGTTCCGTCACGCAGTACTTGTCATGCAGTTTCGTAATGCCTGTATTTTACCGAGTAGATTTCGTTTATTTTTGTATTTTCTGTACTGGATATTTAGCGAGGAAAGAGCGTATGCTTGGCCTATGTCCACATCACAATAAGGTGAATGACGGATCACACGACGAATTCAAGCTGCATCTCTTTATTGAGAAGGCGACGCCGAATCAACCAATTTGCCAAGAAACTCAACAAAATCAGAATCAACACGGAGAATGCAAACGTGTCTATTCGATTGGCTTTTATGGAACTACGCGGTTGCCCATGTTTGCGAAGCTAGCTGATCGGGGTTTCGTTGCGCTGTAGGAA
>JAPOXO010000044.1 GCA_026707045.1 Gammaproteobacteria bacterium | reverse complement strand
AGCTCTCCGAGCACGAGCTGGTGCCCGAGCAGTGGGGTGGCGAAACAATCATGGGGGCATATTCCAACCCATCGCGTCCAGAAAAGAGAGCTTGCGTACTTCGATACCCGCTCGATGCCACTTATCGATCATGAGAGTAAGCAGCTCCATGCGTTCGTTGAGCGAGAATGGTCCCTCAAAGTTAGAACCGAAAGGATTTCCGAGTGCAACTGAACCAAATTCTGCCCCGGCCTTAGCTGCGGCTTGTATTGCACCGTCCATTGCGGCAATTTGCTCACGTTTGGTTCGGTTGTAGTTTCTCCGAGCAAACGTGTCACAAAGTTCTACGTGTGTACCGAAGCTCCGTCCTCGAACATTTATTTTCGGATAGTAAACATCAGCTCTTTCGAACCCGCGTTTGTTGAAAATCGCGGCCGTGTACTTTACTCCTGGCTTTGGAACGAACTTCTCGGCGATTTCATCGATACAAGCCATCGAAGGTGTCCACTTGGGGTGGGCAAAGGAACCGATCGAGATGGTCTTTGCTCCCATTTCACCGATGGCATCAAGAAGACGCAGCTTTTCTGATACTGGAATATCGGGACTCTCAATTTGTAGTCCCTCTCGCATTGTGTCGTCAAATATCTCGACCGATTTGGGTAAAGACTCAGACATAACTCCCATTCCCTAACTCAATTTAAGACAGATCGCTTTGGTTCTAGTGAAAGCCTCTCGTACTCTGAATCAATCTCATTTCATTGACTGACCATGCCGAAAGGCAAGCGAACTCCGAAAAAAATTATACGATTGCATCGAGTTGTTAGGTTGAGGGCTCAATCCAATTTTGGGACTAAGGAATTGTGGTGGTGAATGATGTTCCAATGTTCTCCGTTTGAAACCCACACGAATGTGAAACGCGCGTACTTTGTAGTGCGAACGCCGTTTTCGTCGACTCTTATTTCCATGATGCCCACATACAAAAAGGCAGTATCCAGCAATTCTTGAATCGCAAATTTGACTATGTTTACACGTGGATTCATAGCCAAAAACTTGGTGAAGTAATCGCGGACTCCTTGATCGTCTTGAATGAATTCTCCCGAGAGAGTAGGGTGAAATGTCGGACGTCTGTCGTAAAGTCCAACGACGTCATCCAGGTCATTGTCGTTGACGCTCTGAATCCAACGCTGGCATTGTTTGAGGAAAAGTTGGTTCATTTATTACTCTCTCGTCAGGTTTCAATGTGGAGTCATAATGTACTCTGATATTAGTCTTGAAGGAGGAGCATCTCAATGATGATTGTCGATCAAATCTGGACAGGAAATGCTCTGCGCAATTTCAATTACCTCATTGCTTGTGACGAGACCGGCGAGGCAATGGCTATCGATCCCTTAGATCACCGCAAGTGTCTGTCGCGCGCAAATGAGATGGGATGGGAAATCACCCAAGTGCTGAACACACATGAACACGGCGATCACACTGGTGGGAACGAACCAGTGATTTCAGCTACAAAGGCGAAACTGCTTGCTCATGCTAATGCGGGATCTCGAATCAATGGGATTGATGTCGGATTAAGGGCGGGAGATGTCGTGAGAGTTGGACGTTCCGTCGAATTGGAAGCCATGGATACTCCCGGCCACACAATGAGCCACATTTGCCTTCGATCAATCTCGGACGAGCCGGCACTGTTTTCCGGCGACACGTTGTTCAACGCCGGTGCAGGAAATTGCCACGGTGGTGGACATCCGGAAGAACTCTATCAAACATTTGTTAGCCAATTGGCAAAACTCACACCGGAGACTCGAATTTATCCCGGTCACGACTACCTTACTAACAATCTTCAATTTACCTTGGATCGAGAACCAGATAACTCTCAAGCACGGGACATGTTGAACGAGTTGGAAGAGACACACAACCCAGAAAATCCGACCGTTACTACTATCGCCAAGGAGATGGAAATCAACACTTTTTTTCGATTGCAGAGTCCGTCCGTGATACGCCGGCTACAAGAGGCGTTTCCAGATTTGGAAGACGAGCCTTCACCCAAGATCGTTTTTTTGAAACTTCGCGAGTTGCGAAATAGCTGGTGAGGTAGATTCTTGCAACGCCTTCTTGTAGCCTCATTTGTACTGCTCTCACTAGGATTAGGTGCAGATACGCAGAAAATGCTTGAAGACATTAGCGAACTGACTCGACTGACAGAGCAATACACCAACATCGCGGAAATCGACGACGATGTGATGAAAGTCCTTGGGAAAATTGATCGAGCGAAATTTGTTCCAGATTTCTTGGAGGCCGACGCATTTCGCAATCAACCACTCCCGATAGGCCATGGCCAGACAATTTCACAACCGTTCATTGTTGCGCTTATGACGCATTTGCTTGATGTT
The DNA here is from genome assembly GCA_026707045.1 of Gammaproteobacteria bacterium. Classification (GTDB taxonomy): domain Bacteria; phylum Pseudomonadota; class Gammaproteobacteria; order Pseudomonadales; family Azotimanducaceae; genus Bin55. The sequence continues at coordinate 1,977 of JAPOXO010000044.1, read as the reverse complement.
CAAGAGTCAGATCGTGTACTCGAGATTGGTACGGGGTCGGGCTATCAAGCAGCTGTATTGGCTGAACTGGCCAAGGATGTCTTTACCATCGAGATAGTTCCGGAGTTGGCTAAATCGGCAGAAAAGCTTCTAGAGAACCTCAGGTACGAGAACATCGCGGTCAAAGTAGGTGATGGTTGGTACGGCTGGCCCGATGCAGCTCCTTTCGACAAGATTATGGTAACGGCGGTGGCAAAAGAAATTCCGCCTAAATTAGTCGAACAACTGAACATTGAGGGGCTTATCGTCATGCCCGTAGGAAATCCGGAAGGAAATCAAGATCTCATGTTGGCTACCAAAAGAGAAGACGGAACGCTCAATTCTCAGTCTGTCTTGCCAGTTCAGTTTGTCCCGTTAACGGGGAAAGGAGTGCTTACTATTCGGTCAAAGGACACAAAAGGCGACGAGTAGTGAAACAGCGACTGTTCGAAAATGACCTGTATGTGTCGTCTACGCCCTGAGAACTTGAGGCTAGATTGCACCAAAGAGACTAGCATCTCAGAGGCACGACTCGGCCATGAACCTCAATGTATCGGGGTTCCGTGAACCCACGTTTATGGATGTCACAGCACTTTCTTCCCACGCTTGGAGTCGGTCTTTGATTCGTGCCTTCGATCCAACCAACGACACCTCATCAGCCAGCTCATCAGGAACGCTGGCGAAAGCTTCATCTCGCCTGCCGGACATGAACAGTTCTTGGATATGATCCGCTTCGCTACCAAAGCCCATTCGCGTGACGTGATCCTTGTGCACGTTAAAGTTCTTCGCTCCCATACCACCTACATAAAAACCAATGTTCTGTTTGATCTGCATTAGAGCGCGATCAATATCGTCATCAACAATAACCGGCACTGAAGCTGCAATGTCAAAGTGCGAAGGTCGGGTCTTCAAGGACTCCCCGTACAACTGATTCATCTTGAAGGGCGATAGGAACATTGGAATCCAACCGTCGCATAGTTCCGCACCGAGAGCAACATTTTTCGGACCTTCCGCTCCTAGATAGAGAGGAATCTCTTCTCGCAGTGGGTGCAGAATGAGTTTGAGAGGTTTGCCCAACTCCATCCCGCCTTCGAGAGGCAATTGATAGTGTTTCCCCTTAAATTCAACAGGTTTTTCACGTTGAACAACATCTCGGAAAATCTGAATCCATTCTCGAGTTCGCGCCAAGGGCTTTGGATAGGGCTGACCATACCATCCCTCGACGACTTGAGGACCCGATACCCCTATTCCAAGACGAAGACGACCGTTCGAGAGGTAGTCGAGGGTTACAGCGTGCATAGCTGCACTAGTTGGCGTTCTTGCAGAAATCTGCATGATCGAAGTTCCAAGATTGATTTTCGTCGTGTGCGCACCAATCCATGCCAATGGAGTGAAACAATCGGCTCCGTAAACTTCGGGACACCAAATCGTGTCGTAACCCAACGACTCTGCTTCTTTTGCTAGTTGCAAAATCATTTCGCCGCCAGGCGGACCCAATGGGCCAATTCCCAGTCCTAATCGCATTCAGTTTCCTCGTTTGTGGGAATACACAAATTGTGCATTCTCGTACATCATTCTTGTTGCAAAGAGTAATCGAATCTCATCAACCCTTCTTGCGCACAGGTGGCAACCAATTGTCCGGACTCGCTGTAAATTTGACCTGTAGCAAGCCCACGACCGTCTCCTGTCCAAATGACCGACTGCTCAAAGAGATGCCATTTCGTAGCATTGCAGGGTCCGTGAAACCACATTGCATGGTCAAGGCTTGTACCTTCAAAATCAGGGTCCTGCCAGCGCTTTCCATGCGGAATCAAGATGTGATCTATGAGAGTGCTGTCAGACAAATAAGCAAGTGCTGCGTGATGGGACGATGTTTGATTGCTGATAGGTACATTGACACGCATCCACATGAGCTGATCGCCGATTCTGTCTTCTTTTGATCTGGCGCGAGGAGGGTTG
>JAPOXO010000137.1 GCA_026707045.1 Gammaproteobacteria bacterium | reverse complement strand
CAATGGGTGCACACTTCCTTACTCGAAGGGATGCTGAGTAAGTTGGACTTTCAAGGTGCAAGATACACCATGCAAGGCATCGTTCCGGAACCGCAGGGAAACGATCATCCGACGATTTTTCCCATGGGAACTTTCCGTTGTAGCAATGGTTTCGTAAATATTGCCGCCCCCTCGGACAAGATGTGGAATGCCTTTCTCGACGCGATCCAAGATTCTGAATTGCGAAAGATCGAGGCTTATCGGACTGTGGGAGGACGCATAAAGAACAAAGAAGAACTCAGGAGGGACATACAGAATTCCCTATCGGAATTTACCGTTGAGCACTTGGTTGAATGTGTAAACGCAGCCGGTGTTCCATGCGGGCCTGTGAATGACATCAGAGAAGGGTTCGAAAACCCACAAGCCAAACACTTGAGAATGAGAAAGTCTGTATCGCACAAGAGACTTGGAAACATAGACGTAATCCGGTCTCCAATTCAAATGTCTGAAAATCCCGATACATCTGATCTAAACCGTGCGGCTCCCGATGTCGGTGAGCATTCCAGAGAAGTGCTCTCTGAGTTTGGATTCGCGTCATCGGAGATTGACGGCTTAATAGCGACAGGAGCCGTTTTTGGCTAAGTCATAAAGTCAATGCTTGAATCACTTCCTCTATGCAACTCTCTGCTTTGCGACGCATTTCCTCATCAGAAGTTCCTTGTATGGGATGTGAAACGAACACGCAACGAGCATCCTTCATTCCTAACGCATCGGCTTGTGTTTGAGCAGCGGATTTGAACTCTGTTGAGGCTAAGCTAACTGCAGGGGTCCCTTGGATCTCGAACCATACTGTGTCATGCAAACTGCACGTAGTACAGGATCCTCAGTCCGCAAGTGCTTCAAGAACCACATCATTGTTTTCCCTAATCTCATTTCGAAGCGATATTGGAGCTGGCTTAGTAAAAGTCGGTTTCGAGTAGCGAGAAACTGTTATTTCAGGATATCGTTCCTTTAAGAGTTCCTCGAGACGGTCAAGCAGAACGTTGCCTCGTGGTTTGGCTATGTCCAGCATTGCCACGCGTCTCTGCAAGCTTGCACTCCTTGGAGAGATCGAACGCGCAACAGGTGTGCGCTCGTCGGTAGGATCCAGAATAGTTGACATGAGCGTCGTCCAAGAATAGGTGTCCAAATAATACACACCACCAGTTGGTGGTTGTTGAGGACTAAGACTCGATTGCTTGTGACGTGGGGATTGAACCCATCGGACCGCTTGCCCAACCGTGAAATGCAGACGTAAACATTCCTGCTTCAGATCCTGCAAACACCAAATGGATGTTCCTTGTGGAAGCAAACTTCGGCACTGGTTTATTCAGTTCTTCTTTGTTAAGTTCCTTGGCCCGAATCGTTGGTATTCCTACTGGACATTCGTCGTCCGCAATTAACTCTCGAAGAGGCACTGAAGAAGCAGATTGGATCTGTGCGCGGACATCTTGCTTCTCCCAATTGCTGCGGGCGAAGGTATCTCCGTGTTCTGGGCTTACAACGAGCAACGTATCCCCCGCGCGATGCGACCTCACATGATGTTGAGCTCTTAGGGAAAGTCCCATGCTGGTAGCAAGTTGCTTTCCTTGCCTAGATGCTTGATCAACAATTAGCGCTGGACCTCCAGACATTGCGAACAGAGTAACGACAGATTCGTCCCGTTGGAAACCGCGTTCCACATGTAGCGGTTCCCACGGGCTTCGCTCTTCCCACTCCGCAAAGCACATGGTGAACTTCAGCGGACTTCCTAAGGTGGACCGTTCGGTGCCACCAGGCTTTGCACCACCAATATTGCGCACCGCCAATCTCAATGCGCGACCAATTGACGCGTTCGCTCGATTGCCCTGTCCTAGTGCCGACATACCCATTGCCATACCAATTCTTTGACGAATTGGTCCGTTAACCACCATAACTGGTGAGGCTCCCATAGTCGTCGCAAACACACCGTGACCGTTAAATTCATCAGTACACAGTGCTTGAAGGGCAGCAATGACGACTGGCAGGTACTCGGGTTTGCATCCGGCAAGAACGGCATTGATGGCAACTTTCTCGACCGTTGCTGGTGCCATGTTTGGAGGTATAACAGTAATTTCTTCCTGTGGATCTCGCTCTGTCCCTCGGAGCATTTCAAGTACCCTTTCGGGTGTGGGAGGTACTACGGGAAGTCCGTCCGTAAATCCTTGGTCGAACATGAACTCGTGCACATCGTCTTGAGTGCCAATCTCAATTTTTCGTGCTCTTAGCGGACTGTTTTCAGACTCGGCGAGAAGTCGTTCGCCAATGATTGGATCCTGAGTCAGCGAGCCACAACCCGGCTGCCATTCGGGAAGAGTCGACCAATCCACCGCAACTCCGGGAAAGTGTTTCGAATAGAAGGAATGCCATTCTTTTTTGTCGAATCCCACTAGGCTATCACGTTCAATCCCATTTTCATCGCAAAGTAGCACCATTGGAACGGTTTCCACACCGTAAGCAAACGAAACCTTCAGTATCGAGTCATCGAGAATGCAAGCAGCAGGCTGAAACCTGCTTTGGAGTTGCCGATTGCCCTCAGATGTCTGTCCTGGAACGAGAACTCTAATTTCGTTACTGCGAGCGATTTCGTCGATAACAGGCAGTACCAAGTTGCAGGTCGGGCAGTCTTCTTTTACAAAACAGAGAAGAGTGGGTGTTGCATCTGGAAAAGAGTGATCTTTTCCGTTTAAGTCTCGAAGGGAAAAGTCGGGTCGAGGATTCTCACTCATTACTAATGAATTTCGGCTTGTTTTCCCCAGGCTCGTTTTAGAGCATCAAAATCAAAACCGGGCTGCTGAGCAGCTTCGATAACGACAGACTCCACACGCGCTATACGTGCGGCCGCTTCAGGAACTGCGGCGGCGACCTCACTTGGGACAACGACTGCACCATGCTGGTCTGCATGAACCAAATCACCATCCTCTACCTTCATTCCGCATACTTGGACCTCATCTCCAAAACCAACTATGTGGACAAAAGCATGAGAGGGCCCAACTCTGTCCGCCATCATCTGAAATCCCTTAGCTGCATCTGGAATGTCTCGGATGCTGCCATCCGTAATTACTCCCAAACAACCGAGGCCAAAGTGAATATTGCTGTTAACCTCTCCCCAAAAGGCACCATAGCCACGGGTATCGTCGAGGTCTTGAATGATGACGATTGAGGGTTTTAGGCCCGCGTCGATATAGGCATAGTATTGCTGAGCCAAATTCGGCCCTGAGGAACTTCTATCTAGTCGATGTTTTGCACGGATAGTGGCGGTACGGGCATAGCCAACCATGCTTCCCAGTTCGGGTCTCACGCAAACGAGGGGTTCGGTCGTATACCCATACCCTCGTCTTTCTGGAGCTACCGCCTCCAAAGCGTTACACACTGTTGGAGTATCTAAATTGCGAAGTTGATCAATTATCCCGCTATCGATTTGTGACATTTGAATAATAGGTGAGATTCGAAGTTGTTCATATTAACAAGTTGCTTCAAAGCCATTTGATAGCAATCCGATTGAAATTGAGCCTGTTCGCGTTCTCAGATTCATTCCATATAATCTATCTATCCGCGGAGATTGGCTGTTCGAGTTGAACTAAGCATCTTCGATAGGGTCAGAGGATTGACTTGCAAGAAGCGGATATAAATACGAAGAAACCACGGGTGTTTAGCTCAGTCCGGGAGAGCGATGGCCTTACAAGCCATAGGTCGTAGGTTCGATCCCTACAACACCCACCAGTCTTTAGAAGTAGAAACAGCGGAGCGGTAGTTCAGTAGGTTTAGAATACCAGCCTGTCACGCTGGGGGTCGCGGGTTCGAGCCCCGTCCGCTCCGCCACCATACAATTTCTTGATTACCCTACCTTGAAGTGGCTTTAGGTTGCGTACATTTCGTATGTGGATTGGAGCGGTTTCGCCAACTAATGCTCTTTGTATTGCTCATTCCACGGCATGAACGAGGGGACAGACTGAGATTCCCACTTGAGCAGCTCCCGAACAACTGTCAACCGCTTGATTTATTGCTAGTAATTTGTATGCTCAAAGAATTTGACCTCTGAACTATGGTATAGCAACGAACATATAGCTTTTGCTCTAGTCAAACGACAGATTCGTTCCGGGTCGGCTACAGACAGCATCTCTGCAAATCGTGATATATAGGACCAATGTGTAACTTTTTGAAACACCAGTTTGAAGACATTGGTGAATGCAACGCACTTCTCAAAGCGTGCCAATATAGTCTATAATCACGATTACGTTACGGTAAATCGTACGTTGCATGACAATCGTGTGAATTCAAAGCGTATGCCAAATATGGGCAAATATCA
>JAPOXO010000113.1 GCA_026707045.1 Gammaproteobacteria bacterium | reverse complement strand
AGAGGGTGCATTGCCGATTAGGGAACACCAAGCCACACCGTACATCCAATTGTTGGCGCAGCGAATGAACTCTTCTATTCTGGCGGGTGTTTACATAAGCGATGACATGCGGAGCGAACTCGAGGTATACAACGGAGCGGTTGGTGTGAACCCTGACAGGGGCACCGATACTTTCTTGAAGTACAAGAGAGTTCCGTTCGGAGAGTACACACCGTTCGCCTGGGTTTTCGGTCCCATTCAAAGTGGTATGAACATTCCAAATTCAAGGATAATGGCCGGGCCTTCGAGTCAAGCTCCCCTACAACTTGATTGTTGCACTTTGGGTATGAGCATTTGCTACGAAATTGCCTTTCCGTACTTAATCGGCCAGCGAGCTCAGGACACCGACTTCGTGGTCGCGATTAGTGAAGACGGATGGTTTGGGAATTCCCTCGGACCAGCCCAACACATGCAAATTGCCAGAATGCGCGCAATTGAGACAAGAAGATATGTCGTACGTGCTACCAGCAGTGGAATCACCGGCGTCGTAGATCCAAAAGGTAAATTAGTGGCAAGATTGCCTTCGAACACTCCCGGCGTTTTAACCTCTACTATTGAGACCAGAAAAGGATCTACTCCTTTCATGTTTGTTGCCGGGTTCGTTCAGAACATATTCGACGGTTTTTTTCTCATTGGCATCTTGGCCACAATATCGCTAACTCTCGTATTGACAAGGCTCACTCGTCACTGAGCGACAACATTAGGAAATCTGACCGTAACTTTGGATTCCTCCAGCGTCCTACTTGCCTCTTTGAAAGACTCGGTGAATGGCGTAGGCAAAGTTTGCTGGAAAATTCGCAATCCTTGCTTGAAAAGTCTGTTTGACCGATTCGTTCAAGAATTCCCCCGAGTTCAGTTCTTCGATAGCTATCAATGTTCGTTTTAAGCCCTCCACAACCAACTCGTTGCTTCGATCGACCGAGAGATCCAGACCTCCCGTCACAATTACAGAAGTGAACAAGCAAGCCAAGATTGCTTGTCGATAGAATTCCCAGCCTTCGTCGAATGTCAGTGGCGATTCCAATGAGTCGCTAAGAACTTCACAATAGTTGCGCACTGCTTCTCGTTCCACCTCTCGTCGCGTCGACGACGCAAGGCTTCCTGTCAAGAAATAAGCAAGATCGAAAAAACCGTTGGATGTTCCACTCACTTGCCAATCCACTGCGGCACATTCCAGGTCATCGCCGAAGAACAGGTTGTCCAATCTGAAGTCTCCGTGGATGTAAGTCTCACCTTGACTTCCCGATGCGATTAGAAATTCAGTAGCTCTACGTCCAATGGTCCGAACTATTAACTCCAACTCGGGCGTGTAGTACTTCCCAAAGTTTCGAATTGAGCTTTCAACGTTTGTCAAGTAGACGAAGTGTATTGCTGCGGCACTAAGCGGCGTAATTCGATACACGTCCTGAAGTTCCTCGGTATCGGTGCGATTCCAAAACTGACCGTGCAGTCTTGCAATAGCCCTTACTGCAGCAATTGCTTGCCTGGGGCTCGCCCCGTCAAGCTGATTGACGGACTCCATCGATTGCAAGTCTTCCAATATCAAAAAGAAGCGGTTGTCTCCTTTCTCGTAAGCGCTGCAATAGAGCCTTGGTGTTCGAATCTCTGCAACTTGCTGAATCTCCGAATAGAAGTTGTACTCTCGCCGATACAGATCCAGCGACTTGGCTAGTTTGAGACTGGCTGGATCAGAACTGGACATCTTGATCACAACCGAACTTGGATATTGCTCTTTCTTCTCGGAGTATTCGATCTGCACGCGACAGAGAGCTCCCATCAACCCAAATCCAACACCAATTTCAGAGATATTGATGTTTAGGATGTCGCTGCCAATTCCTGGAAACGACTCTTCCAAGGCATGCGAAAGCCATTGAGTAGTGATGTCGTCTCTGCTGGAGGGTATATCGACTGATGTCATATTCGAACCAATCCCAAACGGAACAGATTGTGTCAAGACCAATTGCGACTTTCAATTAAACCAAACTAGCTTGGACTTGAACCCAAATAGACTTTGGGACTAATCACAAACTTGATTGTTTGAACCGTTTTGTATGATTACTCGCTAGCTCGTTAGCAGACTTTCGAGGGCATATGCTTGTGATGTCGGAATCACACAACTAACAGATTTCTTATATGTGCGGCCGTTTTACACAACAACTGAGTTGGTCGGAATTGCATGCACTCTATAGTGTCTTCACTATTCCACAAGACCCTGCTCTACCGGTGCGCTACAACGGGGCTCCAACGCAGGAGTTTGCAGCTTGTCGCGTTGATGATTCAGGAAGTCGGGAGATTTCGATTCTTCGATGGGGTTTAGTTCCATTTTGGGCAAAAGACACCTCTATCAGCTCACGACTCATCAATGCTAGAGCAGAATCGGTCCATTCGAAGCCCTCGTTCAGAAATGCATTCCGAACCAGAAGATGCCTAGTTCCCGCAAACGGATGGTTTGAGTGGTCTTCAGTTGGAGGTGCAAAACAACCTTATTTCATCTCTTCAGAGAACGCGCGACCACTGTCCGTAGCTGCGCTTTGGGAATCCTGGGAGAAGGAAGGGGAGCCGCTTGAGACTTTCACTCTGATCACAACTCAGGCATCGCCCGATCTGTCAAAAATCCATCGCCGACAGCCAGCGATCATTGAACCTAACAACTATGATCTTTGGTTGGACCCAAATACATCGTCCTCTTCGCTCCAGAGTCTCATCCAAGAGCCGTATTTGGGTCCATACCGTTATCACGCGGTGAGCAGAAAAGTGAACAGCGTGCGAAACAATTCGCCGGACATTCTTGAACCGTCCGACGAAGTAGATCTGTTCGGGGCATTTGATCGAGGCTAGCCCCGCGCCAGAATTAGAACGATCAGGCAGCTGAATGGAGGTGGGCTGGATACTGGGAGAAATCAGTATCTTGTCGAGTGATAACTTCCACAACAACCGTCCGCCCTTCAGAGTTTTCTCGCTGTGCTGATTGAAGCGCAGGCTCGATCTCTTCCGGTCGATTGACCACAATCCCAGTCGCACCAAGTGCCCGAGACATCGCAGCGTATTCTCCAGTCTGGTTGCCTACACCGTATTTGGACATTGCGACCTTGAGTTTTTTGTCATAACCGCCCATTGTTCCGTTATTGACAATTACAGTAGTAATCGGTACTTCCGCTCGAACTGCAGTCTCGATTTCGGTTCCCGTATGTCCGAATGCCAAGTCGCCCATGAAATTCATACAAAACTTCTCTGGATCGGCCAATTTGGCTCCAATCGCAAGTGGCAGTCCGTAGCCAAGATGTGTAGTTTTTCCCCAACCTATATAGCCGAAGGGTTTTGATGCTCGGTAGAAAGGCATGATTTGATCTCGGGGATTGCCGGCATCATGGGTAACCACGGAACGTTGGTGATCGATTACATTGTTAATTGCATTGATTACCCGATAGGGATTTATCGGCGTCTCCGTTGAATTAAGTTTGTGGTCCCAATCGTTTAACCAAGATCGCTTGCTAGCTCTTATCGCCTCGGTAAGAGATTCGTTATGAGGTCGACCATTGTCCCCCACTTGAGCCTTGAATTCATCAATCAGGCAATGCAGTGTAAGTTTCGCATCTCCTACTAGCCCAAGCTCGATGTCGTAGTCCTTGTTTATGTCCATTGCGTTGTTAGTCGACTGAACAATTCGCTTGCCCTCTGGAATTTGCAATCCAAATCCCGTTCGTGTCAGCGCTGATCCTATTGCAAATACAAGGTCGGCGCTTCCCAGCCACTCGAAAACGGTTTTTGGCGCAGTTCGATTCGCTGAACCCAGTGCCAAAGCATGGTCGTCGGGAAAAGCACTTTTGGCTTGCATGGTGGTTATGACTGGAACTTGAGCAAGATTTACAAAGTCCATAAGTTGTTGGCATGCGTCCGCGTACAACACTCCTTGCCCCACCCACAACACGGGATTACGTGCTTCGTTGAGTAGACGAATCGCGTCTTTGATGTCGTTTGAGTTCGGTTGTGTGAGAATCGCCTGAGGCACGCTGTATACATTCTCTGCTTCTTCAATATTGCTACCAAGGACATCGCCATGCATTTCGACGACAACCGGACCAGGACGTCCTTGCTTGAGAGTGTGAAACGCACGCCGCATTTCACGAGCAGTTCGACCAGGTTGATCAATCGATATAGCAAGCTTGGATACGTGCTCGTAGTTCTTCACCGCTGAAAAATTTGGTTGCACATCGTACCTACCAACTCCGCTGCCTCCGGGTAAGAATAGAAGGGGAACAGCATATCCCCAAGCTTGTGCGATACCGCCGAATGAGTTTTCTACACCCGGTCCAGACTGCGAGACAAACACTCCAACCTTTTTGCCCGCTGACTGTCGGGAGTAGCCATCGGCTGCGTTGATCGCACCTCGTTCCTGTCGAAATACAATGGGACGGATTCCTATGCGAGCCGACGCTTCAATTAGTGGATTGTCGGGGAAACAAGCAATCCACTCGGTTCCCTCTGCCTTGAGGCACTTTGCTACTAGGTCATACCCATTCACGGAACTCTCCTCAATTCGCGAACGTTTCAACGTCCCAAACGATATGGACTCCTATACTTTACTCGACACCTGGATATGGTCACTAGACAAGACTGCTAACAAGGACCAAAATCGAGAGTTCGGCGGTGCCTGAAGGTTGATCAATGACAAAAGGTATTGGCACCAATCAATTCGAGAAATGTACCGTGCTCGCTGATTCAATCTGACGATTGAGCGTGTAGTGAAACGAGGAACGGTTAGAAACAGCGTACAAACGTCACGTTACGGATCACATCTTAGCAATTGATCTGGCATGCCAAATGCCTATGTAAACGAGACTTCGTCAACCAGTTTGGTCTTATCCCAACCGTAGCTTTAAGCACATAGTTGCTAAACATTAACCACGCTTTAGCGAAACTCGTACAAAGTGCTATCTACGATCGCAACTCCAAGCGAGAATGTTTGCACCTAGGAAAAAGAGCAGAGTTCCCAATTCTGACTTTAGTATGTTGAAACTCGCAAATGATGTACAAATGGTGTAGATTCCAAAGCCCATTAAGAAGACTCCGAATGTTCCCAGGGCTCCCCTAATGCCAATGTAGTGCAGCAAAGCGACCAGCAGCACTCTCAAGCTATGTAGAAGATCCAAGAATGTGGTCGACATCGAGTTAGCGACCCAATAGTTTGCTACGTACTTTCAATTTACCACAATAGAACGACAGAAACCAAGTACAGTTCAGCCGATTTGTTAGACGAATGATTTGTCCAGGTCTCCTCAAAAGACGAAGCCTGAGTCGAAGGTCGCTCGAAAATGCTGTGGATCAAACGGTTTCAAGCAAAGACTGAGTTTTTGCCTTCTATCTACGGTTCTTTGAACCGACATGCCCCAAGCAAGTCCAAGTGGTATCATCGCTCGCTAATCTCCTCCTCTTTCTGCGCCCAAAATGCCAGTAGAAATGGATTCATATGACCCCACTGCCACCGAAGAAAAGTGGCAAAAGCGTTGGGAAAATCAAGGCACAAACTCTTTCTCCGAATCAGAACTTCGGGAGGCAAAGCGCCCTTTTTACAACCTGATGATGTTTCCCTATCCATCCGCAGAAGGCCTACATATTGGAAACATCTACGCATACACGGGTGCAGACATTCAGGGTCGGTACCACCGACTAATGGGAAAATCCGTATTTCAACCGATGGGCTTCGATGCTTTTGGCATCCACTCGGAAAATTTTGCCCTAAACACCGGCACCAATCCTAATGAGTTGATTCCCAAAAATATCGAAAACTTCTCAAAGCAGCTCCGAAGAATCGGCGGAATGTTTGATTGGAACCACACCGTCGACACCACACATCCTTCGTACTACCGATGGACCCAATGGATCTTTGTTCAGCTCTTCAAGGCAGGTCTTATTGTCCGACGAGAGGCACCGGTCAATTGGTGTCCGAAGTGTATGACCGTCTTGGCTAACGAACAGGTGATTGAAGGACTGTGCGAAAGATGTGATTCGAACGTAGAGCAACGCCATCTCCCCCAATGGTTCGTTCGAATCACCGAATATGCCGAGAGATTGCTTGCAAATATTCCGAAACTTGATTGGTCGGATACTACAAGAGTGGCACAGACCAACTGGATTGGTGCGAGTCAGGGGGCTACCGTAAAGTTTGGCGTTGCCGAATCAGAACGATTCATTGAAGTTTTCACGACACGCCCGGACACTCTTTTTGGTGCAACGTACATGGTCCTCGCTCCCGAGCACGACTTGGTGCGTGAACTAACCAAGCCTGAGCAAGAGTCAATAGTTGAAGGTTACATCAAACGTGTACAGCTTGAAGACCTGATTGAACGACAAAAAGTAGATCGCGACAAAACCGGTGTGTTCACTGGATCATACTGCGTCAATCCCGTTAACAGTGAACGGATTCCGATTTGGATTTCGGACTATGTTCTAGCAGGTTACGGTACAGGCGCGATCATGGCCGTCCCCGCGCACGACCAGCGCGACTTCGAGTTCGCTACAAAGTTCGAGCTGCCTATTCGCAAAGTCATCCAGAATCCTCACGACGAGTCCGAACAGTACTTTGCACAAGCGTACGAAGGCGATGGAGAACTTGTGAACTCCGGACGTTTTGACGGGCTCTCAAGCGATGATGCTAAAACTCAGATTGTTAGCGACCTTGCGAGGCGTGGACTGGGCGGCAAATCGACTTCGTACAGACTTCACGATTGGTGCATATCCAGACAACGCTATTGGGGTCCTCCCATTCCAATCATTCATTGCGACCAATGTGGACCAGTAGTGGTACCCGAGGACGACTTGCCAGTCGTCCTCCCATATCTTGAAGACTTCAAACCGGGAGAAGACGGAAAGAGTCCGCTCGCACGAGACGAGAAGTGGAGCAGCGCTCCGTGTCCGACATGTGGGGCTGAATCAAGGAGGGAAACTGATGTTTCGGATACATTCCTAGATAGTGCATGGTACTTCCTGCGCTATCCATGCACTGATAACGATAACCAAGCCTTTGAGTCCGAAATGCTCGATACATGGTTGCCCGTTCACTCATACATTGGTGGCAACGAACATGCTGTCTTGCATCTACTGTATTCGAGATTTCTCATCATGGCTCTATCCGATCTTGGTCTTACGAATTTCGAAGAACCGTATCGAAAGTTTCGAGCACACGGTTTGTTGATTAAGGATGGAAAGAAGATTTCTAAGAGTCGAGGCAACATTATTGTTCCAGATGATCTTATTGCTGAGTATGGTGCCGATACGGTGCGCATGTATCTAATGTTCCTTGGGCCATATGAGCAGGGAGGTGACTACCAAGCACACGGAATCTTGGGTCCCCGATCGTTCCTGAATCGACTTTGGCAGACTGTCAATGAAGCTCAAAACGAACCATCTGATCCCACCGTTGAAAAAGCTCTCCATAGGACCATAAAGCATGTAACTTCTGCGATACAAGAGCTTCGATTCAATACAGCAATTGCAAGCATGATGGAGTATCTGAATGTAGTACGTTCCGATGGGCGCAAAGCGCGGCAGGTAGAGATCGAACCACTTGTGACATTAGTAGCGCCCTTTTGCCCGCACATCGCCGAAGAACTATATGAACGATTGGGAAACACAACGAGCATCTTCGAATCAGGTGAATGGCCAACCTTTGACGAAAGCCTGTTGGAGGAGAAGAGCGTAGAAATTGCAGTACAGGTGAACGGCAGAATTCGTGGGAAGGTTCAAATTCCTGTCGACGCCACCCAAGACGAAGTCAAGGAACAGGCACTGCAACTTCAAAACGTTGCACGATACGCCAACGAAGAGAGCATTCGGAAAGTTATTTATGTACCTGGACGAATGCTCAGCTTGGTAGTAGCTCAAGAATCCTAACTCAATTGTTCTGAAGTGCTAGGTCACTTGAAACTCACCACGGCGGCTGCCACTAGATTACTGGTCCTGTTGAGCATCGCGCTATTGTGTGCTGGATGCGGATTCCATCTTCGGACCGAAACGCTCGCGAACTACGTTAGTTCTGTTGAAATCACGGATGCCCAGTCTTCAAGGATTACTCAATCATTGAAGCGACACCTTAAGCAAATTGGCATAAGTGTCGACTCGGGGACGTCACCAGATGTGCGCGTCCGAATTTCCCAGCATGACTTTGAGAAACAAGCGTCTCTCCTTGCTCCTCACGGAGGAATGATCGAGTACGAACTCACGCTTACAGTGAAGCTTAGCATTGGACTACCGGTAATACAGAGCGACTCGGATGTCATTACGTTGTCTGCCACTCAACCTGTGAAAGTAAATGCGGAAAATCTACTTTCTACGTCGGCTGAGGAACAGCTTGTCCGTCGAGAGCTTACAAACACAATCGTAGGGGAGATCATTCGAATTCTCTCATACGAAATGCAGCGCGCTCCAGAAAACAAACCAATCCAAAAATCCGAGGATTGACTGGCCAAGTCAATGGAGATCTCTTCACATCATCTTCAAGGCAGACTGCAAGACGGTCAACTTGCTTCGCTCTACTACGTAGCTGGAACCGATTTGCTCTTAATGCAAGAGAGCATTCAAACATTAGTCACGTGTGCCCAGAAACACGGCTTTGACGAGATTATTCAAATGGAGGTAGGAACAAAAGAAGAATGGGAGTCCGCTTTCTTGGAAGCTCAGGGTTCGTCACTGTTCGCCGAAAAACGAACGTTCGATCTGTCAATGAAGACCAACGCGATCGATCGTTCATCAATTTCGACGATCAAATCCTATCTTTCAGACCCAAATCCGGACATAGTCTTGCTAGTGCGTGGAAAAACCTTTGAGTATCGCCATAGGTCTTCAGCTTGGTTTCGACTTTTGCTTGAGCAAGCGGTCGTCGTGATATGCGAACCACTTCCTCCAGCACAGTTTTCCCAATGGATCGCCAACCGTGCTCAGGAAAAGCAGCTTTCACTGTCACGAGACGCCGTCGAAGAAATCGCCGACCTTACAGAGGGAAATCTTCTTGCTGCAAACCAAGAAATTGAGCGACTTCACCTTACCTTTCTAGATTCGGAGGAAGAAATCAGCTCGGAAGAGCTCAATATGCAGAACTGGAGTTCGAGTAGTCCTTTTGAACTGATTGATGCGGCATGCCTTGGACAGACTTCAAGAATGAACAAGAGCCTCATGGCTCTTTCACGTGACGGAACCGAACCACTATCAATAATAGGATTGATTGCTCTGCAATTGCGACGAATGCATGCGGTAGAGCGTGGAGAACGCATCAATATGTCGCAGCGGAGAATGAAACCAATCGAAGTCGCGACCCGGAGACTAGGACTCGAAAACATCAAGAGACTCATGGTTGAATGTACAAACATCGATAGCCAGCGCAAGGGTGTTCTTGCAGGTGATGCTTGGAATTCAGTATGCAGTCTACTTGTCGGAATTGCCGGTTCTCAAGACGTCCCAACCATTGAACCACGCATACGATGGCACACCATTGACTATGATGCCTAGAACTAGGTGCAGCTAGTTCACCTTGGTTGTTGCTTCCAAGCCCTTGTACACGACCGACAGTGTATTGTTCGTGTTGCTAACGCACGTGATCGAAGCGTTGGTTGGACGAAACGAAATCAATTCGGACAGACCTGATGCTGCCCCAACAACAACGTTTATTGCAACAAAGTGGGAGTAGACAACACAATCGCCTTGAAACTTCAAAGTTGCGTCGATCATGGTATTTCGCCATGACTGTAGCTCGTTGGTTAAATCCATCCACGACCCGTTCATGATCTTGTTCAACCATGACGACCTTTCTGCAAATTCCAGGCTTGCGGGAGTGGGAATCTCGGAGAATCTTGCATCGATCTTGAGGGTGGTATTCCAAAGATTGGTTAAGCATCTAGCGGTTTCTTGGGTACGCAACAGCGGGCTACTCAAGACTGGGAGCGGACCTAGCTTATTTAGTTTACGAGCTGTTTGTTCAGCTTGCGTACGACCCAACTCGCTGAGCCCCGGATCTTGATGATCGGCAAAAGTAGCAGAGGCCTCGCCGTGGCGTACAAAGTAGATGTTTGCCATATCGCGTTATTCCCTAAACATACGAATACTTGCACCTAGCATAAACATAGGACTCTTGCTAAGTCTGTCCGAGAGTCATTCGTAAAATTACACCTCGTCAAACTACGGTCAAAGCCAACAGTAGTTCATTAGCTGGTGAGCTCTGGCGCTAACTATAGGACTCGAATGAACGTTCACGAATCAGGGCTCAGCGCAGACATGGTTCCAGATACGACCGTCGATGCCCAGAAGGCTTTTCAGTTGAATCGGCCTCTAAGTGTTCCTGCGTTCAGTCAACGCACCGATTATGTGCCTCTCATCGATGAAGGATATTGTTTTGACCCAGCAACGACACTGGCAATTCTTGCAGGATTCGCACACAACCGACGAGTGATGATTCAAGGTTACCACGGCACCGGAAAGTCTACGCATATCGAGCAGGTGGCAGCCCGATTAAACTGGCCTTGCGTTCGTGTGAACTTAGACAGCCACATCAGTCGAATTGACCTTGTGGGCAAAGATGCCATCGTGATAGAGGACGGTCAGCAGGTTACAACATTCAAAGAGGGAATCTTGCCCTGGGCCTTGCAGCACCCCACTTGCATAGTGTTCGACGAGTATGACGCTGGTCGGCCCGATGTGATGTTTGTCATTCAAAGGGTATTGGAAGTTGAAGGAAAACTGACCCTACTGGATCAGAATCGAGTAATCACTCCGCATCCTTGGTTTCGACTCTTTTCCACTACGAACACTGTAGGTTTGGGAGACACAACGGGCATGTACCACGGTACACAACAAATCAATCATGGTCAGATGGACCGATGGAACATTGTTGCAACCTTGAATTATCTTCCTCACGACGTCGAGGTCGACATCGTCTACGGCAAAGCCAAGACCTGGCAAGACAAGGATGAAGGTCGTAGAACCATCGCAAATATGGTTAGCGTAGCGGACCTAACTCGAAAAGGTTTCGTGAATGGCGATGTCTCGGTGGTTATGTCCCCTAGAACGGTTCTAACATGGGCCGAGAACGCAGAAATATTCGACGACATCGCATTCGGATTTCGCGTTACGTTCCTTAACAAGTGCGACGAACTGGAACGTCCGGTCATCGCGGAGTACTACCAACGCTGCATGGGCGATGACTTGGGAGACGCCACTGCTGAAATAACAATTCAAGCGTAGATCCATTCCAATGTCGGAAGACCGACTCGACAATCCACTCGAGCCCTTCAAGAGGGCGATGACCGCAACCATAAGAGCGATCGCTGAGAACGATGAGCTCGATGTTAGCTTTAGTAAAGGATCACCGTCGGTTCAAGGGAATGCAGTGCGGGTGCCACTACCCGACTTGGGATGTACCGAGGATGAATTGAACGTCGTGCGAGGCGTCGGGGACGAAATTGCACTGCGGCTTCGCTACCACGACGAAAGAATCTACCAGAGTACGTGCCCTTCAACCGGTCCGGCACAAGAGCTGTTCAGATGGGTGGAAGACGCTAGAGTTGCTTCTATTGGGTCTTTGCGAATGGAGGGTGTTGCAAAGAATCTTGATGCATCGTTGGAAGCGATTTGCAAGCAGTCACTCTTCGATCGAATCACTGCGGAAACCGAAGCACCTCTTGGTGTGGCAGTAGGTCTGATCGTACGCCAACAGCTGACAGGACGAAAATTGCCGCCTGCGGCGGAAAACGTTGCGCAGTTTTGGAGAGAATACGTTCAAGAACAGGCTGGAAAAGATATAGCCGCCCTCGAAGACTGCATTCAGGATCAACAAGTTTTCTCGAGGCGGTGTCGCGACATACTCTTGGATCTTGGGTTGGTACCTGAATACGAGGATCAGCCCGAACTCGCCCAAAACGAACAGGAATCTCAATCCGACTCAGAAGATGAACCGGATCCCGATTATTCCGCTGAGGATGTTGTCCTCGATGAGGATTCCATGGGAGATGCAGATTCAGAAAGTGAATCCACGACAGCCGAAATGGATGCCGACTTGGACACATCGGAACTCGGAACAGACGCCGATGTTGATGAATCGCAACTTGCCAACATTGACGAAGCGGGGCACATTCGTGTTGACGTGGAATACAAACCTTTCACTACCGAGTTCGATGAAGTCGTTCAGGCCGAAGACCTTTGCGAGCCCGAAGAACTCGCTCGACTTAGGGACGTCTTGGACCGACAGTTGGTTCCGCTCAAACACGCCACCTCACAACTAGCTACTCGATTGCAACGAAGGCTCATGGCCAAACAAAATCGCACATGGGAATTCGATTTGGACGAGGGCATGCTCGACACTTCGCGGCTCGAGCAAGTCATCGTGAATCCAATGCAGCCATTGGCATTCAAGCAGGAAAAGGAATTGCAGTTCCGAGATACGGTCGTTTCCATGCTAATCGACAGCTCAGGTTCGATGCGTGGTCGGTCTATCGCCATAGCGGCGATGTGTGGAGACATTCTGGGTCGGACGCTGGAAAGATGTGCGGTTCGCGTCGAGGTCTTGGGTTTCACGACCAGCGCGTGGCGTGGTGGCCAGTCTCGTGAGGAGTGGATCAATTCGGGCAAGACCTCGAATCCAGGCCGTCTTAATGACCTCAGACACATTGTCTACAAGGGTGCCGATGTTCCCTGGCGTAGATGTCGGCGAAATTTGGGGTTAATGATGCGCGAAGAAATGCTAAAGGAAAACATCGATGGTGAAGCTCTGATCTGGGCTCACAATCGCCTGGCGGGTCGCAACGAGCAACGCAAGGTTCTGATGGTCATCTCTGATGGTTTGCCGGTAGACAATTCCACGCTTTTGGTTAACCCCAGCAACTATCTGGAGCAGCATCTGAAGTACGCCATCGACATGATTGAGAACTACTCTTCGGTAGAACTAATAGCCATTGGCATTGGCCACGACGTTACCAACCACTACAGTCGTGCCGTGACCATAACCGATGCGGAACAACTAGGTGGAGCAATAACCGACCAGCTCGCAGCACTCTTTGACATTGAGAACTGACTCATGATGATCTCTCGGATTTCTTTCAACTCGACTGTTGTTTCTCTGTGTCTACTCGGATCCGGAACGATTGCAGTCGGAGAAGAGGAGTCACACACACCTACGGTTATAGCGTTTGGCTCCTGTGCGGACGACGAGAATCCCGATCATCCCATATGGAATTCAATCGCAAAAGCGAATCCCACCGACATGATTTTCATGGGAGACAATGTCTACGTTGACTCCCGTGAAGTGGTCAGTCAAGGTACCTACGAGGCATTTGGTCCGGATTACGAACGACTAAGTGCTTCTTCCGGATTTCAAAAGCTAAAGAAAATCGCTCGCTTTCACGCGACGTGGGACGATAACGACTATGGGGTGAATGATGGAGGGAGAGAGTTCAGCCTCAAGAGAGTTTCACAACAGAAATTCTTGAATTTCTGGGGAGTAGACAAGGATTCGATCAGGTTCCAAACACCCGGAGTTTACGGTTCTGCATGGATTGAGGTCTCTGGCCGAAAAGTGCAAGTGATCCTCACGGACTCAAGATACTTTCGGTCTCCGATCAAACAAGGTTCGCCAACTCCGAAATGTCCATTTCGCAATATAGTTCCCACTTTTGATCCTGAAGCCACCATGCTCGGCGAGGAGCAATGGACTTGGTTGGAGGATCAATTGCTGGAGGAAGCTGATCTTCACCTTCTTGTCTCGGGAATCCAAGTGATTCCGAACGAACACTGCTTTGAAAGATGGGGATCCATGCCTAACGAGAGGTCTAGACTCTTAAAGGCGATCAAAAACGCAAGTGCAACTGTAGTCATTTTGAGCGGAGATCGCCACCTAGGGGAGATATCTAAGTTACGCGAGGACGATCCGAATGGCGTCGGGTACGACCTCTACGAAGTCACATCCAGTTCACTTACTTCTTCATTTGGGTTCGGTGCCGGAGAGAAGAATAGTTTTCGTGTTGCTGGTGACAACGTCCGCGTGAATAATTTCGGCATCGTCAAGTTCGATTGGGAAGCGTCGGAAGCGATTGGCGAAATTCGAGATCAACAAGGAGAGACTCTACGCAAGGTCACTGTAACAATACGTTAGCAACCGCTTGTCGAACTTACCAAACTGTTGAGACACTGGCACTCCGAGTAGGTTTCCAAAGGCTTCTCTAAGCTACAACTTCAAACTGTGTCAATTCCGGTCTTCCTGCGAGGAGACCCGCAAACTTAGGTCCAGCAGCCCTAAAGTGTTCGCTTTGCATGTGGGCAGCAAGTGCTTCTTGACTAGTGTAAATCTCCATGACTGTGTATCCGGAGTCGTTCTTGACGAGTGTGTACAGCTTGTTCCCCTGTTCGTTGGCTCGAACTTGATCAATCAATTCGCCCATGACTTTTTCAAATTCCGCTTCCTTTCCTTCTGCGATACTCATTTTTGCAAGCAATGCAATCATTTGGCACTTGTCTCCTTTGCATTTAGGTGTGGCGTACCCTTCCCGACGGAACAGGCATACCGTTACATTGGATTGCCGTCCCCTGTCGTACAAGCCAACAGGGGACAGCTTCTAGATTAAGTTGATTGGAATCAACGTCTCCAGGTTACCCTTGCGTAGTAGTAGCCTCCATTGAATCCGTAAGGCGACTGCTCAGCATAGATCAATCCTGCGACTTCGCCCGCTGGATTGTCCGAAGGATAAACGTCTGAAAGATTTTGGAGTCCACCTGTTACCGTGAAGTTGTCGTCAACCTGATAGCGAACCTCCGCATCCAATAGAAACGCGGGATCGGGATAGTACGAGACTGATCCATCATTAGTTGGGGAATCGTAGTGTTCGCCGTAGTATCGAACTCGAAGCATCGCCGACCACTGACCTTGATCGTGATTCATCGTCGCCGATATTTTCGATCCTGGCTGACCATCCTCGATTTGCTTCCTTCGATTTTCACTGGTGAATTCGGGATTGAACGATTCCAGTTCCACGTCTCCGAAGTTTGCCGCGACGGTGACAGTGGTAGTTCCGTCCATTAATTCGATCGGCATGGATGCCACGACATCAATTCCGGAAGATCGCAAAGTCTGCTGGTTCGAGAAGAAACGCACGCTTGAGAAGCTAGTCGCGTCTGCAACGCCGGCAGCTAACAAGGCTTCAATATCTTGAGGCGTCAAGTTGAACCGACTAGTGAATGCAATACGGTCCTCAACCTCGATACTGTAGTAGTCAACTGTCACGTCAATATCACGCACCGAGGCAACAACTCCGAAAGTGAGATTTACGGATTTTTCCGGCGTGAGTGCCGTTGCACCTTTTTGTTGAGCAACAGGATTGGTGGGAGGCAAAGTTGCAATATCTGCCAGTGCTCCCATGTTGAATTCCGTCGTCACATTTCTCAGATTCGCTTGGCCGGCCGTCGGTACACGGAATCCAGTACTGACTGCGCCTCGTACGGCTACTTCAGAATTGACGTCGTAGCGAAACGCCACTTTTCCATCAAGGGTATTGCCATAGTCTGGCCATCGTTCGAAACGAAGCGCTCCTCCGACAAGAAGCTCGTCGGAAACATCCGATTCCAAGTCTATGTAAGCAGATTGTGCTGAAACGGTACTAATGCCAGCGTCGCTTGGCGGAAATCCAGCGAATCCGTTGGATCCAACCCCAAATCCCTGAGCCGCAAGGCTTTCATTGATGTGGAAGGAATTGGGTTCTCCATTGGTAATGCGGAACATTTCCGTCCGGTACTCCAATCCCCATGCAATATTAAGCGGAATGCCGTTATCAAGCATCTGTTGCTTTGACATGCCAAAATTGAAAACTCGGTCGGTTTCTGTATACGCGCCGGCTTCATAGTGCGTTGGAATGTCATTTCGCAAAGTCAAAAGCTGCGGGTTGATCGTATTGAAGATATAGAACAACGCATAGCTTCTACCAACCGTCGCGCTGAAATCGTAATACCAACCATTATCGAGATGTCCCCGAAAGCCACCTGCAATGCTCATGTCGGCAACCTGACCACCAAAGTTCGGCGTGAAGCCTCCGGGGAACTTCTCTATCAAAGAATAGCAGTCCGGGTTGGTTCTGAGGCCCGCTAGGACATCTGCGTCAGGAACATTGTTGATGATGGGAACCACCGGACAATTGCCCGACATGTCGCCAGTAAGGTCGGCGACCTTGACAGTAGGTACACCATCTACAATTGGACCCCGAAACACACCGTTTCGGGTATGCGGATTTCTGAAGTAAAACCCTCCTACGACTTCTCTCTCGGACCAATTGCCGAAAGCATAGACCTCGGTCGACGGATTGATATCTAGTCCAAAATTTCCGAATAGCTTGAAGTCGTCATAAATGTCAGGCGATCCCCAAATTTGGGCAGCAGGTTGACGAACATGCGAATTTCCAGCATCTATCAATCCCTGTGCGTCTCCGCGCTGTTGGCTTCGACTTGTTGCAGTGTTTTCCTTCCACTCAAAACTGAGGTTCGCAAAACCCAAGTCTGTCATGGGTAGTCCGATGTTTGCGGCAACCGATAGTTGTTGTCCGTCTCCCTCGTAGTGCTGGCCAATTTTCGAGTCAATGGTGATACCGTCAGAACTGTCACGAAGGACCAAGTTAATAATCCCTGCGATAGCATCGGAACCATACTGTGCGGAGGCGCCGTCTCTCAGAACTTCGACACGCTTTAGTGCAATCGCTGGAATAGCGGAAAGATCCGGAGCTTGTGCTCCTCCAGCTGCGCCAGCGCCTAACAAGGCAATTACGGCGGCACGGTGTCTACGCTTGCCGTTGACGAGCACTAGTGTTGCGTCAGGAGCTAAAGATCTCAGCATGGCTGGACGTATAAACGTCGCCGCGTCGCTGATTGGTTCGATTCCAACGTTGTATGAAGGAACGGCGATCGACAATAGTTCGTCCATGTCGTTCGCACCGTATGCGAGCATGTCCTCGCCGTCGATCACATCTACTGGAACCGGAGAATCTGCAGCGGACCGATCTAGGCGTCTAGATCCAACTACGGTCAGTTCTTCTATTTCGTCGTTTGGGTCTGCTGTAGCCTCTCCCACCTCCTGTGCTGAAACTCCACCACCCATGAAGCAAAAAGACAGAATTGCCACAAGCGCGAGTGATGGAATGTGTCTCAAGTATCTGAAGTACGTTTTCACACATACACCTCTGAAAAGGCAAAGGATTGGTCAGAATTGTATTCAAATTGAATTGGAGCACTCAATGTGGGCGACTTTCAGGCATCGTATTTTCGAACCATCCAGCTGTTTTTGGATGTAGACAGCAATATGTGCTTGTTGAAAGCGGGAGAGGATATCTCTCTATACTCTCCTATTCGACACCCAGTTAGATGTCAGCTTTTTGACATCAGTGGAAAACCCATACTAGTCAAGACAGATCCTCAAACCTATATAGCAAAAGAGTTCTTGAAAGCATGAGAATTTTGACGTTGTCGGCATGTTAGTAGCAAACACTCTCAACGTTGCATTCTCCGAAGCCCGAACCGCAAGACGCCAAGGACGGTTTTGGGCATGTGTTGTGGTAATTACGTTGCTTACCGGTGTTGGCTACACTTTTTCTTGCTTGGGCCTTCAGTTTATTGCGCCCTACACACCGACGAACTACACTCCGTTCTACCTATTGGGAAGCATCGATCCCACATTCTTCCTGATGTTCCAAATGGCAGCTTTGCTGCTGGCTTTTGATTCGACTCATCAGCAAGTGAGAAACCGCATCGAAGAAGTGCTTGACTCCAAACCGTTAACGAATATTCAGTACTTCACCGGTCGAATTCTCGGTTTAACCGGTCTCCTTTGGTTTCTGGCTGCAATACTCACGCTATCCGCCTATACATTAGGGCTTGTTGTGAGCACGGCGGGTTTTGGTTGGAGTGAGCCATTCCAAATTCACTCAATGCTCAATCTCTTGCTTCTAGATCTGCCGGTCATGCTTTTAATCTGGTGTACGTTTACCGTCTTTCTGTCAAGCGTGATACGAGTCCGCATCTTTGTAGTTGCCATTGGAATTCTCGCAATGTCTGTATGGTTTTTTGTGGCCGTGGAAGTGCCCTATTCACTTCGCGCGATCGTCTCACCATCATCCAATGACGTTTTGTTCATTTCTGACTTGTTGCCTCAGTTTCCAAAATGGGAGACAGTGGTGGTGAGAATCGCTACGCTTTTTGGAGCGATTGGCTTCATTGTCACCGCTACCCTGCTGCATAAACGAAGAGATGGCATTGCGACATCTTTCAGCATTTTGGCAGCAGGTGGCGCAGTGCTCTCATTCGGGTGCCTCTATTCGGTAGCCTTCGCCGGTGCTCAAGCTCCCTTTCATCAGTCGAGCAAGTGGCAGCAGGCCCATCAAGCAGTCAAATGGGTCGGCCATATAGATTTCAAAGAGCTATCGGGCGATGTGATCATCGATCCGGGACAACTCCTGGACATCGATCTTGTTATAAAGTTGGCTATAGAGGATCTGGATTCCAAGCCTCTTGTCTTCTCTTTCAATCCATCGATGAAAGTCCGTCAAATCGAACTCAATGAGATTCCTGCGGACTTTACATTTGAGGATGGACTGTTGAGAATTGATCAACCTGAACCATCAGATGGGAGTCCAGAATATTCACTTCGGATTCGCGCAGACGGTGTTCCTAATCATCGATTCGCATATTTTGATAGCGCGGTTGACTACCAAAATAGTTCCGAAGTACCCATTGTTGCCTCCTCTTTGCTCGGAACTGACGCATCGGTGTTCACAAACAGATATGTGGCGCTGATGCCAGGCGTTCATTGGTATCCCACGCCGGGACCGGTGAACGGTGACTACAGGTCATTGCAGCAGGGTCGGGACTACTTTCAGGTCAGTCTCAACGTCCAGCTCACTCCTCAAAAATGGAGCCTTGTAGCACATGGCTCGAAACTGGACGAATCGAGCACACTTCGAAGATTCATCGTTCGTCCTACGAATCCTGTACACGAGTTGGGCTTATTTGCTTCGGAATTTGAAAGTGTTGAGGTTGAAATTGGTGGAATCAATAGCTCAATTCATCTACACAAGCTTCATGCAAAGAACCTGAATCTACTCTCTCAAATCGAAAATCAAGCGCTGTTCGAGCAATTCGAGGATCTGGTTCAAGGTTTTACTAGCAAAGGTATTTCAATCGCGCACCGCGATCTTGCACTAGTGGAAGTCCCACGCAGACTTCGCACAACAGCCGGTGGGTGGCGAATGAACTCTGCGAACTTGCTTCCGGGTGTTGTATTGATGAAAGAGCACGGATTCCCGCGATCCCAACTAAAAACCGCAATGGATAGAGTGTCCGGCTTTGCTGAGCATGAGGATGAACTGGCTCAACACCTAAGAAGTGTGTTGGTCATGTTCTTTGAAGGAGAGTTTGAATCGGAAAATGTTGCACTCAGTCTGCCTGAACGCTTTTGGTCACATTCCACCTCAGCACGTGGAGCACACGCTCAAGCTTTAGATCAGGTGATCCGGTCGCTAATTGCAACTATGTTTGAGCTTGAGTTCAGCTATTCCTCAATCTACTCGACCTTTTTTATTGCCGACATAACTACACTCAATTTGGAACCCATTGCGTGGGCTGCAGACAGTGGTTACTTTGACCGAAGGTATGTCTTTGGTACTTATCAGGCCTCTGGAGAATACACCCATCGAGCAAGCGTTTGGAGCAGCGTGGAAGACACCCCACTTTCTGATCTCCCTACAACCAATGGTCTTCAATATGACCTAGAGCTCTTGCAACTTAAGTGTCAGCAGATCGCACTAGCCTTACTGATGGCAAACGACACCAGTGCGGTGGCGGATTGGCTGGACGACTTTCGAGATCAATTTGCTGGTAGGAACTACGTACTTGAAGATTTACTAGAGAGCGCTCGAACACGCGGTGTAGTGGTCGAGCCATTTCTAACAAAATGGCTTGACACCTCAGACTTGCCGGGATTCATAGCATCGAATGCATCGACCCTCAGAATCGAGGATGCTGAGGGTGGCAATCCTCGATGGCTGACCTCAGTTGATGTCAGAAACGTCACCCAGACTACGGGAATTGTCCATATTGACTATCCTACGGAAGACACAAAAGATTGGATTGCACCGTTTTGGCGAAGAAGCAATACTGTTTTGATAAATGGACTGTCTGCAAAGAGGATAAATTTGCTGACTCCGTATCAGGTGAAGGCAGTTCGCATTAATCCCTATCTTTCTCTTAATAGAATCCCCCTTCGTGTTGCAGTCGAGTTGGAACCTGAAGATCACAAGGCAATTCAACAAGTTCCTCCGTTCATAGAGGAAAGCAATTGGGTCTCCCACAGCAACGAGATCATCGTCGATGATCTCGACCAGGGGTTCCAAGTGTTTCAGACCAACCCCAACCTCGATCGACCCATCTCAATCGGACCTGCGAAATGGTTTCGAGGTAGTACGCTCTTCCAGCTCGATCTAGATGCTGGTCTTCCAGCCTGGAATAGAACCTTCTCTGAACAAGGCGTTTGGGCTAGAACACAATTCTCTAGTGCTTATGGTGCCTTTCGTAGGACAACAGCACAGTTACTAATCCACAAAACTAATCCAGAAGTCAGATTTGCCGCCGAAATACCTGACTCCTCAACTTGGAAGCTCGAGTATCACTTACCAGCAATACAGCTTGGTTATAGACCTGAGATCGTATACAGCTTTGCCATAGAAGATGGGAAGAATGAATGGCAAGCGGAGTTTACCTACGACGAAAACCCTCACGGCTGGAGGGAAATTGGGGAGTTTTCGTTGAACAAAGGGACGGTCACTGTTGATCTGGTAGAAGTTCGTAGCAAGCTCGGATTTGGTTATGTCTATGCCGATGCAATTCGATGGACTCGGGCCGGCGGAGACGACACCAACTAGTGCATATCTGCTCAATGAGGCTACGTCGTACCCGAGAGATAAATGGCTAAATGACGGTGACGGGCAACATTGAAGCAATTGCAGCGTTCCGGAGTCCTAGCAACCGAAAAGAGTTAATCACGCGACTTTACGGCCAACAAAGAATCGACCCAAGAGTCTTTTAGCTTCCGCATTTGATTGAGCGCGTTGTCTATCTTGGTTTACAAGAATAGTGTGATCCAGACCCACAATTCGTAACTAATTCCTGTTTTCGAACAAAGCACTGCACTAAGTCAGGGCCAACTTCAATTCAAGACCGAACAGGTGGTCCTATAGTGCGATAAGCTTCAGGGAACTTAGCAATCGCAGGAAACGAAACTTGCCGACGACTGCTAGTGGGACCAATGGTCAAGCAGAGGCCTGATTTTCTGCCAAATCTGAGCTGGTCAAGTCTTCACCGAATAAGTGACAGGCGACATGCCGATCTACCGCTTCCTCGCTGATTTTCAACAGTTCTGGAGTTTCGTGGCGGCACTTGTCCATCACAAATGGGCAACGATCTGAGAAGCGACAGCCCGGTGGGATGTTTACAGGTGATGGAATCTCGCCTTGAATCCGAGTGGATTCACGAACTCTCTCGTGTTCGGGGTCTGGTTCCGGATTGGATTCCACCAATAGCTGCGTATAGGGATGCTTCGGAGTGAAGAAAACCTCGTCTGCGGGCCCAATCTCAATCAATGCACCCAGATACATGACTGCAATTCGATCTGAAACGTATCGAACCATTGAAAGGTCGTGAGCTATAAACAACAATGTCAAACCGAGCGAATCCTTGAGCTCTCCCAGCAAGTTCACAACCTGGGCTTGAACGGATACGTCCAAAGCCGAAATCGGCTCGTCGCAAACGACGAAATCTGGATCCAAGATCAAAGCTCTAGCAATACCGATGCGTTGGCGTTGACCTCCGGAGAACTCATGAGGATAGCGGGCCATGTGATCGGCGTTCAACCCAACGCGTTCCAACCATTCGGCAGTCGCGTCACGAATTTCGCTCATCGACTGTGATGTATGTAAACGCAGCCCCTCACCTACAATTTCTCCGACAGTCATTCGGGGATTGAGTGAAGAGTAGGGATCCTGAAAGATCATCTGCATTCGATGCGCATATTTCTGAAAGTCACTTGCGGAGTAGTCTTGCGGAAGTTGCTCCCCATCGAAAATCACACGACCATGTGTCTTGTGATGCAAGCCAATCATCGTTTTGCCCAACGTAGACTTCCCCGATCCGCTCTCGCCAACCAATCCAACAATTTCCCGTTCATTGATATCCAAGGAAACAGAGTCAACTGCATGCACAGTCTGATTGCGACCAATTCGAAAATGCTTGGTTAGTCTCTCAACCGTTACGAGTGGGCTACTCATGCCGTGGAAATCTCGGCTACTTCAACCGAACAGTCTTCATGGTGCAACCAACAGCGGGAGCCATGGGATGCCGATACATCGAAAATTTCCGGACGATTCGAAACACAAACCTCCATGGCATACGGACACCGCGCGGCGTAACCACATCCCTCAGGTGGAGAGAACAAGTCCGGTGGCGTGCCTGGAATTGGCATCAAACTTTGCTGGACCTCGCGACGGTTCGTTGGCATTGCGGCAGTCAGCCCTATTGTGTAGGGATGTGCAGACTTATAAAAAATTTCATCCACCGTACCTGACTCCAGAACTTCCCCTGCATACATGACAACTACTTGATTCGCCATTCGTGCCACGATGCCCAAGTCATGTGTGATCAAGATCAAGGCCATGCCGTTTTCTCGCTGTAGGTCGTGAACCAGGTCCAAAATCTGGGCTTGAATAGTCACATCCAGTGCGGTTGTCGGTTCATCGGCAATGAGAACAGCCGGTTCACATGCGAGAGCCATTGCAATCATTGCTCGCTGAAGCATGCCTCCAGAAAACTCGAATGGATATTGACGAGATCTCTTCTTCGCTTCCGGAATACGAGTCAGATCAAGGAGTTCCACAGCCCTTTTCATGGCTGCTCCTCGCGACATACCGTTATGAACTCTTAAAGGTTCGGCAATTTGAGCCCCAATCGACATTGTGGGATTCAGCGATGTCATGGGATCCTGAAAAATCATCCCCACTTTGCTTCCTCGAATGTCCTTGCCGTCGATTACTCGGCTTTGCAAGATGTCGTGTCCGTCGAGAGTCGCAGTTCCTTGAGTGATTCGACCGGGGGGTATTGGGATCAGGCCCATGATGCTTTGTACGGAAACCGACTTTCCACAACCGGATTCTCCGACGATTGCTAGGGTCTCGCCTCGCTCGACTGAAAAGCTAGCGCCCCGAACCGCATGGACGATTCCGCCATAGGTAGTGAACTCCACGTGGAGATCCGTGACTTCAAGTAGCGCCACGCCTACTCTCCATACCGCATGCGAGCGTCCAATGCATCACGCAATCCATCGCCCAAGAAATTGAAAGCTAGCACTGTGATACTTATGAACAATGCCGGGAAGATCAGTTCGTGGGGGGTAGTCTCCATTGTCTTGATGCCATCGTTGCACATTGAACCCCACGATGCTGTAGGTGCGGTTACTCCCATACCGATGAAGGAAAGAAACGCTTCAGTAAAAATCGCACTGGGCACAGCGAAAGTAAATGTCACGAGAACCACGCCCATTGTGTTGGGAATCATGTGTCGAAGAATCAAACGGGGCGTCTTCGTGCCCAAAAGTCGCGAGGCCTCAACATAGCCTTCCTCCCGGATTTGCAGAATCTCGCCACGAACGAGTCGTGCCGCTCCAGGCCAACTGAGCACGACCAGTGCTACCAACATGGGCAGAATCCCACTTTCTCCTGGCCCTATTCCGAACAGGAGCTTGAACAGAATCATGAACAAAAGGAATGGCAGTGCGATCACGAAATCTGCAAAGCGCATCAAGACATGATCAAAGTTCCCGCCTATGAATCCTGCGAAACTTCCGTATATGACACCCGCAATTACAAACAGGAAAGGTGCAACGATTCCTATAAACAACGAAATCCGCGCTCCCTCCATTAGACGAGACAACATGTCGCGCCCAAGATAGTCGGTGCCCAAGGGATGAAGTGGGACCTTGATCGTGTCCCCGATGGCGACGGAATTCTCGTCCTCTATATATCCCCGCTCAACGGCATTGGCAATCGTTGTGGAAAACGCGACATCCACCTTCAGAGTCGCTGCCTCGGGAAATTCTTCACCTTGTTCATTCACTGCTACCACTGAGTACCAATATGACTTGGGTTTGATATCAAGGCGATCTTCGAAACTCACAGACGTAGCTCCTTTCGTGTCGCCTATCGGCAAACCTAGAGGATCCCCTACTCGCGGTTCAACGATTTGTCGGTAAATGCGATAGCCATTCGAATTGGGAACTGGGTCCCAAACTAAACGAACAAAGGTCGTAGTGGCATCACCCACAACTTCAAGTGATTCGGGTGACAAATTGTTGCCTTGCGGTTCCGCGGACGTCACGCCTGCCCATGGTTCGTAACTTTGTACCAACGCATTCCGATCGCCCCAAGGAGGTTTAGATGTCTGATCCAAGTCCTGTGCGTCTGGATCAATGTGCCAAACCAGGGGACCGGCACATGCAAACACCAACATCCCAATAATCACAAATAGCGATGCAAATGCCCGTTTATTGGCACGCAATCGAATCCACGCATCCTGCCAGTAGGAGAGTGACGGACGTGAACGTTCCTCGACGTCTGCAGCGAGCGAGATAGGTTTGAAAGAAAGATCACTCATTCGAGGCGTACCCTAGGATCGATGACCGCGTAAAGAATGTCTACGAGAATGACCATCAATACAAGAAACGCACCGTAGAAGACCGTGGTTCCCATAATCACACCATAATCGTTCTGCTGCACGGCAAGTACAAAATAGCGGCCAAGTCCAGGTATTCCAAATACGTTCTCCACCACGAATCCACCCGTAGTTATCCCTGCAATCGAGGGACCCAATACGGTGACAACTGGGAGAACAGCATTTCTAAGCTGATGCCTGGAGAAGATTTGCGCCATCGGTACGCCCTTCGCTTTTGCCGTGCGTACAAAGTCGGATGACACAATCTCCAGCATCGATGTCCGCATGAGACGTGTTAGAAACGCCATGGTTCCAAGCCCCAAAACCAACGCTGGAATCAACATGTGCGCCACGGTGCCCCACCCTGCCACCGGCAAGACTTCGAATCCTGCTAAGTTGTTGATTGTGACAAGTGCAAGTTGTCCAACCGTGGCAAACACAAATGAGGGAACTGAGATTCCTAATATGACCAACAAAATGATGGCTATGTCCGGCCAGCGGTTTCGATACAGCGCAGTTAAGGCACCCCAGAGAATCCCACCGAATCCAGCAATAACAATGGCGAGAATCCCAAGAATGGCTGACACGGGAAAATGATCACGAATGATCTCATTTACTCTTCGATTCTCGTGAACGAATGACAGTCCAAAGTCGCCACCCACCATGTTTCGCATATAGATGAAGTACTGTTGAACAACAGGCTTGTCCAACCCCAACTTTGCTTCGAGGTTTTCTCGAATCTTTTCCGAAACTGCCTTGTCGTCCGCAAGAGGATCGCCCGGAAGGTTGTGCATCACAAAGAATGTCACGGTTGCAATGAACCAGACAGTGATGACTCCCTGAAGAAGCCGCCAGAGAACATATCGGATCATCGCTTGTTAGCCTTCACTGTCCCTCGCGATGTACGCACGCGTGTAATCGGGGTCTAAGCCGACGGCTCGACGAGTGACTCCCTTTACACGATCGTCTGAAACGTAGACGCTTCCCCGTTCGTACTGGATGAGAATTGCCACGTCGTCGTGCAGGAGCTGCTGCACTCTATCCATTGCTTCCATTCGTTCTACAGGATCGCTAGAACTTTGCGCGATCGCAACGTGGCGATCTACCTCCTCGTTGGCATAGCGCCCGCGATTGTTTAGATTCCACGAAGCGAACAAGTCGCCAAATGTCATTACATCGTGGTAGTCGGGGCCCCAGCCAGCGGCAACAATATCGAATTCGCCAGTAGTCATTTTTTCCAAACGGAGCTTGAAGATTTGCTTGTCGATCTTGACCTCGATGCCAAGCTTTTCCTTCCACAATCGCTGGTAGTACTCCGACTGCTTGTTTGAAACAGGGTTGTCGCCCGCCAAAAGCACTAGGGGTGGAAGCTCGTCAACACCAAGCTCCTCTAGTGCCATTGCAAGGTGTTCGCGTGCCTTCTCTTCGTTGACAATGTACTTCGGTCCCGGGTACTCGTCTCGAAAGAGACCATCAACGCCATTGAGCCAGACCGGGAAGATTGACTCGCCAGGAAGATTTCCAGGAAGTTTCAGGACTTTGTAGACCAATTCCGACGGGTTGTGCACTAGCTGAAGTGCCCTACGCAAGTTATAGTTGGCGGTGATGCGATCAGGTCGGTGATTAATCTCGAGAAAAAACACAGACCCGTCATTGTGCTGCTTGATGCGCCAGCGATTCTTTAACGCGCGTTCCAGATTTTCGGAATTCAGTCCCGCGAGAGCGATCTTGTTGGTCGCAAATAGATTCAAAGTAGCGTTGGCATCCGACAGGATGTATGCATAGTCAATAGCATCGAGTTTTGTAGCATCCCGATTCCAATAGACTTCATTTTTCTCCAGCCGAAGGCTCGCATCGTGTACCCATTTCACAATCTTGAACGGTCCGTTGTAGATAAGATTTTCAGCTTCCGATCCATAGCCGCCGTCAGTCGACAGATAGAACGATTCATTGATCGGGTAGTAAGTGGGGAATGCAAGCAACTTTAGAAAATAAGCGGTGGGCTGTTCCAACTCCACCTCGAGAGTAAAGTCGTCAATTGCCTTGGTTCCCAACGTTTCGGGATCCATTTCGCCTTCGCTAATGCCTCGTGCATTTTTAATAGGGAACAAAATGAATGCGTATTGCGAACCGGTGTCGGGATCTAGCGCTGTCTTCCACGCGAAGACAAAGTCATGCGCCGTTACGGGAGACCCATTGCTCCAAAGCGCATCCTGTCGTAGATGAAATGTCCCGCCATTCTCATGAATATCCCATGACTCGGCCATTCCCGGAATGAGTTCATTGTTGGGTCCGTAGCGAAGTAACCCTTCCATCGTGTGACCGAGCAACATTCCAGAAACCATGTCAGTTGCTCGGGTTGAGTCAAGCTGAGGAGGTTCAGTGCTTAACGCCAACGTGACTGTATTGGTCGCGAAATCTACAGCTTGAGAAGATCTCGTGCTGGCAGCCGAGTTGGAAGTAATCCATCCCAATGCGGCAAGAAGTAGGATGAAGAACAAAAGTCCAATGAGACCGTACTTGGTGAGTTGCCAAGCTGAACTGACGTTTACCGGTGCGGTTGTTCCTTGGATAGCGTCAGCCATAGTGACCTCTACTGGACAGTCCGAAGCAAGTTGCCCACGACGCGCTCCAAGTGAATGAGAGAATTACATTCTTCTGCTTGATGCACATAGGGCGTGTACTTCCTCATGATAGCGTCTCCAGTGTTCCATGTACTGCGCGATTCAGGATTTAGCCAAATCACTCTTTTGGACACTTCGTAGAGCTCTTTCAAAACTTGTTGGTGAGCTTCTCCGTAGTTGTTTCGAGCATCTCCGAGAATGATGACGGTGGTTCGATTGTCAATGTCTGACAGACACTTCTTTCGAAAGTCTATCAACGCTTGACCGTAGTCAGTGGAGCCTCCTCCATAGTCTCGCAATGTCTTTGCAATGGCGTCCTCGAGAGAGTTCCGTTCGAAGAGCTCTGTAACTTCTCCGAGATCTGAAGAAAATGCAAAAGAGCGCACTTTCGGCATGACTTCCTCGAGGCTGTATAGGAACATCAGCATGAATCTCGCATAGTTTGATACCGAGCCACTTACATCGCAAATCGCGTAAACACACGGGCGGTCAACCTTTATGGATTTCCAATGTAGGTCAAAAATGTTGCCGTCGTAGCTCATGTTTTTTCGTAGAGTACGTGAGACATTGAGCACCCCTCGCTTGTACACCTTCTTCCGGCGTGAATGCAATGCGACGAGCTTCTTCGCCATGCGATACACAATTTCCTGTACCAGTCTAAAGTTACGATGTTCGATGTTGGAGAGCTTGACCTTGCGGAGGAGTTCTTCCCTTAGGCGGAACCCGTGTGCGTCTGCATAGAGCAAGAATTGCTTTTCGACATAGTCTCTTACTTGCTCTCGCAACCAATCCTGTCGATGTTTTAGTTCTCGACCCAACCTCCTCACCGGAAGATCTTCACTTGTCCTTGCCGAATTGATTTCTCGTTGTAGCTCGGCAAGCCCCATTTCTTCGAGAATCCGCCGCGTGTAGAGTCCCTTTTGAGTGAATACTTGAATGTCTTCGAGCTTTACCACTTTCGCGGCGCCTGCGACTTGAACGTTGAGTTCAATTCGGTCGTTCTGCATCAGCAGTACACCCAACGCTGAGGAAGGTTCAGCAAGCGGACCTGGACCAAGGTTCTCAGTGGAATCCTCGTCGTCGATAACACCTGCTTCCTCTGCTCCGGCTTTTGAAGATCGACCTCCCCGATTTGCTCCTAAACCTTGGCTCTGGCCTGTACCTTCTCCCGAATTTTCCGAATCCTGGTCGGATTCATCCGCTTCGGAGTCGGTCTTCCGTTGACCAGTTATGTCGTTGAACTTGAAGAATTCCTCAAAGGTGTTGTCGAAAGTTTCCTTTTCATCAATCGTCTTGGGAAGAACCAAAGCCAATGTGTTCTTCAGAAATTCGCGATCGTGATATCCAGTAAGTTCTACAGCACTCAAAGCATCCAATGTTTCGGCGGGAGATATTCGGACTTCCGCCGTTCGAAGTGCCGCTATAAAACTAGTAAGTGTGCGATCCATACTCCCTACTTCTCACACACTCTCTTTCAAGCGTTGACCGCTTTGTTAGTGATGGACGGAATATCAGTGTTGATGTTGTCAATATCTTCCTGAAATTTCAAAATCACGTTTAGCGTTTCTCGAACAAGATCGGGGTCGAGCGATTCCGTGTGAAGCAGCAGCAGTGTTCTTGCCCAATCAATGGTTTCGCTGATTGCAGGGACTTTCTTCAAGTCCATGTCGCGAAGCTCTTGGATGAACGCCACCAGTTGCTTGCGGAGCAACTCCGGAATTTCTGGTACTCGGGCATGAATGATTCGTTGCTCCAGATCCATATCAGGGAACGGAATGTAGAGATGCAAGCACCTGCGCTTCAGTGCATCTGAGATCTCGCGAGTGTTATTACTAGTCAGAAACACCATGGGCGGCTCGCGACGAGCTTTGACAGTCCCAATTTCGGGTATTGAAACTTGAAAGTCGGACAGGATCTCAAGAAGTAGCGACTCAAACTCGTGATCTGACTTGTCTACCTCATCGATTAACAGGACACAACCATCTTCCTCTTGCAACGCCTTAAGTAGGGGTCGAGGTTCCATGAATTCTTGCGAGAAAAAGATGTCGCCAAATTCATGCAATCGATTGACCGATTCCGCAAACCCTTGTGCTCCCTGAAGCACTTCGTCGAGAGTCTCCTTGAGAACTTGTGTATAGAGAAGTTGCTTGCCGTATTTCCATTCGTATATCGCCTTTGCTTCGTCCAATCCTTCGTAGCACTGCAACCTGATCAATGGTAGTTGGAACATATCCGCCGTTGTCTTCGCAAGTTCGGTCTTTCCAACTCCTGGAGGACCTTCGATCAGCACGGGCTTGCGTAAGTGGTACGCAAGATAGACAGCTGTTGCTATCTGATTGCTGCAGATGTAGCTGTGATCCTCAAAACTCTGTTTCAACGAGTCAACAGATTCGGCCAGTTTTTGAATTTCGGTCAAAGTATTCGCGTCCGTGCTTGTCGGAATCGATATTTCTTGTTTGTTACCAATGTGAGATTGAAATTGCTCAGGTACCGGAGAAATTAGCGGCTCGCTTCTCCATGAAAGCTGACACACCCTCTTTGTGATCATTGGATTGGGCACAACGGAGATGGGTCACCGCCTCCTTCTCCAACATCGTCATGAAGTCTGAAATTGACGACTGATTGATGTTCTGCTTCATCCAGCGGTAGCTAACAAGCGGTCCCTTAGCAATGCGAGCTGCAATTTCGTGTACGCCATCAGCAAAAGACTCGTCAGGCAACACTCTATTTACGAGTCCAATGCGCAACGCTTCCTGAGCATCGATAATGTCAGGCAGGAAGAAGAGCTCCTTGGCTTTGGACTCTCCAAGCAAGCGAGTTAGTTGCCAAGTGGTTCCGAAGTCTCCACCCAGCCCCACATTAGCAAATGCTGTACCAAACTTGCCCTTTGTCGAAGAAATTCGCAAGTCGCAGGAAGCGGCAATTCCTAAGCCTGCACCAACCGCGTGTCCATTTACCGCTGCAATCGTGACTTTGGGAATGGTGTGAAGAAGGTAAGGAAACAGATGTCGCTCTCTTTGTCGATCCACTGATTGTTCAAAAGTGAGCGGCTCGCCATTAGGGTCGGTACCTCCCATATTGCTGACGTCGCCCCCTGCACAAAAGGCCCGACCCGCGCCCGTCAAGACTATTGCACCTATATTTGGATCTCGAACAGCATCTCCGAGTCGGCCTATTGCAGGAAACGACATGTTGTCTGCAATGGGATTGAGTTTCGACGGATTGTTGAGAGTGATTGTCAGTACTTTGTCCGAGACATCGAACAAAACTGCTGGCTCGCTCATAGATCCCTCCAATAGGCAATCACAAAGTGCACGCCATTTTGCATAGAAGCCAGTTTGAGTAATGTGCAGAGCGATAAATCCGCACAATGAGTCGGGAATTAGGGTATTTTGCTCGTCAGCCGGCCGCTTTTGCTATTGCTTCTTCCTTGACTCTCTTACGCTCTGACGCTAGAGAATGGTTGAATCCAGCACCAGCTGGCCAAACTCCCGGATCGGCCTTAACGAACCGACATATGTGTTTTGCATGGTCCGAGAGAGTCTCCCAAATCTCATATGGCATCGTTGGCTTGCCACCACGGGCGATCCACGGCGCACCATATTCGACGTTAGGCAACGAACGAATCTCTCTGCTTAGATTCGGGGTGGCGCCGTGCCATGCACGATTGTCTCGGAATACCCCTGCACCGGCTTTAGCACCTACCAAGGTGCACATGCGCATCCACTCCGGTTCTTCGGACGGTGGAGGTGGATGTCTAACTGCTTTATGACTGCCCGGAATCTGTCTTATGGGCCCGTTTTCCCAAGTCAGGTCGCACATCACAAAATTGATCGTGATAATCGGAGGAGTGTGGTCGACGATTTCTCGCTGAGTCTTGAGCTCTAACTCCTCAGTCCCTTCGCGCATCTGCAACTTCACGCCGAGTTCTTCTGCTTGCTTTCGGCGGGACTCAGGTATGTTTTGATACTCGCGCAAGTCCATGTGCAAGTGCTGATATTCGACAGCACCTGGTAAGCAAAGGTCGCCTCCAGCACCAGAAACCATGTAGTCTTTGTTGCCAAACAAAGCTGTCAGTAGAGGAGTCGTTGTCGGCAGGTCGACCATAGATGCCCACGCCTGCTCGTGGAGCATTTGGCGTGAAGCCGACGTAGTTCCGTAGCTGTACCGATGCGGCAGCCTAGAAGTTTCCGTAATGTACTTGCGGCCATCATGACCGTCCGGCTCGAGGATTTGCTTGAGCACACGCGCAGACCCTTCTCGAAATCGAGCTAAAGTCTCCTCGTCGAGCAGATTGTTTACTACGACAAAACCATCTCGAAAGAAAATCGTCTTTGCCTTCTCGATTTCATGTGGTTCACAGATGTCTAAACCGGTATAACCATTGAACTTTTCCAGTTTTTCCCGCAACTTGCAGACTTCGTAGTCATCGAACAAGCGTTTCGAAGGCGAACGAGGATCAGCGACACCGAACTGCCTCCTCTTATCGGTTATTACATTGCCTGCTTCATCCAATGTTTCATTAATTGGTGTATTAGGACACCACCCAACGTCGGTGTCTCCAAATACTTGCATGCCTTGAAGTTCACTATTGGAATTCACTATGAGTTCCCTCCCCAAAATGGCAACGATCCAGCACAAAGAAAAAAGACAGCTGAAGCGTGCTCAAACTGATAGGTCTCTACCAAACCTATCGTTCATTTTCCAAGCTGATGACCATTATTGTAATGTTGCTCGGCGGATCGCAGGCACCGCAAGCCTTGGCTTCGATAGGGCATTTTCGACAATATGTCTTTGAGTAGGCGACGAAGAATTGGGCAAAATCGACAAGATTTGCTGGGAATTGATTGAGATCCATGAGATCAGAAATTAGGTATGCCACAAGGCTTTCAACTACAAAAGATTTTTCGGCTAATTGTCAATAGATACTTCGCTGAATGTCATTAGAAGCCCCGCAGTCTTGAATATATTGAAGTAATCAGTTCTTGGGCTGAACATGATGGCGAGCAACTCTTCGAACAAATCACTACATTCAGCTCCCAACATACCCGTTCGCTTGCCGCGAGACTTTTAAAAGTTAGGAACTTGCAACGACCGCTATTGACAGAAGATCAAATTGAGATTGCAAAGTCGTAACTCACCGAAAGCGATCGTGCCGGTGTAGCTCGCGCTGAGGCACGCTAACGCAAGAACAGACATCCTAGTTGCTCGATTCACCAACCGAACACGAACTCCATACAGATTAAGTTCTACATATATGCAAGTTAGTGTTCGGTTGAATACATACGCTTGAGAGGTTCACTCGTGCATTTAGTAAGATGAGAAACACTGTGTTTTCATTCGGTTTAGAGGTCTGGTAAGGTGACAACACCCGGTAGCAACGAATGGCTTGATCTGGTACGAGAAGACATCATCGACCCAGATCGAAGGATTGTCGACCCACATCACCATCTGTGGGAATCCGTTTCCATGTGGGGTCGATATGTACTCGAAGACCTGTGGAACGATACCGAATCCGGTCACAACATAGAGAAGACCGTGTTTATCGATTGCAGGTCCAACTATCGAACCGAGGGACCTGAGCATATGCGTCCAATCGGGGAGACGGAATTCGTTGCAGAGGTGGCAGCCGAGAGTGCAAAGGAAGAAGGAAAAGCAACTATTGCTGCCATCGTTTCACATGTAAATATGACACTCGGCGACAGTGTGGAAGAAGTATTGAACGCACATGAAGAGGCTGGCAACGGTCTGTTTAGGGGAATTCGACATGCCGGACCCCACGATACAACCGGAACCCTAACGAATCGAGGAAGCAGACAGCCCTGCCCCTACACACGATCGGACTTCCAGGCAGGAGTTCGCAGATTAGGCCAGCTTGGCTACACGTACGACACATGGCATTTCTACCACCAGAACCAAGAGTATTTTGAACTTGCAAAGGCGGTACCAGAAACGACCATGATTCTCGACCACTTTGGCACACCTCTCGGTGTAGGTGCTTACGCTGGGCGTCGAGAAGAGATTTTTGAACAATGGAAAGCAGATATCGCCGACATTGCACAATGTCCAAACGTACACGCAAAGCTGGGTGGCATGGCAATGCCTGACAATGGATTCGGCTGGGACAAGAACCCCACGCCCCCGACATCCGATGAGTTTGCCGAAGCCCAGCGTCGCTACTACCTCCACACAATTGAGTGCTTCGGACCCGATCGATGTATGTTCGAAAGTAATTTTCCCGTAGATCGACTCTCCATTTCGTATCACGTTCTTTGGAACGGACTCAAAAAGATCGTGAGTGACTTCACGGAGGACGAGAAAGACCAAATGTTCTTCGGCACAGCCGCCAAGGTCTACAGAGTCTAGACTCGCTCGGTTTCAACTAATGACTCGTCGCAACTCAATCTGGGCGACAGGAATTAGTGCCTTTTTTGCTTGCTTCGTTTGTGCCACTGAATACAAACATGGATACGCTTTCCTTGCCGAGCCAAGCTACGCTCCCGACTTCCAGCATCTGAAATATGTAAATCCTTACGCGCCCAAGGGTGGAACGATTCGGATTCCGCAAATGGGCAATTGGGATAGCTTCAATCCCGTTCCACCAAGGGGACGAGTCGCCGCCGGACTGTCCGTTGGCTCGCCAACGGACAACCTGCTTCTCGATTCACTTGTGGACTTCGCGGCAGATGAGATTTCAACCATATACGGCGTCATTGCTGATGGAATTGCAATTCCGGCAAACAAAGCGTGGATTGGATTTCGTTTAAGGCAACATCCCCAACCGCGTTGGCATGACGGCAAGCCGATTACTGTTGAAGATCTTGAATTTAGTTTCGATGTCTACAAAAACCGATCCAATCCCTCAATTCAGAATCCAATAGAACCCTTCACTCACATTGAAGTGCTCAATGACCGAGAGGTCCGTTATCACATTACCGAAAGTGAACGATCAAATCCTCTCCTGCCCATGCGAATTGGCGTATTGCCAGTGCTCCCAAAACACTATTGGGTATCCGAGGACATAACTGAGACTACCGTAACTCCACCTCTAGGATCAGGTCCATATAGGATTTCAGACTTTTATGTCGGGCAATGGGTCGCCTTCGAACGGGTTGAAAACTACTGGGGTGCTGACCTTCCAATTAATCGTGGTCGTTTCAACTTCGACAAAATCAAATTTGACTATTTCCGTGACGATCAGGTTCAAACCGAGTCGTTGAAGGGAAATGTGGTTGATGTCCACGTCGAGAACATTCCTCGTCTATGGGAAACTGCGTACGACTTCACTCCCTTTCACAGGGGCTTATTCAAGAAGAGCTATATACCTCAAATGCGGCCAGCAGGACTTTGGTGGCCTATTTTCTGGAACTTGGAACAGCCACGCTTTCAAGACATAAGAGTCCGCGAAGCCCTGTGGTTGCTCAATGACTTTGTTTGGCTAAACAAGAGAAATTACGATTTCTATTCCCTAGCTACCAGTTACTTTCACGGTTCTCCAATGTATGCGTCCCAAGGATTGCCTGAAGGAAAGGAGTTGGAGCTTCTCGAAGAAGTTCGTCATTTGGTGCCCTCACGCGTGTTCACCGAACCATACCAACCTCCTCCCAATCAAGGGGACGGTTGGAGTCGGGAGACTATCGTTAGAGCTCAAGGACTGCTCAGAGAAGCAGGATGGGTAGTCAAGAAGAACAAACTTGTCCATTCAGAGACTGGTGAACACTTCCATATACGCTTCGTTGCAGTATCTCCCGCTTTAGGAGGGTCGTTCATCCATTACACCCAAGTCCTCGAGCGGGTTGGAATAACGTCGTCGATCAAATCACCTGAAATTTCGAACTGGTTGTATCGGATGCGTGCTGGTGACTTTGATGGGGGAGCCATTTGGTTCCTGCCAGACAATACTCCAACTGCCACTATCGACAACGCTTTTAACAGTGCTTTGGTTGATCTCGAATACGGTTCTAACTGGGCGAATATAGAAAACCCTGCTCTAGATCACTTGATCGAGAAAATTAAGACAGCAGAGGATTTTGACACCTACGCAGCTGCCATACGGGCACTTGATCGGGTACTGTTGTGGAACTTCTACTTCATACCAGGCATGGCGAAAGAGAAAGTTGGAATTGCGTATTGGAATAAGTTCGGGCAACCAAGTCCTGTGCCACTCAATCGCATTACCAGTCACGTTCATCTCTGGTGGTGGGACGAAGAGAAAGCCAAAGCAGTGGATGAATACACAGGGCGAAACTAGGTGCTCCAGTACATCCTCCGAAGACTAATTCTCATTCCACTAACGCTATTCGGCATTATGTTGGTGAATTTTGTCGTGATCCAGTTTGCACCTGGAGGACCAGTCGAGCAAGCGATTGCTCAGTTCTCCGGTCTCAATGTCTCTACGACGGCTAGCGTCTCCACAGCAGAGAGCATGGGTCCTTCCGACCAATCGGCGTACATGGGAGCCTCTGGGTTGGACCCAGAGTTCATTGAAGAAATCAACAAACACTTTGGGTTCGATAAGCCATCACACGAGAGATTCGTCTTGATGCTGTGGAACTACATGAGACTAGACTTTGGGACGAGCTATTTTCAAGATCGTTCGGTGCTCGAAATCGTATTGGAGAGACTTCCGGTTTCACTCGCACTTGGATTGAGTTCCATGTTCTTGATCTACTCGATCTCAATCCCGTTGGGAATCGCCAAAGCCGTACGCGATGGAGCTCCATTCGACATATGGACGAGTGCAGCCGTGTTTACGGCCTACGCAATCCCACAGTTTCTGTTCGCAATCATCTTGGTCGTATTTTTCGCCGGCGGCGAGTGGCTAAATTGGTTCCCAATGCGAAACCTACTATCGGATTCGTTCGACGAACTGGGGTTCTTTGGCAGAGTGTTCGACGTTCTTTGGCACATTGCGCTCCCAGTAATAGCTTTGACTATGGGCGGCTTCGCCACTCTGACGATGCTTACCAAAAACTGCTTTCTCGAAGAAATCAGCAAGCAATTTGTTATGACCGCGCGAGCCAAGGGATTAACACCAAAACGGGTGCTCTTCGGCCATGTCTTCCGCAATGCCATGCTGATCGTCATTTCTGGCTTTCCCGCCGCTTTCGTCGGAATCATTTTCACAGGGGCCTTTCTTATTGAGGTGATCTTCTCACTCGATGGAATTGGTTTGCTGGGATATGAAGCAGTTGTTGTCAGGGATTACCCAATTTTGTTTGCGACACTCTTTTGCTTCAGTCTGCTTGCGTTGGTCATGCAGCTGATTGGTGATCTGGTCTACGTGCTTGTCGATCCTCGAATCGACTTTGAAAAACGAGTCACATGAGTCCGCTCAATCAAAGACGACTGGCGAACTTCAAGGCCAATAAGAGAGGGTTCTATTCTCTCTGGATTTTTCTGTCCTTATTCCTGGTCGCCCTTCTTGCTGAATTCATCGCCAACGATAAACCTATCGTTTTCTCACTCAATGGAAAACTACACCTCCCGATGCTCTTTTCCTATACGGAAAAGGAGCTTGGAGGAGTGCTGGAAACTGAAGCCTGGTACATCGACCCTTATGTACAAGATCTAATCGCTTCAGACGGATGGGCAATATGGCCGCCAATTCGCTTTTCTCACGACACTATAGACTGGTACAAAAACGCTGTGCCCGCCAGTCCTGACGGCGCTCACCTCATGGGAACCGACGGATTGGGTTCGGACATCTTTGCAAAACTGCTGTATGGATTCCGATTGTCAGTTCTATTCGGATTGACGCTGACTGTCTTGAGCTCCGTTATAGGAATTCTTGTAGGAGCTCTTCAAGGATACTTTGGGGGCATGGTCGATTTGTTTGGCCAGCGAGTTGTGGAAGTCTGGGCTGGTCTTCCCATCCTATTTCTACTCATCATTTTGGCCAGCATGATCGAGCCCAACGTGTTTTGGCTGTTGGGCATTCTGGTCATGTTTTCTTGGATGGCATTGGTCGGTGTGGTGAGAGCCGAGTTTCTACGCGCAAGAAATTTCGAATTCGTTCGAGCTGCACAAGCTCTTGGAGTACGACAGACGCTAATCATGCTTCGTCACGTTTTGCCCAATGCTGCGGTCGCGTCCCTCACCTACTTTCCGTTCATCTTGACGAATTCGATAACCATTTTGACCGGATTGGATTTTTTGGGATTTGGCCTTCCTTACGACGCTCCATCTTTAGGCAGATTGCTCTCGACAGCAAAAGCCAATCTGAACTCCTGGTGGATCGCGGCTGGAGTCTTCACCACTTTGGTGGTGATGCTTACCTTGCTCATCTTTATCGGCGAGGCAGTGCGCGATGCTCTTGATCCACGCCGTTCCATTTCTGTTCATGCGGCACCATCCGCGACTCCGGTTGCAGTATGAGTTCAAACGAATTGCCGCTTGACGGTGTTCTTGTTGTAGCTTTGGAACAGGCTGTTGCTGCTCCAGTGGCTAGCTGTCGTCTTGTCGACGCTGGTGCGCGTGTGATCAAGCTTGAACGTGACTCGGGCGATTTTGCTCGAAGCTACGACACAGCGGCGAATGGTCAAAGCGCGTACTTTGCATGGTCTAATCGAGGCAAAGAGTCGCTCGTTGTGGATATCAAGAATCCCAACGATGTCGCTCTCATTAAACGCATCCTTCGAAAGGGTGATGTTTTCCTCCAAAACCTAGCGGTAGGTGCCGCAGCACGTGTGGGATTGGGTTCAGACGAGTTGCGTAAAGAGTTCCCGCACCTCATCACTTGCGATATTTCGGGATACGGAGAAGAAGGAAGATACGCTCAAATGAAAGCATACGATCTTCTCATCCAGGCCGAGTCTGGATTGATCTCGATTTCTGGCGGTCCGGGAGAACTGGGGCGCGTGGGCGTGTCTGTGGTCGATACTGCAACAGGAATATCGGCCGCGCTCGCTATCAACGAAGCGCTGGTACGGAAGTTCAAGACCGGCTTGGGGACAAGCATCAAATTGTCACTATTTGACGTAATGGGCGAATGGATGAGCGTTCCCCTAATTCATCATGAAGACAAGGGGCACGGACCGGAGAGAATTGGTCTAGCGCATCCTTCGATTACCCCTTACGGAGGATTCTCGACTTCCGATG
Source organism: Gammaproteobacteria bacterium (assembly GCA_026707045.1). Lineage (GTDB taxonomy): Bacteria > Pseudomonadota > Gammaproteobacteria > Pseudomonadales > Azotimanducaceae > Bin55. Next base: position 5,937 of record JAPOXO010000113.1, on the reverse strand, counting down.
GGCATGTAATTGTGATCTCCGTTCAAAACGACCACGAATGGGCTTCGTTCGCAAACGAAGTCTTGAATCGCCCGGATCTAGTTTCCAATCCGAACTATGTTGACAACGCTGCTCGCATGTCTAGACGCGAGGCGGTGGATGGCCTCGTTCAAGACTTTTTCGGCAAACGCACACGGAAAGAGATGTGTGAGTTGCTTTTGTCGGCTCGGATTGCATTTGGTGAGCTGAACAATATGGCCGATTTCGCTCGTCATATGCAACTGAGAAGATGGGAAATAGAGAGTGAAACCGGTGTCGTATCTATTCCAGCACACCCAGATTCCAATCGCAAATCTCGTAACCTAAGGCTTCCTCGCATAGGTGAGCACAGCGAAGCAATCCGGGCTGAATTCGAGAACTGAATCGGCAAGACTGTTATGACCGCATTGTTCACGCATCCGGATTTCCTTCTCCATGAAACTCCTCCAGGGCATCCCGAATCGCCTCAGAGACTTTCTGCTGTTTCTAGGCTTATTGAAGCCTCTGAACTGGTTGAGAAAGTTGAACGGATAGTTCCTGAATTAGCGAGCAACGAAGAATTGGCAAGAGTTCACGATCGAGATTTTGTCGATCAAATTGCCTCGCTAGCCCCTACCGCCGGTCTAGTTCGAGTTGATGCCGATACATCAATGGGTCCTAACTCGTTGAATGCATCGCGTAGGGCGGTCGGAGCAGCAGTCTCAGCAGTGAGGGAATCTCTCTCTGGAAGACATAGAAGGTCATTTTGCGTCGTTCGGCCACCAGGACACCATGCCGAGTCAGTGCAAGCTATGGGATTTTGTTTGTTCAATAGCGTGGCAATTGCGGCGGACTATGCGTTGGACACCGTCGAACGGGTCGCTGTGCTCGACTTCGACGTTCACCACGGAAACGGAACTGTTGAGATGTTTGCCGACCGACCGGAAGTTCTAGTCTGCTCAAGCTTTCAATTTCCGTTCTATCCATATCGAATGCAAGACATCGACAGATCCAACATCGTGAATACACCCCTGCCTGCAGGAACAAATGGATCGAGATTCAGAGAGGCAATTGAACAGAATTGGACTCAACCATTGATTCAACATCGGCCGGACCTCATACTTGTGTCAGCTGGATTCGACGCACACGCTGAAGATCCATTGGCGCAATTGCAACTGCAGGACGAGGACTTTCGCTGGATCTCTCAGTGGATCGTGGACATGGCACAGACCTACGCGAAAGGTCGCGTTGTTTCCACATTGGAAGGAGGATATGACGTCAATGCCCTAGCTCGATGCTCCGCCATCCACCTAGAGTGCCTCCTCGACTGACTCTATGAGCGTCCCTGTCCCATTTTGAGACTCAAAAATCGTCGACACAATGTGGTTTGTAACGGGTTGCAAAGAATCCGTCAATGTATGGCAATCTGTCTCGATCCTGAAGCTCTGCTCTACCTGAATGGCATAGCACAGACAGAGAAGTTTGACCGCTTAGCAGTGAAGCAAGTCCATTGATGCTAATTTGAAAGTCAGCGTCGTCCCCAGTCTTAGTAACCATACATTCTCGACCATCTGACTCTACTCGATATCGACCCACGTTCCACTGACAGTCTGTGTCTTCCTCGACTTCGAAACACACACTGCCTTTGATTGGGTAGCTCCTGCTAGATGTCAGTTTCTGGACATCCACAACTCGCAGCCAAACTCCCTCAAACCAACGTGGATGAAGAAGTCTAGGTTCCAGAAGCATGTGAGTCGCGGGGTCGTCCAATGGAGCGTAAATCACAACCTCCTTCACCAGATCGTGATTTCGAATGTAGTCCCAAAGCGCACGATAAGCCTCGTTATTTAGGTAAACGAAATCCTGAACACTCAGTCTTTGGTCGGGACCGTCCGTCGAATTAGGAATCTCACGCAATCGGTAGGAAATGTAACCATCTGGCTTGCCGCTTTCTTCGTAGCGAACCGCATAGTGGTAGTTGGGGTTCGGTCCGAAATACGCTTTGTCCCAGACCGCGGATGGACGGTGTAGCAAGAGGTTTCTTGGAGTTCGATACTCTTCATAGAGTTCTCGAACTACAGCAGGTGCGACGCCTGGTTCGAACCGTGTAATGCTCCCTTTCGATGAAATTGAATCAAACTGAATCTCGGCCATGCGGGGATCAAATTGATATCTGTAACCAGACGAAGCCAATCCATATCCAAAGCGTTGATAAATGGCCCCCATCGAAGCCCACAGAATGGATGCAGGGATCTCTTCTTCGTAAGCTTTTCGAAGTCGGTCGGTGACCAACTTGCGAACGAGCCCTCTGCGTCGATGACCTGGATCGGTTCCAACCGAGGTGACTCCATCCGCTTGAACTTCCTTACCGTTAAACCGCATCTGAAAAGGAAATTGACCAAACGTAGCAACAATCTTTCCCTTGAAAAATGCAGCCTTTGCGTTTTCGCGTTCCAAGAGGTTCGTGTCTTCCTCTTCTTTCTTTTCCTTTGACGGGCTAGCATCGCCGGCAAATACATAGCGCTGCAAACTAAGGAATTGCTTCAACTCGCCCAGGGCCACTGGGCGAAATTCGTAGTCGTTCAATTTCGTCATTGCGTTGTATTGGAAATTCGTTGTCTCTTTAGTGGAACGACCGCCGTTCTAATCTGAACACGCCAATTCCAGTGCCTATGATTCGCTGATGAATTGCTCAAGCTGCCCCGCAACTTGATCAGTTGTTCCCGTCGGCATAGGGATTAGTTGGACATCGGCACCCAGGTCGGATCGTTCTCTTAATTGCGCGGACAGCTCTTCGCGCGCGCCAATTACCTGAATTTCTCGCACCATGTCTTTGCTAATCGCAGACATCGCACCTGCACGGTCCCGTTGGCTCCAAGCCTCTCGCGAGGTAAGTACTTCCTTCTCAAATCCATTGTCTGCCAGCATATTCCAATAGAAGTCACCCATCCGATTGATGTAATAAAACAGTGGAGCCCGGGCGGCCATCCAAACACTTTCGTCGTCCTTCCCGTTGAGTTCGTATACGTTCGTAAAGGGCGCGATGGTAATGGCATCGGCGCTTCGACCTGTCTTGGATGCTCCAGCTACAAGCTGTGTACGAAGAGTGGAAAAATGCTCTCTAGGCCAGTGGATGGGAAAGATGCCGTCCGCAATTTCTCCGGTCTGAACAATGGATTTTGGAGTGATTGCCGCAATGTAGATTGGAATGTGGGTACGAGGTCGTTGGTAGTCCAAAGTAAATCCACGCGACATCTGAAATATCTTGCCTTCGTACTCGAGCCGATCGCCGGCAACGAGCGTATTGATGATCTCCACGTATTCGCGCAACCTTCTCAATGGTGTCTTGAACTCAACACCATGAAAGTGCTCGATGACACGGTGGCCAGAAGAGCCGAGGCCACAGATCATCCTTCCATCTGATAGCACGTCAAGCATGGCGAATTCCTGCGCGATGGCAGCCGGAGATCTTGAATAGACGTTTAGGATCGATGTTCCGATTTGAATTCGTTCCGTGTGAGTAGCAAGTAAAGTCATCCAAGGAAGGGTAGAAGTACCCCAAGCTTCACCAGTTGCCACCATTTCGTAGCCTAAAGACTCGGCGATACGCACCTTTTCGATGGTTTTTCGCCAGTTATTGCCGATTCCACAGAGAATGCCAAGCCGCATGATTGCTGATTCTTACGGAAGAGTTGCATACCTTAGCAGAACCGAATAGTCCATCAGGAGAGTTTGTGTTTAATGAACGTACCCAGACGCTGCTGAGACTTAGCACATGCCATCTCGAAGAAAAACGATCGAACTTACAGATTCTGAGATTGACGAGTATCTCGCTAGTTCGCACACACTGATCATCGTGTCGAACGGTCGCACTGGATTTCCACATCCGATGCCGATGTGGTACTACGCAGATGCGAATCGGAACTGCTATTGCACAACGTTCGCGAAGAGCCAAAAGGTGAATAACTGGAAACGAGATCCCCGTGCTTCACTACTGATTGAATCGGGGGAGGAGTATGCCGAACTCAAAGGGCTTGTTGTCTATGCCCAGACTGAGATCGTTGAAGACCAAGATACCGTGGCAGAGACATTGGTGAACATTAATGCTAAAGGCCGGAGCCTCACAAAGGAACAACGAGAAAAGCTAAGAGAATCGGTGGGCGGTACGGCTTCAAAGCGTGTCGTATTGAAGTTCATTCCGCAACGATTCATCTCATGGGATCATGCAAAATTGGGCGGCCGCTACTAGTACACCGGAAACGGCATCTACGCCTGCCAATAAAATTGCGAGCAAGCCCCAAATCAACCATGGTTACTGGTTCTTAGCTTTTAACCCTGTCGAATCAAGGAGACTGAGTCTATGGCTTTGAAGAAGCGAATGGCAGTATCACTTCCACTCAATCAAGTGCTTCAAGACACTATTGATCTCGTGCATTGGGCCGAAGAAAACGGATATACCGACGGATGGTTTGCAGATCCTGGAGCACCCGATGGCATGACGACTGCAGCCCTCATTGCCGCCCACACAAAGAAGCTTCGAATTGGGATGGCAATTGTCCCCGTTTACACCAGATCTCCTACAGTCCTCGCCGCATCTACGGACGTAATTGCTCAAGCGCTGCCAGGGCGCTTCATTCTTGGACTAGGTTCTTCGAGCGAAATCATCATGCAAAACTTCAACGGGATCAAGCTCGAGAAACCACTAACTCGCGTCAAAGAGACGGCAATAGTGGTTCGCAGCATGCTAAATGGCGAAAAAACAAGTTTCACCGATTTGCAGACGGTTTACAGTCGAGGTTACTCTCAAAGACCCACGGAGCCGCCAGTGCCGATTTACCTCGCTGGACTAAGGCCCAAAATGCTGGAAATGGCTGCTCAATATGGAGATGGTGTGATTCTCAACCTTTGGCCGAAGTCTGCGCTTCCCAAGATGCTTGAGCACATTCGTATAGGAGCGGAGCGTGCAGGCAAGCAAATTGAGGATTTAGAGATTGTGAATCGCTATGCAGTAATTGTGACGGACGACAAGACAGAAGGTTACGATCGGTTCCGACAGCACTTCATTCCCTATTTCTCAAACCCCGTGTACAACAATTTCCTGAAGTGGTGTGGCTACGAACATGAGGCGAATGAAATCCTCGAAGGATGGGCAGCACGTGATCGCAATCGAACGGCAGCCGCATTTCATGACGAACTAGTAGATCAAATTGGGGTTGTCGGATCGGCCGAAGAGTGTCGCGAACGAATTCAAACTCATGCGAGGCAAGGGATTACTACAAGCATCATCGCACCGCCAAGTCGCGAGCTGGACCAATCCTACGAGACGCTTGAAGCATTTACCGCAAAGAATTTTCAGTTTGATTAGCTGATTGTGGGTCGGACAACTCTACCCGACCCGCACACTAGAGAGGATCGCTAGGGAAAGCAAAGTTCAGCTTCTCTCGTACGCCCCCTGAAAGCCATCTTTGAGTAATGGTCTTGCGACGTGTGTAGAACCGAATTGCATCCGGTCCATACGCATACAGGTCGCCGAACAGTGACCTTTTCCAACCTCCGAAGCTGTGAGTCGCGACGGGAACCGGAAGTGGCACATTGATCCCCACCATACCAACCTTGATGCGGTCGGCGAAGTACTTTGCTGCCTCTCCGTCTCGAGTAAAAATGCAGGTGCCATTGCCGTATTCGTGATCATTGACCAGCTCCATTGCGTGCTCTTGAGACTGTGTTCGAACAACACACAGCACGGGTCCAAAGATTTCGTCCCGATAGATCTGCATGTCAGAGTTGACGTTGTCGAAAAGACACGGACCGAGAAAGAATCCATCTTCCCGTCCTTCAACTGTGAGACCTCGACCATCCACAACTAATGAAGCACCCTCTGCAACTCCAATATCTATGTAGTTGCGTACCCGTTCTCGGTGTGCACTAGAGACTAAGGGT
>JAPOXO010000048.1 GCA_026707045.1 Gammaproteobacteria bacterium | reverse complement strand
CCCCCCCCCCCCCCCCCCCCAAGAGGAGTTGCTGCTTACGTCATCAACCCAGAAAACGCCCAAGACACGAGGAACCTTCGAGAAAGTGTCAAGAGTCAAATTGAACGAGTGTTACAAGCGGATGATTCAACAATTCGCCCGCTAGCATTCGACGCGATGAAGAAAATTTGGCGAATCCAGCGGCCGGGTGTAAATCAAGGAGTCGGTCCCGCTGCAGCTACTCGTTGGCTCACTCTTGCTCGTCCAGATTGCCTTGTCTCTGTAAATAGTGCATCGTCGCGTAGACTCGGGGAGTCATCTGGATTGCCAAAAGGTACAAACTCACTTTCCAATCGGTATGATGAACTCTTAGCGTGGCTACACTCACAAACCTGGTTCAATGAAGCGAAGCGAAATGAGATTGAAGATCCTTTAGAACGAGAGATTTGGGACCGCCGAGCTGCGTTGGTGGATGTCTTCGTGTATGAGGCGGAGCAGTAGCAGCGTCTCTTAGAATTTAGCGCCTTCGGATCAATTTGGTGTCAAACTTTGAGGATCTGGTTTGAGCATGAATGGCATCCGATTCAGCACTAGTACCGCTTCAAAGATGGTTGATGCGACATGTCCTGAAATAAGGCCTGGAGCCGGCCCATTTCCAAGTAGAAGCACATTTCGCCCTTTTGTTTAGTCTGGGAGTACTGAGGTTGACCATAACTCGGCAGGAATTGTTGCTGTGGTTCTAAGCCTACTGTACACACCTGACAGATTGGGTTTCAACGTCGCAACTCCAGCAAAGCAGCTTGTTTGAACATGGAGGTCTTTAGTTGCAGTTTCGCTAAACCCGCTATCAATGGCACAAGCAATTGAAATCATCGAAGAAAAGTCGTGTCTTGTGCAATCAAGCTGTACGCAATTTGCATACAACTATAACGCAGAACATTGTGCTTATTAAAATACTGCTGTCGTACCTGCATCCTGCCACCAATGCCTGTACAAATTCTCACGCGTCCACAAATCTTTAGTAGCTTGAAGCTCAATTGTGAGAACTGCGCTCGAATTAGGGACGCTCTTACTCAATAATTGTTATGATCGAAATGGAATTATTCACATGATTGGAGACTACGAAATACCACTTCTGAAAGCGCATTTCGGAAGGATTTCTCAACGGCTTGCAGCTGAGGGGGAAGTCGCTAGGTCGTTTGAACAAGGCACGAATCGAGGCCAAATTCGAGAAGCTTTTGTTCGCGAGCTTCTCTCGCTAAATACTTCCCCACTAACTGGTATAGGGACCGGAGAGATTATCAACACAGGCTCTGCCGTTGGTCTGCCGAGGCGTCAAATCGACGTCGTTGTACACAACAACCGTTACCCGAAGGTCTCTCTAGCCACAGGCATTGATTTGTTTTTCGTCGAAACAGTGTCGTCTTTTGTAGAAGTGAAATCGTGCCTGAGAATGGATCACATAAGAAGTACTGCTGTTTCCACCAAAGAAATCAAAGCTCACGCACACCTTGACGAGCAAAGATTCAATCCATCAGGTATTATCAAACCGAGACCTTATTCATTCCTTTTCGCTTATGACGGACCCGCTAAGATATCTACCATCCTCAGATGGATGAAAGAGATTTCTTCCGAGGATGAGTACAACATTGACGGCTTGAAGGCATCAGGTGGGGAAAGTAGGGGATATTTCAATCATCTGTTTATTGACGGTGTATTTGTTTTAGGCAAGGGTTTCGTTTGCCTTGATTCACTGCCATTTGGAAGTTGTCTTGAGGCTGCAAGTATTAGTGGAGCTTCAGTGACGACTGATCATGTGTGGGTTTACGGTACAGAAAATGAACTTATCCTTCTTTGGATTCTAATCAACGAGCTAAGCGAGAAATATCTCTGGAACAACTTTGAACTAGGAGAGTACATTGATTTTCTAAGTATGTTCTTGTCGGATTGATCACATTTCCGCTACACCAAGAGAATCAACGCCTTGCACGGGCTGGAACTATTTTGATTCCCACTATTATTGAGCAATAAAAATGACTCTTGTCGGTTATGCAGCGTTGGCATCTCAATTCCAAGGAGACTAGCTACCAGTAAACCAGAATCCTAATACAGAGAAAAGTAACTGTGAGAATATATTGACGAAGATTGGAATCACTATAATTGTCGCGATCCAAAAGAACTTGCTGTTTACATTAGTATTACGATGAGTAACATGGTTGCAAAACTCTACAGGCGGCAAGTTTTTCTTAACAATGTGAGAAAAATAGAAGGGACTAGCAACAAAACAAATCAGGGACGAAAAAATTCCAATGAATCCAACGACAAAGAAGCTTAATGATCCTTTAATTTCCGGGTAAAACCTCAACCACACGTCTATTACAATATCAAATGTGCAGAATACCGCAACACCAGTCAACGCACCTCCAATCACACTGGGCCAAATCTTCTCGTTCGCTCGTACGATCAACGAGCCAAAAACTTGTCTTGCCGCCAGTTCCCGCTCAAGATCTCGAAACAACTGTTCTACACCCGCAGCAGTTCCTTCAACTGTCAACAATAGTGATCCTTGAATCTCTTGTACGAAACGATTCTCTGTTGTCGACAACACAGCTCTGATCGGTGCAGCGTAGGTGCCATAGGAGATGTGGACACTCTTAATTTTTGATGGCATGTCCGCACTTGTGAGAAAAGCTGGATCGTGAGACTCAAAGGAGTCTAGACCGTCTGTGGTCTCTACTGTGATCAAGATTTCACCTTCGTCGTTTCTTGCTTGCTTAGAAATCCTATTAGCTAAGGAAGCCAAATCGGAGTTGCTAAGGCTAACTCGAATGAACTCTCTTTGGAACTTCTTCTTGCGTACGAACATTGTCAATTGCTTTCTCCCATTAATCTATGTGATCGAAACCAAGTCGGTGTACTTCCGACCGCCAAATTTCGTCATTGAGAGCTCTTGCTGGTAAAGGCTGTTTGCACGCTCAACTGCCCAGCATCGGCTAGTGATGACACTTGAGACGGACGGCTACCACATTGCGGGATGCGAAGGCTTCCCAACACATAGGTCCTCCAAGAGTTCTATGCTATCTTTATAAACATGTAATATTATACAGTATAAACTGTGCTTACAATGGAGTGATCGCAGCTGTCCAATCGAAGCACCTTCTTTCTAAGCGAATTGCTTCGTTCAAATTGGACAGTGGCTAACGGTGAAAAGCTTCCATGCGAATTCTCAAACGAAGAGAGTACCGAAGACACAATTGCGAAAAACCCTTCGAGCTTATGAGTGGTAAATACACGGACTGACCTACATCTCTATGGCAGTCTGCTAGAGCGTTTCTTAACCACCCAAACTTCCTCTGTCGGCCATGATTGTGCCCAATTCGCGTCCGCCCACACATACTGGCTCTTGCCATCAGGAGGTGCGCCGAGTTCGTGCAATTCTTCAATCTCGAACCCACAGGAACGCAGAAGCTCTATCCACTTGCCGTGGGGGAGTTGGAACTCAACGGTTGGAGGATCGGACCAATGCAGTTCATACATGCCTAAGTAAGGTCGCAGAAGTGCTGTTCCATTGCGTAGATCGGGTTGTTCGGGGCAGCACAGTTGGGATATTGGATGGCAAGTCATGAAGACAAGCTGAGCAGCTGGCCTTAGGACGCGAGCCGCTTCAGGCACCCATTGGTAGGGATCCGCCCATAGAGACGCTCCATACTCCGATATGGCGAAATCGAAGGTCTCGTCTGGAAATGGCAATTGCTCGCCGAATGCTTCAAGCAATACGACGTGGCGATCATGTTCATCCCTTAATCGAGCTGCTGTAGTCAGTTGGTTTCGAGTCGGATCGATGGCAAAGGACTCGCCTCCTCTCATGGCCATCCATGAAGCCACATACGCTGTTCCACAGCCTATCTCCAGACACCGTTTGCCTTTGAGACTTTCTGGAAGCATGGCAATGCTCTCGTTGGGGATCTGCCAAATTCCCCAGACTGGGTCTGGCGAATCCCACTTGAGTTCGGCAGGATCTGCGTATTCTTCAGCCTTCATGCTCCATGCATCGCGATTGAGCTGTTGGTGATTCCGTTTTGACGATCGCACGATCTCTTTCGGTCCTTTTGTTCTCATGAGCGAGTATTTTCCACGAGACCAATGCCTCTAGTCGATTCACACGGGAATTTGGTCGTCAATTGCCTGCAAGGTACGATATTTGGACCAAACTGATACTAGGCCAATCCCATGTCGGAAGATCATCCCATTCTTAGCGAAAGAAGAGGCGAAACAGACGGAATCTTGTGGCTCACGCTGAACCGCCCCCACAAACTCAATGCGCTGACTTTTCCTCTACTCGAGGAAATGCGGGAGATTCTGTTCCACGCAAGATTCGACCGAACCGTA
>JAPOXO010000089.1 GCA_026707045.1 Gammaproteobacteria bacterium | reverse complement strand
CTACGATGTCGTAGTCAAGATAGTCACGGATGAAATGACCAAGAATCAGTCACGATTGACAAGCGACCTATCAATAATTTGGGTGGCACGATCTTTGGAACGAATTAGTGACCACGCCAAGAACATATGCGAAACAGTCGTGTACTTGGTGCATGGACAGAACATCATGCACAACGTGCTTTGACTCTACTTTTGTTTGCTATATCAAAGGCTACGTGCTGATGCAATCCTAGAAACTAATCCTGTTGCTTAACGCTTCACAGTTCCTGCCTGAGCTAAGTGCGATCCGCCATCCATGATCAGGCACTCACCAGTCACGACATCTGCACCTGTCACAAAGAACAGTATTCCTTGAGCAATTTGATCGGGACTGGAAGCAACTCCAAGCGGTGCGGACGCTTCAACCCGACTCTTGGCGATGGCGTAGTTTTCCTTGCCCAACCCTTTCTCCAACCAATCGCCTTGTATAAATCCTGGACACACACAATTGACGCGGATTTCGGGGCCAAGCGCACGAGCCAAAGACAGGGTCATAGTGATGAGCGCTCCCTTGGACGCAGCATAGGCAACCGAACTACCTACACCCATGACTCCCGCGACCGACGACACATTCACGATGCTGCCCATGCCGCCTTTTCTCATCGAGGGAGCAACTGCTCGTGTCATTTGATACGGGCCCACAGTATTCACCGAGTAGATGTGCAAAAAGTCTTTTTTTGAAAGGCCGTCAAGATTTCCGTGGGGGTTGAATTTAGTCGTGCCTGCATTGTTGATCAATGCATCGATGCGTCCCCACTTTTCCAGTGTCTTCTCGACCAGCATTCGGCACTGTTCGTCGTCAGCAACATCTGCCTGAACCACGATAGTTTCAACATCAAACGCTTCACATTCTTCCTGTGTCTTTCGCGCTCCGTTCTCGTTGCTCGAATAGTTGATTGCAACGTGACTCCCCAACTCGGCAAGTTGTCGAGCACAGGCGGCCCCTACTCCCGACGACGAACCAGTAATAATTGCTACTCCGTTTTGCATGTCCAATTCAACCGTCTCCCACAACTGAGCAAAATTTCTTAGTGATCAGCTGCATATTATTGGTGAGACTGCCAATTCTCACCCGTACAGATCTATAACTACTTGATTTAGAACGATAGACCTAGCAAGAAGACTTGGTTCATGAATCAAACGGAGTTCGAATCCTGGCTTGTTAAACGTGCGCCCTGGCGCCATTTGCCGATCAAGTCACATGGAGACTCTTCATTACAATAGCCAAGGTGTGCACTTTCGTTTGGCGCGCGCAGTCTCCACCTAGATTACCAACGGCTTTTGCAGGTTTAAACACTTGTCCTTGAGAGCTATCAGAATCGCTTATCTGTGTGTATGTAGATATGTGATTTGGATTCACCAATGAGCTCTACAACTTACGATCCTGAAGAGTTACTTCGTCTCAAAACGATTCGAGAACTAGCTCGTCTATTTCCTCGTGTCGTTAAGTTGATTTGGCATGTCTCCCCGCTAACCCTATGCGCGTTAATGTTCTTCACGTCGATTGTCGCGCTAGTTTCTCCTGCCGTTGTCTGGATGACCAAGGTCATCGTCGACCGAGTCGTAGAGCGCATCGGAATGCCCATTGACTGGGCATACCTGTTGATTCCCGTCGGAGTCGTACTTGCACTATGGATTGGAAACGCCGTAATAGGAGCCATCGAAGGTCTATTGGGTGAGGTTCTCGCCGAACACGTTTACACCTCCGCGAGCGAAAAACTGATCGGCAAGTCAGCTGAACTCGATATTGCGTATTTTGAGGCACCGAAATTCTACGACCAGTTAAAGCAAGCAAACGACAACAAATGGCAGGTGGAATCAGTGCTTTGGGTTGTTATGAGCATGTTTCAACAATTGTTGTCGTTGTCTGCGATGATTGGTCTACTATCGATTCTCCACCCGCTCGCTGTTCTTGTGCTGTTTGGAACTGTGCTCCCACGTATCTTTCTCGAGGCGCACATGTCGCGCCGTCGATTTCAACTCCAGTCGGAACTGTCGCGCAACATGCGAATGGCGAATTATCAAGACTCACTCCTTACTGAACGGGAAACTGTTAAAGAAATCCGAATTTTTGGCTTGGGAGAAACCTTCAAGACCCGCTTCTTGGAGACACGCGAGAAATACATACAGGCTTGGCTGGGGTTGTTAAAGAAGTTCTTGAAGTGGGAAATGAGCTTGGAGAGCTTGTCGATGATGGGTGTAAGTGCGGTAGGAATCTATGCTGTCATTCAGGCCGCAACAGGTGAAATCACAATAGGAACACTCACGCTAGTTTTCACTTCAAGCCAGCAAATAACCAGTATGATCGCGGGCATTATTAGACAAGCAGGTTCTACATACCAAACTTGTCTAGAAACTTCGAGATTCTTCGAAGTTCTGGATCTGGATCCAACCACTATATCGGGTTCGCTCGAAAGAGAGCGTTTCAGTCAGCCCATTCTTGTTCCAAACCCGATTCAGCATGGAATTGAATTAGAAAACGTATCGTTTTCTTATCCCGGCAACGATGAAGTAATTCTCAAAGATGTCTCATTCTCCATTCCTGCACGCTCGAAAGTTGCTTTGGTGGGAAAGAACGGAGCAGGAAAGACGACCTTGATTAAGTTACTAGCACGATTTTATGACCCTATTGAAGGTGCTATTTGCATCGATGGCCACGACTACCGAGAATTCAAGATTGAGAGTCTACAGTCCAATATGAGCGTTGTCTTCCAGGACTTCGCAAGGTTCGATATATCCGCTGCGGACAATATTGGAGTTGGCAACGTAGCACATGTCGAAAACCGTCCACGAATAGTTGATGCAGCGCAGAAAGGTGGGGCTGAGGAGGTAGTAAATGGACTTCCTCAAGGCTATGACACCATCCTCGGGCGTACGTTGGATGAAGGTATCGATCTCTCCGGCGGAGAATGGCAGCACTTGTCCATAGCGCGGGCATTCATGAGCGATGCGCAAGTCTTCATATTTGACGAGCCAACTGCTGCTCTAGATGCACTAAAGGAAAGAGAGCTTTATGAACGTATAACGCGCTTGTCCGAAGACAAGACAGTGGTATTTATCTCCCATCGATTCTCCACTGTGAGAATGGCAGACTTAATAGTGGTGGTGGACGAAGGATCCGTGGTTGAAGTCGGTAACCACGAGGAACTGATCGCACGGGGCGGCAAATACCAGCTCATGTTTGACACACAGGCTCAGCGGTATCGATGATCATTCTTGTACGTGTTAGACACTTTCTTCGAGTCAGCCACAACTTAAAGCTGCTAGAGAGAAGTTCGTAGTCCACAAATGGCATCAACCTCCTTCAACATCTTTGACACTCTGAAGACCAAGTCGGTGATGGAGGTCTTTGCTCTGATTCCTCGGGTCATCCGTTTCATGTGGCAGTCGGCGCCCCTATTGCTGGCAGCAACCGGTGTACTTCGTGTTGTCGAAGCCATCACACCTGCAGTCACTTTTTGGTTTATGAAAGTCATTGTGGATCGCGTAGTGGAAAGCCTGGGAAGTGAGGTCGATTGGTTCTACGTTCTCTTGCCCATCTTAATAGTCACGGCTGTTCGACTGGGAAACTCATTGCTCTCACAACTAAACAACATTTGGTCGCACATCCTGACCGAAAGAGTCTATTCATCCGCACACGCGAGCCTATTGGACAAGGCGGCAAGCTTAGATGTTGCGTTCTTTGAAGCTCCTCAGTTCTACGATCGGTTAGCCCAAGCTCGGCGCAACGTTTGGCGGATTCAAAACGTTGTAGAAGGTGTTCCTAGATTTCTGCAACAGTTCCTGTCGTTAGCCGCCATTTTCGGACTGCTCTCGATCCTACATCCGTTGGCCATTGTCTTGCTGATAGTTACTACTCTGCCGCGAATCTACTACGAGGGCTTTACAGCTCGTAAGAGGTTCGACATGGAAACCGAGATGATTCGCAACTATCGATCAAGCGACTACTACGGAGACTTGCCCACCCAAAGGGAAAAAATCAAGGAAATCCGTATCTTTGGTCTAAAGCAGTTCATTATTGAGAGATTTCGCAAATACCGAGATATCGTCGTACGCACGATAATTAGGTTAAACATTCGGTTTTTAAAATTAGACTTAACTATCAATAACTTACCCACGATTGGCATTGCTTTGGTCTGGGCCTATGCCGTGTATAGAACTGCTAAAGGAGGACTGACAGTCGGAGATCTTACGATGATAGTCGGTGCTGCTCAATCCGCGGTGAGCACGTTACAAGGATTGATTTCGAGCGGAGGCTACCTCTTTGAAAGCACACTTTTTGTCACTCGTTTCTTCGAATTGTTAGATCTGGATCCCAAGTCAATTGAAGGATCACTGCAACCGCCACGTGCAAGGAAACTCATCAAGGTTCCGTCACCCATTCGAAGAGGTATAAGGCTGCGGAACGTGACATTCAAGTATCCAGGAACGGATACCGATATTCTGAAAGGGGTTTCATTTTCGATCCCTGCGGGCACAAAACTCGCCATCGTGGGTGAGAATGGAGCTGGAAAAACCACGTTGATCAAACTACTGGTAAGGTTCTACGACCCCATTTCAGGGAGTATCGAACTCGACGGGACTGATTTTCGCGACTATGAGCTACAGGACATTCGCAGAAACATAAGCGCAGTTTTTCAAGATTTCGTCCGATACCAGATATCCGCATCAGACAATATAGGTGTCGGAAACGTTGAACAACTCAACCATCGCGATGTAATCGAAGATGCATCGAAGAAAGCGGGTTCTCATGAGTTTGTCTCCAAGCTTCCAAAAGAGTACGACACGATCTTAGGCAAGACATTCGACGAAGGAGTCGATCTATCGGGTGGGGAATGGCAAAACTTGGCGATTGCGCGCGCATTTATGAGCGAATCGCAAATCCTCTTTCTGGATGAGCCGACAGCTGCTTTGGATGCATTCGGAGAAGCGGCGTTGTACGACCGATTTGCCCGGCTCTCCGAAAACAAAACCGTAGTTTTTATCTCTCATCGATTCTCCACGGTACGTATGGCAGATACGATCGTTGTCGTAGAAGACGGAAGAATCATCGAACAAGGAAGCCACGAAGAGCTCTTGGATATCGACGGCAAGTATCGACTGATGTTCAATACTCAAGCGGAACGTTATGCATAGTCTGCACAGGAACAGTCCCGACTACTGAAGTAGCTGAATGAACCAAGATCAAGACTTCATTGCGGTGATCCCAATTCTCTACAATTCCCAGCTATTGCTTGACCTTGCGTGACATTGCTCACGTCTCCAGCCTATCTACCGATTCGCGGGCCAATAATCTACATGGAAACCGACATATGAATGAGTCTCTCAAAGCCATTCTCTGGGACTTCGGAGGTGTCTTCACCAGCAGTCCGTTTGAAGCCTTCGCCAAATTCGAGAGGGTACGAGGATTGCCGGAAAACTTCATACGATCGGTCAATTCCCGAAACATTGAAGCAAACGCATGGGCACAGCTTGAGTCAAACAAAATCACGCGCACGGAGTTCGACGAACTTTTCAGATTGGAAAGCGAGAAACTAGGTCACTCGGTGAAAGGCGAGGATGTGCTCTCTCTACTAGCCGGTGAAGTAAGGCCTCGTATGGTCTCCACCCTTGCGGAATGCAAGAGGCACTATCGCGTCGGTTGCATCACAAACAACATGAAACCGGCAGCGCAAGTCCAAGCTACTCCAGAGATGGTTCGAAACTCTCAGACCGCCGAAATCATGGGTATGTTTGACACAATTGTTGAGTCCAGCGTGGAAGGCGTACGAAAACCAGAACCACAGATTTACAAAATTGCTTGTGATCGGTTGGGTTGCCAGCCCGGGGAGTGCGTGTTTCTGGACGACCTAGGCATCAACCTAAAGACTGCCCGAGCAATGGGCATGATCACCATCAAGGTAGTGGATCCTGATGAAGCAATTCAAGAGCTTGAGATCGCAACGGGACTATCATTTCCCTGAATTGATTGGCGTTGCTTTCATCAAGCAACGATCAATTTGAACTTCAAGGGTAAGAATCCTGTTGAAGGTCGCCGTAGATGCCCTAGTGTGAGACCAGAGCATCATGTGCGTCCGGCCACAAGATTTCGCTCTGAGATGCGAATCGACACAAAGACTTGGACAATGTTCACTTCGAATGTCCGTTGGATGTGAGTGCACATGGACAGGCTGGGGAACATTAATCATCCCACGAACGACTAGAATCGCTGGTACAAACCCAGCTTCAGGGCTGCATCCTCGATCTCGTCCAAGGCACGCAGCGACTCCATGTCCGTGGGGTCCAATAGCTCCTCTGCACCATTGATCGATGTAGCGCAATCCTTGATTTCTCGCTTTTCCTTGCAGATCCGTTCGACGAGGTCCTCGACGTCGGCTTCGTACCCGGACTTCCTCAATGCAACTATTCCCTTTGCGGCTCTCGCAACCGCTTCGCTTCTACTGCGATCGTATCGACTCAGCCGAATTGCTTTATGTAGTAGTGGCATCCACGAAAAATGTACTTCCCTCGATTGTCTTCTAATCGCAAGTGGCTCCGCGGAAAGGTGTCTTCCTGACGGCAGATCATAATACGGTACAACCAATGATCTTTCGTCTCCTAGGCGGGCTGCTATGTCGCCCAATCGCCATATCTGCCCCCACGGAAGGAGATCTCCATCTAAGAATGCAGCGATCTCGATGTCAAGTCCTTTCTCCCTCAAGTTGGATGTTGGGCACTTCCCCCTGGATTGGAGCCAAGCGGATCGCAATATGTCCTCACGAAAATGGTTGCGCCACACGTAGTACCATTCCTTCTTGTTCTGACGTTTGTGTCGAGGGAAAGCCATGGGTTCGACTTCTCTGTAATGTTCCAAAGTTGCTAGATTGTTTGTGTAGAAGGAAGAATCAAGTCCCGTGTACGGCTCAAAGTAGTCATCTATGTGCTCTGATGAGAAGCACATTTCCATCAAAGCCACATGCCGGGAGAAGGCATCAGCGTAGCAGGACTCCCGGAGATCCCGCCGAACGGGGCCCTCCAACAATCGGCATTCCGGACGAGAGAGGGCGTCAATCACAAGCTGAAGGTCCTGTTCGCTGCTTGCGAACATGTCTCGGTACGTGAACCTGCCTTCTCTAGGCATCAAACCCACATCCCATATCACGTACGCGGGGCTGTCCATAAAGTGCCTCTCCGTCGCGTCCAGGCACTTCTCATTGGTGAGGACGCCTGCGTCCAGTGTCTCCGGGCATTCGTCTCCAAGGAACAAAGGCGACGAAGGGGCCTCGTTCGCTTCCACCTCCACTTTCAAGGGGGTTTCTTGGGTCGAAGGCGCAGGTGCTTCGAGAGGACTGTCCGGCGTCGTCGTCGACAGGTTGTCAACGACGGAATCTTCAACGCTCCCGGACAGGAAGAGGACAATCAGCCCTCCTGCGGCGAGCGAGACGCAGACCAAGGATGCCGCCCTTCCCGCCTTCACTTGTTGCATTCCACGTTGTCTTGGCTGATGTCGAACAACATGCTTTTGCCTCCGATATGATTTAGCCGGGGTATGATCCCCATGCTAAATTCATTAGTTTATTGGTCCAATCTCGAACTTTCCTCTCCTCGTCGGTGTGGGTGTGTCGTGGGCCGAATTGAGATACCCCTGCATGGATGTGCTCACGCAGGTGGATCTGAAAAAGAATGGATTCAGGCTTGAATTCAAAGTGGTGCGCATCTTTCATACTTAGAGGTGTGTCTATCTGGAAGTAGCTTTTTCCATCGACAAGGTCGTGCGTTCCATATCCCATCATGAGGGGGTTCACTGAAACACCAGATATACGTGCCCTGATCGTCCAGTCAAGAACTTGTTTGAGCTCTTTGTCGTTTGGGATGTCATCGTCTAGTTCTGAAATGTCGATCGATTTCAACCATTTCTTCAGGCCTTTCGATGATGGGCACCTGTGGATGGTGGTGATCCTCCACTGTGAGGTCCATGATTTCAAAGACGTCCCATTCGGTCGTGAACAAAGAGCGCTCAGTGTGGAACATCGTCTTGGTGAGCGTCCTCGTGGGCGGCCTCTGTCCTACGACTACCCCTCCTCCATGAACTAGTTGAGGTAATGACATACGTCATCGTCGTCCTCCGAGTCCTTGTAAGTGAACGCGGGAGGAATGTGCTTCTTCAAATCCGCGTGCATCTCGAACTTCTCGCCTTTAGCGTCGCAGTTAAAGTTCTCTTACTTTGTGAACCGCAGTTCATCATCATCCGCCATCGCATGAAATCCCAGAGCCAGCGCAGCGAAGACGCATGCGCAATTGACAATTACCTTGATCATATACCCTTTCCAAAGTGGCACGCGTGGTTCCTTCAATAGTTAGCGATAAAGCTCTCCACAGCCGTTCTATATGGAATAGATGTCGCTGCACCTGTCTTGGTGACAGCAAGTGCTCCGGCAGCTGAAGCCTCGCGCAACGAGACATAGGTCGACTCGGCGCGCAGTACCGCTGCCATGTAGAACCCAATAAACGCATCGCCCGCTGCGGTTTCGTCAATTACTTCAACATCAAACGCTGGCAACTCCAGAGTCTTGTTGCCCAGTGCATACCGCAGGCCTTCGCGACCAAGCGTGAGTATGATCTGAGTTGCGGGGTACGATGACCGAAGAGTCGTGAAAGCCTGAAGATGGTCGTCGGTTTGAGCCAGTGCACCTGCCTCGATTTCGTTGAGGATCAACATTGACACGGCCGAATAAGAGTACTCAGATTCCCGACCATCAACAGGAGCTACATTGAATGCAGTGTTGGCTCCATGTGCCTCCGCCGCATCAAGCA
Organism: Gammaproteobacteria bacterium; assembly: GCA_026707045.1. Taxonomy (GTDB): domain Bacteria; phylum Pseudomonadota; class Gammaproteobacteria; order Pseudomonadales; family Azotimanducaceae; genus Bin55. The sequence continues at coordinate 36,029 of JAPOXO010000089.1, read as the reverse complement.
CATAGTCCAGATCGTTGATTTCGTTTTGCAGCAACAGCCAGTCATCGGAATCAAGCAATTCGATTGCGGTATCTACTTGATCGCGACTGACAAGCCGATTTGCTCCTCCGGTAATGAATATTGCATTCTGACCGTGAGCATCCACTTGAATCACAGCGGAACCCGATGGACTCTCCAGAGTTCTTATGTAAGAAACATCTACGCCGGATCCGCTCAAGACATCGACAAGCGATCCACCGTCTGACCCTACGCATCCGACATGTACGACTTCTGCGCCAGCACGAGCAGCCGCCAGGGATTGGTTCAGTCCTTTACCGCCGGGATGTACTTCGTGACCTAGGCTTGTGACTGTCTCTCCCGCTCGCGCAATGCTCTGCACGTGGTAGACGTTGTCGACGCACAACGAACCCAAGTTGACAAGTTTTGGCATAAGCCTAGGCTAGTTTCGGCTAGCCCCCTTCGATGCGCTGCATAAAGAAGACTTCACTATCAGGACCAATTCTCTCAAGCCAAGCATCTTGATAAATCTGTCCGTCAATTGCAACGGCCGTTTTACTGAGCACCTCTTCGATTCCTGGGAATTTTGCATCCAATGCACGAACCAAGCTTCGAAATGAATTGCATTCGACGTTCAGTTCACGCTCGCCGTTGGTGTGCGTGAGCAAATGGTCTGGAAAGACTACCTTAGCCAAACCCAACTACCTTCATAAACAAATGCAATCTTTGCTTGTTAAGAACAAACCTCCACTATCGGGCGATGCTCGTGTGTGTTTCGAATCAACCGTCTCTGCACAGCCAACGACGCGTTCTGCTAGTTGCTCTCGTCCAGCGATGCCAAGACCCTTGGAGGTGACAGCGGCAAATCGTTGATGCGATAGCCCAGCACGTCCCGAACCGCATTGGATGTTGCGGCCAACGGTGCGACGATGGGAGTTTCTCCAACACCTCTTACACCATAGGGATGCGATGGATTCGGAACCTCAACAATCTGACATTCGATCATTGGCATGTCGGATGCTACCGGAACTCGATAGTCGAGAAATCCTGCATTTTCCATCACGCCTTTCTGATCATAAATGTACTCCTCATTGAGGGCCCATCCCAAACCTTGCACTGCACCGCCCTGCATTTGTCCTTCCACGTATGCTGGATGAATTGCTCTTCCTGCATCCTGAACTGCGGTGAAAGCCAAGACATCCACCTTTCCAGTATCGCGGTCTACGGTTACATCCGTCCAGTTAACGGAAAACGATGCTCCTGGTCCTTGTGCGTTCAAGCTGGCTCGTCCGAGTAGCGGACCTCCTGTTCGACCAGCCGACCTTGCTATGTCTGCAAGCGAAAGCGGTTGAACATCTGCATTGACTCCAGGTTTTGGTACGGCCTTTCCTTCTTCCCAATCGACTTGATCCACATCAAGATCCCACGTCAACGCAGCTCGTTCCTTACATTGCGCGATGATGTCTTCACATGCTTGTACTACTGCCAATCCAGTGGCAAACGTAGTCCTACTGCCGCCAGTCACATTGCAGAATCCGGTCGCTTCAGTATCACCAACATGGGCGTTGATGGTGTCGTAGGAAACTCCTAACGTCTCAGCAGCCATAAGACACATTGACGCACGAGATCCACCAATGTCGGGGCTTCCTTCCATGATGGTGACCGCACCGTTCTCGGCGATCCTGACCTCCGCACTTGATTGCATGCCAATGTTGAACCAGAAGCCGACCGCGACTCCTCGCCCCACTCCTTCGCCTTTCTGACTCAGATAGTTTGGATGTTTCCGCGCTTCCTTGAGACATTCCACCAATCCGATTGGGGGAAATTTCGGTCCATACGGAGCCACCGTACCTTCATCAGCGGCATTCTTAAGCCTAAGGTCGAGTGGGTCCATTTCGATCTTTCGGGCAATCTCGGCGATGGTGCACTCCATGGCGGGCAACGACTGAGGTGCGCCGGGCGCCCGCTACGCAGCCACTTTGGGCTTGTTGACCAATACATCCAGACCTTCGATTCGCAAGTTTTCAAGGTTGTAAGGCGCTAAAACAGACATGCATCCCGGTCCCACTGGAGCACCGGGAAACGCACCGGCCTCATAGGCCAACCACGCGGTGGCAGCGGTTATTGTTCCGTCTCTCTTCGCACCAACCTTTATGCGGCACAGAGTTGCCGAAGTTGGCCCGGTAGCTCGGAAGACCTCTTCGCGATTCATGACCATCTTCACTGGTCGACCGGACATCTCGGAGAGTTTCACTGCGACAGGTTCCAGATAGATGGTTGTCTTTCCGCCAAATCCACCTCCGATCTCCGATGGAATCACTTTGATATCGGATACTTTCTTATTGAGCACGCCAGCCGTCATGCTTCGTACATCGAACTGTCCCTGTGTGCAGCACCAAACGGTCGCACGACCTGCTTCGTTGATGTCCGCGATACACGCATGGGGTTCGATGTAGCCTTGATGTGCCGTGGGAACTCGATACTCTTCCTCGACTACAACATCGGCTTCTGAAAATCCTTTATCCACGTCGCCTCTTTCGAACTTTTGCTGTGCAGCGACGTTGCTGGGCGGCTGGGATCGATCACCATTTGTGTACATGTTTTCGTTGACCAACGTAGCTCCGTTCGCGATTGCATCATCGATGGTCAGGACAGGATCCAGCTCTTCATAGTCAACTTCGATGAGATCGAGTGCGCGGTCAGCCAAGGCAGCCGAACTTGCAGCTACTGCGGCAACCGCATGACCGTGATACAAAGCCTTCTCGCGAGCGAGAATGTTGATGCTTAGGTCATTTGCGCCCTCTTGGGGAAGATCGCGTCCACAAATCGCTGCAAAAACCCCGTCCAATTCCAAAGCCTTGGATAGGTCGATGCTCTTAATGCGCGCATGAGCGTAGGGGCTTCTCAGCACCTTTGCGTGAATCATCCCAGGCAATGCCATGTCCGCACCAAAATTGGCGCGACCCGTAACTTTGTCAACGCCATCCGGACGAATCGGACGTGTGCCGATTGCTTTCAAATCTAATGCTTCTGCCATGGTTTTCTCCTGTCCTAACTACTTTGGGCCAATTCTTGCGCGGCGTCCTGAACGGCTCGAACAATTTTGTCGTAACCCGTACAACGGCACAAGTTACCAGCCAACCAGTATCGAATCGTTGTTTCGTCCGGGTCCGGATTCTTGTCAAGCAAAGCCTTCGCTGCGACTATAAAGCCTGGCGTGCAAATTCCGCACTGAAGTGCCGCATGTTCAAGGAACTTCTGTTGAACAACATGCAATCTATCCGGATCCGCGATACCTTCAATCGTGGTAACTTCCTTGCCTTCCGCCTCGACGCCAAGAACCAAACACGAACAAACCAATCTGCCGTCCAAAAGAACTGTGCATGCTCCACAATCACCGGTTCCGCATCCTTCCTTGGTACCTGTAAGTCCTAGCTCGTCGCGCAGCAAGTCCAACAACGACTGATGTACTTCACATAAAGCTTCTTCCGGTTGGCCGTTGACAGTTGTCGAAACGTGTACCTTTTTCATCGTCCCTTAATCCCTCTGTTCTTGTTACTAGTCGCTGAAATTTACGCCAGCGCCCTGTCGCGTGCAATCGTTCCGGCACGCCGGCACAACACGCCCACCACCTTCCTGCGGTATTCGACAGTTCCTCGTTTGTCAGTGATTGGTGACGCAGCCGCACTACAAGCAGCTTCCGCGGCTCGCAGAGCCGAATCGTCTACCTGAGTACCAATCAAAGCGTTTGCTGCGTCTGCCACAAGCAATGCCGTTGGAGCCACAGCACCGATGCTTACACGAGCTCTAGTGCATACTCCACTATCGTCGAACGTTACCGAAACTCCAGCGCCCGCAACAGCAATGTCCATCTCTGTACGTGGAATGAATCTCAAATATGCGTCACCCGTTCGCGCCGGTGGTCGTGGAATTTTGAAGCCAATTAAAAATTCTTCTGCCGACATGCAGTTTGTGCCAACACCCGTCACGAAGTCCTCAACTGGAACTTCCCGATTGCCATTGCTGTTGGCGATTACACACACTGACGAGTTGACTATCAAGGCAGGAATAGTGTCTCCTGCAGGAGAAGAATTGCACAAATTTCCCCCAATGCTGGCTCGACCTTGAATCTGAGTGGAACCAATCAAATCGGCCGACTCTAGCAAGCCCGGAAACATGCGCTTAAGTTCGTCATTCTCGTTCAGCACGCCAGAAGCTATAGCAGATCCTATGAATACTTCATCCTCGCCAATACTGACTTCGTTTGTTTCAGCAAGCTTCTTGACATCGACAAGCAAACGGGGCTCGTTGTCGAACGATCTCATCTGAACGATGACGTCAGTGCCTCCCGCCAAAACTTGAGCTCGTTCGCCTCTCCGAGACGAATTCGCAAGGACGGAAAGAGCTTCATCAATTGAAGTAGGTGCGGCGAAGGTGTAGCTACTCACAAGAACTCCCCAGATTCGTGTATCTCTAGCCGAATTTTACACAGGCACCTAAAACGCCTTTTGACAACTCAGAAATTCGCATAGAAACCGCCTGACTCTCGTTATTCATTCGCTTGAGAACCATTCGGGTCTCCTCAATTGGTGCTAAAGCCACACGGTCGCATCAGATTATTGGCTCAATACAATTCAGAAACCACCAATCGAACACGGAAGATTCTGCAAGGTGAACGACAAATACGAAGACCAACTTATTGCGCTCACGGACGAATGGAAAGAGCTGCTTTCCCAAAATAACTACGATTCCGCGATGATTGCTGCGGGAGATGCCCCCTTCTACTATTCCGATGACCAGTCTCCTCCCTTCCACGCCAATCCGCACTTTCTGCGTTGGACAGTTTTCGATCAATGCGAACACTGCGTTCTAATTGTCAATGTGGATTCAGAACCCGAACTGCACTGGTATACCCCCGAAGACTATTGGTACCTACCATCGTCAATTCCCCCTCATCTAGCCAAGAATTTTGAGCATCGGGTCCACACGTCGTTGAAGGACTTGGAGCAAGCCTGCAAGTTATCGGTGCAGGGCAATCGCCGCATCGCTTACATCGGGCCAGAACCATCGAACTACTTGGCAATTTCTAATGTGGAACCGCCAACACAGACACTACTTAATCAATTGGCGTACCGTCGTGCGTTTAAGACGCCGTTTGAAATAGAAAACATGGAAAAAGCAACTGCCATGGGAGTTAAAGGACACTTAGCCGCGAGAGAGGCATTCTTCAGCGATTCAAGCGAGTTCGACATTCACATTGCATTTTTGACAGCTAGCAAGCAAGTCGAAAGCCAACTTCCGTATCCAAATATTGTGGGATTAAACGAGCACGCAAGCACACTGCACTACCAACACTACGATCTTGCTCCTCCTTCAAGCGTGCGTAGTCTGCTCATTGATGCAGGAGCAAAGTACCAGAGCTACCATGCGGACATTACCCGTTCCTATGCTCGTGAAGAAGGAAATGATTACGACCAACTGGTTCGGTCTGTCAACGAGTTTCAACAACAACTAATCCGCGAGCTAAAGTCCTTTTCGACTTTTTTGGAATTTCACGAACGAGCCCACCAGCTGGTTGCAGAATCTCTGGCGGAATGCGGCCTAATCACTTGTTCTGCCACTGCTGCCTATGAACAACGATTGACTGATGTTTTCTACCCACACGGTACAGGGCACCTATTAGGTTTGCAGACCCACGACTTAGGAGGTCACATCATTGATGAAGAAGGCAACGCAGAGAATCCACCCGAACGGTTTCCGTCGTTGCGCCTCTTGAGGGAGATATCTCCACGTATGGTCTTCACCGTAGAACCCGGAATCTACCTGATACCGATTCTTCTAGGTCCCATGTCGGACAACAGGGACATAAACTGGAAGAAAGTGGAGAAGTTGATGCCCTTTGGCGGAGTCCGTATTGAGGACAACGTCCTTGTCGAGGAAGAACGCATTCGCAACCTAACCCGCGAAGCATTCAGACAGGCTGCGTAAATTCCTACGGAGCCAGATCAGACCACTTGATCAAGAGGCGTTCAAGCTGAAGCTGCTTATTTAAAGCTCCTACTTCCTTAAAAGCTCGACGAGCAGCGATTAGGTCGTCCCAAAATAGATGAATGCGAGAGTTTGTTCCTCGTATCGCAAATCTTTCGGCAATTCGCATCCATCTGACGAGTAGTAGGTCAATTTCCTCATTCTTGAGTCCTTCCGCCAACTGCAAGGTCTTCTCTGATTCTCTCCAAGTGCTCATCAAACGAGTCCGCAAGGATGCCAACTTCTGTTCACTCGCTTCAAGAATGCTGTAGGGAGAATAGCCAAACTCAGCCGCCAGTTCTTCAACACTTTCCGCAGTCAGGCCCTGTTCGACCAACCACTCTCGACACTCCGTCTCAGTACCAAATTCATGAGAAATTCTTTGACATCGACTTCTAATAGTCGGCAACAACAAATCGATGGCATTTGTAATGAGAATTAGGTGCGTGTTTGGCGGTGGTTCTTCCAATGACTTCAAAATGGCATTTGACGCAGCAATGTTCGCAGTCTCGAATGACTCAACAACCACAATCTTGCGTGACGCAACTTGAACGGAGAGACTCACGAAGTCGATCAGATCCCTCATCTGATCGACTTTCAATATAGATCCTTCTGGTCTTATCCAACGAATGTCCGGATGCGCAGACTCGCGAGGGTCTTTTTCGATACCAATCAGGGCGGACACCCATGCGGCAACAAATTTCTCAGCACCCCAACCTGGACGAGTGTCGACAAGCAGCGCATGATGCAATCGTTCGGTCTCCGCGGATTCCAACACTTTCTGCAGAGAACGATTGAACCAGGGCGGTAACGGGTCCATCGGTCTATTTGTTCAATCCAGCAAGGGCCGTGGCGACTGAGGACTCAACCTCTTGAAGAGATCGGCTCGCATCGATGGTCACTATTCTTTGGTGTTTCGAAGCAAGCTTGCGATATGCGTTTCTAACACGTTGGAAGAAATCTAGATCTTCTTGTTCGATCCTATCTTTGCGACGATTTTGAGTTCGAAACGACGACTCCTCCACATCCAAATCCAAATAGAGCGTCAAGTCTGGTGAAGTTTCACCGTGAGTTAGCTGAGCTAGAGACTCTATAAACGAATCTTCTATCCCCCTTCCTCCGCCCTGATATGCCATCGAAGCATCAGTGAATCGTTCACAAACTACATCTGTTCCCGCTTGCAAAGTTGGTTCAATCACAGTGGAGACATGCTGTGCTCGGGATGCAAACATGAGCAAGAGTTCGGTTTGAGGGAGGATAGTCTCAGCCCAGTCGGACAAGAGTAGGTCGCGTACGGCTTCCGCTAGCTTGGTGCCTCCGGGCTCGCGAGTGACATGGACAATTCGACCTTCAGCCTCAAGTTTCTGTTGAACGAATGGAACGATAGTTGACTTTCCGACCCCTTCGATGCCTTCAACAGTAATAAACCTGCCGCGCACAGCTCAGTCTCGTTCGCCCAGCTGATATCGTTCAACGGCTTCATTGTGTTCTTTTAGAGTGGAGGAAAAATGTGTTGTGCCGTCTCCTCTACCCACAAAAAACAGCGCGTCGCCTGGTGCAGGATGAGCTGCGGCATGCAGCGACTCCGATGAAGGAGCTGCGATGGGAGTTGGCGGCAAACCCAAGTTCACGTACGTGTTGTATTCATTGGGTCGACGCAAGTGTTCTCTTTTCAGATCTCCATCAAATTCGGCGCCTAATCCATAAATGACAGTGGGATCAGCCTGTAGCTTCATTTCTTTCGCAAGTCGCCGAGTAAATACTCCACTAACAAGAGGTTTTTCGTCTTTCCTCGAGGTTTCTTTTTCAACCAGAGAAGCCAGAATTAAAAGGTCGTATTCACTTGAAATGTCTTCACATGGAGTTCTTGACTTCCATGTTCCATCCAAAGATTCCACCATCCGATCATGTGCAATTCTCAAGACATCGGACGCACTGTCTCCCATCTGAAAGACGTAGGTATCCGGGAAGAACCAGCCTTCCCCAAACCTCTTGTGCTCGCCCGACTCTCCCAAGAATTCCAAAATGTCCTTTACCGTGATGGAATCAATATCGAAGGCAAGCTTAGATTCCGACTGCAAGATTTCTTTGAACTGACGAAACGTTCCGCCTTCCGGTAATCGAATCTGACGCTTGACCACGTCTCCAGAAGTGAGCTTTTCCAAAACGGAAACAGGGTTTGTTGTCTGAGCGAATGAGTATTCGCCTGCCTGAATGGAGGCAAGGTCTCCGTTCAATAGTCCCAGGATGCGGAACAGACGGCGTCGATTGATGAGTCCTGAGTCTTCTAATTCCGCAGCTACATGCTGAAACGAGTCACCGGGTTGAACTACAAACAAGACCTCACGATCCAGCTCCAGTTCGCTCGTCTTCCAACCGTTGAAGTAGACGACCGCACCCAGAACCAGCCCGACAGCTGCCAGTACTCCTAAGGTGTTTGCAATCACAAACCGCCGCGCCATTCACTCTCAGACCCTGCGGAAAACGAGCGTACCGTTTGTTCCACCAAATCCAAATGAATTGCTAAGTACCAGGTTCAGACTTGTTTGACGAGACTCGTGCGGAACATAGTCCAAATCACATTCGTCGTCTGGGTCATCAAGATTGATCGTTGCGTGAATCGATTGGTCCTTCAGTGACATTATCGAGACAATGGCCTCAACCGAACCAGCCGCCCCCAAGAGATGGCCAAACATCGATTTGGTTGAACTGATTGGAACACGGGTATCATCCCCAAAGACGGCCTTGATCGACCTAGTTTCGGCAACATCGCCTAAAGGTGTCGAAGTGCCGTGAGCATTGATGTAGTCAATCTCCTTCGGAGCAACATCCGCATCTTGCAATGCCAACTTCATCGAGGTGATCGCACCTTTTCCATCTTCAGGAGGGCTGGTGATGTGATGTGCGTCCGCGCTCATTCCAAAACCTGAGACTTCTGCAAGGACTTCTGCACCACGCCCCATGGCATGCTCATAGGATTCTAGGACAATAACTCCCGCGCCATCGCCCAAGACAAAACCATCTCGGCCCTTGTCCCAAGGTCTACTTGCACTTTCGGGGTCATCCACTCGCGTCGAAAGAGCTTTCATGGATGCGAATCCCGCTATTGTGAGCGGCGAAGTCGACCATTCGGATCCCCCAACCACCATCGCATCCGCTTCTCCGTGCTGAATAGTGCGAAATCCAAATCCAATGTTGTGAGTTCCTGTCGTGCACGCAGTCACAATTGCTATGTTGGGACCAGCAAAACCGTAGTCGATGGAGACCTTTCCAGCGATCAAGTTCACAATGCTGGAGGGAACGAAGAATGGTGTCACGCGACGAGGCCCGCGCGTTATCACGACTTCATGCTGTTCAGAAATGGTCTGTATGCCGCCGATGCCAGACCCTATGGCAACTCCTACTCGGTCTAGGTCTGGACTGTGTGCTAAGCCAGCTTGTTCTATGGCTTGAGCAGCCGCGGCAACCCCAATCTGAATGAATGGGTCATAGCGGCGGGCTTCGCGCTCTTCCATGTACTGGGAAGGGTCGAAATCCTTGACTTCGGCACCGATGTGCACCCTTTGACCGGTCGTGTCAAAGGACTGTATCGGAGCAACACCGCTCTTGCCTTTCAAGGCATTGCTCCACAACTCATCGGCTGAATTGCCGATCGGAGTTATTGCACCTAGTCCGGTAACGACTACGCGTCGTCTGCTCATCGAGAAAGCCCGATCAAGCTCATTTCGAAACTTGAGCGATTACGAGCGGTATCGCCAAGAAATACAGTGTCCTTACACCTAATGTGAAGATCCTTCTGCTAGTTATCATCCCCAACTTGATTCTTGATGTAATCGATCGCTTCACGCACAGTGGTTATGTTTTCGGCATCCTCATCTGGAATTTCGGTCTCGAATTCCTCTTCGAGCGCCATTACCAGCTCCACGGTATCGAGAGAGTCTGCGCCGAGATCGTCCACAAACGATGCATCGTCCTTGACTTCGCTCACGTCGCTCTTCAGTTGCTCAGCTATTAATCGCCTAATGCGTTCGTCGATATCGCTCATTCGCTTGTGTCTCTCCGTAAAGTGTCGATTGAGGGTATTTGGGGGAGGAGTATTTTATTGAATCCTCCTCCATATATTTTACGTTGCAAGCATTCCACCATTCACATGCAGGGTCTGTGCCGTTACGTATGAAGCATCCTCGCTTACCAAGAAGGAAACTACACCTGCAACATCCTCAGGGTGCCCTAATCGACCCAACGGAATACGAGATTTCAGATTGTCAGTAACCGACTCTGGCAGGTCGGAAGTCATGTCAGTTTCGATCATGCCTGGAGCTACGCAGTTCACCGTTACACCGCGGCTAGCCACTTCGAGTGCCAGTGCACGAGTAAACCCTTCAATTCCAGCTTTTGTCGCTGAATAGTTGACCTGACCCGGATTTCCGGCTTGTCCAACAACCGAGCCCAAATTCACGATTCTGCCCCAACGTTGCCGCATCATCGATCGGATAAGACTCTTGGTCACACGGAAGATTCCAGTCAGGTTAGTGTCCAATACGTCTTGCCAATTTTGGTCGGACATGCGCATGAAAAGGTTGTCGCGTGTGATTCCTGCATTGTTAACAAGAATCTCGACAGTCCGATTAGCATCAGAAATTGCTCCTAGTGCGCTTGAAATGGATTCTTCGTCCGGAAGAACCATTTTTAGGCCACTACCGTCGCTTCCAAGTGCATCGTTTATCGATTCAACTCCTTCGTCAGTGGTTGCTGTCCCGTAGACAAAGATGCCATCTTTCACTAGTCGGCACGCGATTGCCGACCCTATCCCTCGGCTGGCACCGCTAACAAGTGCAGTTCTTTGCGTTGTCACTTGAACATCTCTACTTGCTTCATGAATGAGCTGAAGTCACCAAGAGCTACCGTCTGGGCGGATCTGTCTATTCGTCTCATAAGACCGGACAGTACCCGTCCGGGTCCGCATTCAAAAAACTCTGTTGCTCCGTCTCGAATCATTGATCTTATGCACTCTGTCCAAAGTACAGGCGATCTAACCTGTTCAATCAAGCCGTTCCGAATCTCATCCGGATCCGTGGACGGCCGAGCATTCACATTTTGGTAAATGGGTACCCGCGGAGTTTGAATAGAAGCTTCATTCAACAGGTCCACAAGACCCTCAGAAGCGGAGTTCATGAGATCACAGTGACTGGGAACGCTAACCTCCAACGGTATTACTCTACGCGCTCCGGCTTCTTGGCATCGATCCGACGCGATTTCAACCGCCTTGGCACTTCCCGCAATTACAAGCTGTCCAGGAGAGTTGTAATTTGCTGGAGAAACCACACCATCAATCTCAGCGCAAATCTCTTCGACTACGTGATCGTCCAACCCGATGACCGCCGCCATAAGTCCCTCGCCTTTCGGGACAGCTTGTTGCATCAGACGTCCTCGATGATGAACAAGCGCGACACCATCCGAAAACGTAAACGCACCGCTCACGACCAAAGCAGAGTACTCTCCAACGCTGTGTCCGGCTAGTAGCTCCGCTGAGGGTCCACCTTCCGCCAGGAAATGCTCACACATCGCAACCGACGTTGCAAGAAGAGCAGGTTGAGTAATTTCGGTTCGATTCAATTCCTCGACGGGGCCGTTCTTCACAATTGCAGTCAAATCGAAGCCGATAAGGTCCGAAGCTTCTTTCAGACGATTGGAGAAAGCGCTGCTCGCGTCAAGAAAGTCATCTACCATACCTACAGATTGCGAGCCTTGCCCGGGGAAAATATAAGCCTTTGTCACGTTCTCTAGTACCTCCGTGTGCTAACGGTCGCGTCTTAAGTGCTCAGGCACCCGAGCCTGGATTTCTTCTCTTGCCAATTGAAGGGCTGCACCAATTCCAATTCTGTCGGTTCTTCCGTGACTCTTGACTACCACACCGTTCAATCCTATTAGACTTGCACCGTTGTACGCCTGAGCGTTCAACTTTTCTCGAACCTCTTGCGCAACAGACCTTGCTACTTCGCTCTCATTGAGTCCAGCGGTATGCAATTCCTGATCAATAAAGTGATGAGCAATCCGTGTTGCACCTTCAATCGACTTCAATGCAACATTACCGGAAAACCCATCGGTCACCACAACATCCGAACTTCCGTCAAACAGACGGTCAGCCTCCACAAACCCTACAAAGTTGAGATTAGCCGTTTTCGATAAATCACTCGCTGTCTCTCTCAGAATCTGTGGGCCCTTTCGCGCTTCCGACCCAATGTTCAAAAGAGAAACTCGAGGCCGAGCTACTGATCCCACCGCCGTTGCGTAAGCACTTCCCATTTGCGCGAATTGTAAAAGCCAGGATTTCTTGCGAACAACATTTGCTCCGAGATCCAACATCCAATAAGGCTGTTGCCTACCGTCGAAGCGTTTAATGATTGCCGGTCGGTCAAAGCTAGGCAGCATCGGAAGGACTTGCCTACTTAAAGCCATCAATGCAGCAGTATCCCCTGTGCTCACAAAACCGTCAATCTCTCCAGTCGACAACAGTTCAAGTCCGACTTTCATTGAAGAGCTTCGGTTGTGCCTAAGCACTCCGACTAACGATTCGTAATGCGATACGGAGTCTGGGCAAACAACGACTGAGTGACCAAAGTCCTTGGCCTGTTGCAATTCATCTTTCCTACCGACAAAAGTGATTGCGCAATCGGTTTGTATTTGCGCAAAGTCCAATGCACCATGGATGATCTCACTAGTTGGAGTCTCCGACCCCAACGTGTCGACACCGATATTGCAAGAATCCGCCATATCTGGGGAGCGGACTACGTGATATTGAGACTATTCGTCGTCAGATACTTTTTCTGTGGTGTCAACGACTCTGCGGCCACGGTAGTAACCGTCTTCCGTGATGTGGTGACGTCGATGCACTTCGCCCGAGAGTACATCCTCCGAGAGCGTTGGCTTGGCGATGCGATGATGAGAGCGACGCAAGTTTCTCTTTGAGCGAGTTGTTCGATTTTGTTGTACGGCCATGGCTACTCCTCAATCTGCGAGTTGTTCAGTCAAGACTCTTCAGCTACTTTGACCACTTGGCCAATCTGTTGAAACGGACGATATTTCTTCTCCGGGCTGCCGACAAAAGACTGCGGACGATTAGTACAGGACTCCCCGTGTGCACACACGTTTGTTGGAACGCTCAAGAGTATGTCATCCTCCACCAGTTCTTCAATTGTCGTCGGTCCGTCATGCAGAACAACCGCATCGAAATCTGCAAAAATCTCCCTCGCCTCGCGTTCGCTGTCAACTACACACATGTCAATTTCTGCAGTTACATTTGTGTCCATGGTCTTCATGCAGGTATAGCACGTGAGTTCCGCTGGGGCGGCTACCTGTCCAATGATGCGGACACGACCGTTTTCGTCGTACGAAAACTCCAAGCGAACTCTCACATCTCCGTCTTGTTTGCCAAGTACTTCGTGCAAACGTGAGAATGACGCAATTGGAATTTTCCCTTGCCAAATCCTATTGGATCTAGCTAATTCGCGGGGCACAAGTGCGACCATGCGGTCAAGGGAAGTCTGCTTTGGCGCGGATATTAGGAGGATTCGAGTATATTGTCAAATCAGTTTGATGATTGCTCCAGCTCATTTCAGGGGTGATAATGGCTACTTCTCCCTTGGTCGGGGTAGATGTGCAGCTAATACTGGCAACAATGTCTCCGTATCGTCGCGAACAGCTCCAGTCTTTGGGCTATTCCTTTCGTGTAGTTCCCGCGCATATCGACGAGACTCAACATTCGAATGAATCTGCTTACGACCTAACTATGCGCCTTGCACAGCTGAAAGCGGAAACTGTTGCCGACCTTAATCCAGGTTGCGTTGTCATCGGGAGTGATCAAGTTGGTGTATGCGATAGCGAAATCTTGACCAAGCCGGGCAATCGAGAGAACGCACTGGCCTGTCTCATGCGCTATCCAGGAAGTTTGGTGCGGTTTGAAACAGCGGTTTGCGTACGTGCTCCCGATGGGAAGATTTTTGGGGACGTGGTATCCACTACTATCAAATTCAGAGAATTCACTCCAGGCGAAGCCGAGCGCTACGTAGACCTAGATAAACCATTCGACTGTGCCGGCGCAATTAAATCTGAACGGCATGCACCTCTCTTGTTTGAATCGGTTTGTTCCGACGACCCATCGGCACTGGTTGGTCTGCCACTTATCAAGACTGCGAGCTTTCTTAGACTACTTGGGATCAATCCTCTTGACACAATCGATGCCAGCACTCGGTAAATGATTGATCCAGTGGTGCTTGGACCCTTGGTCCCTTTGCAAAGGTGATTGAGGAAGCGTGGAGCAGCATGCGTGGAACTTTGATGGAGCTATTTGCTCGTGAGTATTTCGGATCGCCTAGTACAAAATGTCCAGTACTTGCCGCGTGAACTCGAATCTGGTGCGTTCTTCCCGTAATGGGTACAGCATCCAGCCACGTAGCTGAAGGACAACGAGACTTTATAGAAAATTCTGTCAAAGCTTCCCGTCCCGATGAGTCGATTTCAGCCCGTCGCTCTCCATTGGGCATTGAGAATCGTCGAATTGCCAAATCAATTCGAGCGCAATTTTCGGGCCATTGTCCGAAGACGATTGCATCGTAGTGTTTTTCAACGAGTTTTTGATTGAATGCATGGTGTACTTCCAGTAGTGCAACTCGGGTTCGAGTCATGACTACGCAACCAGAAGTATCCTTGTCTATTCGGTGCGCTAGTTCGATGCGATCCGATTCATAAATCGATCGAACGACATCAATTAAGCCGACTTGAATGGTCCCTCCAGCATGGACGGCAAGTCCAACCGGTTTGTTGACAATGATCAGGCGATCATCCTCGAAGATCACCCGTTCTCGGACATGAGCCTTTAGAGAATCGCCAATGTCCTTGTCCGGTGGTTCCTCACGGACTATCGGAGGTACACGTATGCGGTCTCCTTCCTCGAGACGCAATCCTACTCGAGCACGCTTTGAATTGACTCGCACTTCGCCCCGGCGGATCATCTGCATGATGCGGCGTTTTGGGACTGGACGCAATTCGCGTATAAGAAAATTGTCCAGCCGCTGGCCTACATGATCATTGACGGTTATGTACCGGACCGGCATCTGACTAATGATTTCTCTGAACTTTCATGTAGTAAGGCCAATAGCGCTGGTTAAGAGCATGAAAGCGTTCACTTTTGGCAAACTGTTCCATTTTGTATCAAAATGTTGTATGATTATTCACCAAATTGCGAAAGCTTGGTTGGGAGGCGTCCTTCGGACGATTCCGGGTAGCTGAAATATAGATTTCGTACAACAAGGCGCAGCTACCGCCTCGAAGACACTGATTGCTCTTTTGCGACGTGTAAATCAAGGGATTTTCGCATGTGAACGCAATTTTTCGCGTTACTAAACATAACAACAGATTTTTCGAAACCTAGAATTCGCCGAGACAGAATTGTTCTTGTAAGGTGAAACTGAAGACTACCCTATTGAACAGAGAATGTCGTGACCAGACACTCTACATTTCATCCACATAATCGGTGGGAAAACGAACCAGCTTGGACGTTTAAGCCTGGTTCCGCAACGTTGATCAGACTCGACGAACCGTACAAGATGGACTTCATCTTGTTGATACAAGCACACAGTGGTGAATCATGGTCTTCAGGTATCAACTAATGTAACAGTTCCCTTTCGACAGACAGGTTTCGAGACGACCATGAAGGATGTTCGAAACCATGAAGAAAATTTTAATCAATGTGCTTCCAGCTCGAGAAGTGCGTGTCGCTGTAGTCACTACTAACGAAGGTTCGAGCCCAACGGTATTGCATGACCTCCACATCGAGCACAACAATAACCGACCTCTCCAAGGCAACATCTACAAAGCAAAGGTCTCTGCAGTTAAAGATGAGCTCAATGCCGCTTTTGTCGACTATGGAGATGTCAAACAAGGTCTGCTAGCACTCTCCCGGGTTGAACCTCTTACCAGGCCGTCCGATTTTTCGGATGGTGCTCCCTCTGAAAAACGCATTTCTGACTACGTCAAAGTCGGTGACGACGTGCTGGTGCAAGTCGACAAGGACTCCCGAGCCGACAAAGGCGCGTCGCTCACTACACGAATCCAATTGCACGGGCAGCACATCGTTTTCACTACCAATCGTCCTCGAAACCGCATCTCTAGGATGATCACCGGGCCTGAACGGGAGGAAATGAACCGGATTCTGTCCAAAGTCTCACTTCCGAAGGATGCAGGGCTTGTTGTTCGCACTTCGGCTGGTGGCAAAGATATGAAGACCTTGCAGCAAGATGTCAACGAGTGCATCCAGTTGCTCGACCTGATCAATCAGGCGTACAAGCAATCCGAGGCGCCCAGATTGCTATACGAAGAGAACAACATGGTCAATACCGTGTTGCGCGACAACCTACATGCACAAATCGAGGAAATCCTTGTCGATGACGAAGAGGTTTACCAGCAAACCGTTGATTTTGTGAACAATTTCATGCCAGATTTCGAAGGCAAGATCTTGCTTTATGAAGATGCTTTGCCGCTCTTCACTCGCAACAAGATCGAGAAGCAATCCAATCGTGTGTTTGACCGTCAGGTCACGCTGCCGTCAGGAGGTCAAATCGTTCTTGATCCGACCGAAGCATTCTTGGCCGTGGATGTAAATTCAGCGAAATCCAAGTATAAGAACAATTTCTCGGACATGGTTCTGAACACCAATCTTCAAGCAGTTGATGAGTTATTCAATCAACTGTGCCTGAGAGACATTGGCGGATTGGTTGTCGTGGACTTCATCGACATGAACTCGGAAGATGACATCCGAAAAGTTCAGGAAAGAGTCGAACGTGCCTGCCAAAAGGATAGGCATCGCACAAAGTGCGAACCTATTTCGAAATTCGGCCTGATGCAACTTCAACGTCGTCGAACCAAGTCTTCAATCTACGATACGGCGTTCGAGAAGTGCGACACTTGTAGCGGTTACGGGAGAATTCGTACTGTTTCTTCTATTGCCCACCATATTTTTCACGAACTTGAAGCAAAGTGTTACGACAAGAAAGTCACAAAAATTCGAACACATGTAACACCTGATGTCGCCGCTTTCCTCACTAACGAACTGCGTTCGCATCTTAGCGTACTTGAGATTCAGTCGAAGTCTACGATTGAGATCATTCCAGATCTCGATGACGACAATTCAACCTACGTCACGCACTCGTATCGAAGTCAGCACAGCAACAAACCGCGCGAAACCGAAAGCTACGCACAGGGCAAGGCAAGTGGTTCTCAACAGGATAGAAAAAGGAACGGGACAAGAGCATCTCCGGCAAAATCGATTGAGACCGCTGCCGTATCACGGTCCGATATTGAGAAAACGAACAAGAGTCGACGCAGTCGATCGAGATCTTCTTCCAAGTCCGACGGTCGGTCCGCTCGGCAAGACTCACGACGCACTTCGACAAATCCCTTCAGACAAGCCATTGTGGGTGTTGGGCAAATGCTAGGCTACTTACATCGACGGTTGTTCATGGTTGCTGAAACTTCCTCGAATGAACCAACTGCTCGTAGACGTACTAGAGAACGAGCACCGACCAAGGAACGCCAAACTAGACCAACGGCGAAAACAGGCGCGGGCCGAAGACAGCGACCTCAACGAGCAACCGCAGAAAGAACCTCCTCATCGAGATCAACTTCTGCTGACGCTCCACGAGAAAAACCAAAAGCAACCGCGGCTTCCAATAGACCTCAATCTGCACGAACACAGCGTAGATCCTCTGAGTCGTCAGCACGAGAAACGGCGCAGTCCGACAAGCGAACTAGGGACAACCAAAGGTCTAGAACAAGATCACAACGGAAATCCGACGATACAACCGAGGCAGTTGTCGACCAAGGTCTAGAGCAACAGAAACAACAACGGCAAAGACCATCAAGTAGTAGCCAAGACGCTCGAAACGCTCAAGGGTCTCAAACTTCTCGAACAAGATCTGATAGTGCGAAGAGGATCAGTTCAGGTAGTTCCAAGCAACACTCGGAATCTACAACGAGATCTTCAGAACCTGACCACGAAGTCCAAGATTCCAATAGTCCCACAACAGACGTAGAGCAATCAGTCTTTGTTACCGAGCAAGTTGTGCTAAGTACCGAAAGTCACGAATCGGAACAAACAGAAGCGGTTTCAGTCGGTGAAGAGGGAGCCGAATCAATATCAGGCGCTGACGCTATCGAAGAACGCTCCGAGTCAAATACGAACACACTTGTGCAGTCATCGACAGAAGAGCTGGATTCAGGCGAAGCATTGCAAGACTCAACTGCTTCATTCATTCCACCCGAGAGTGAATCAACCGATCACACCCTAGATGCAGGCACCGAAACAGAGTTGGATTCAAGCAACGGACAGGACGACGATGATGACGCTTCCAGAGCGAGCAACGATCCTCGTAATCAGCTCAGGGAGAGCGTAGACGCCAAGCCCCAGGGCACAATCGAGATTTCCTAGAGACTTGGTTATTCGCATTAGCTAGGAATCTTGGCCTAGGACTATTGGTTCCAAGGCAAGTTCAATGTCGAATTTGCTGTGCACGTCACCGGCTATGCGTTTGGCTAGCTCGAGAAAGTCTGAACCTTTAGCCGTGCCTCGATTGACCAGTACGAGCGGCTGTCTGTGCCAAACCTGTACGTCACCGATTCGACGTCCTTTCCAGCCGCAGACCTCTATGAGGCGAGCAGCCGGGACTCTAACACCATCCGACTGATCAAATCCTCGAATTTCAGTTTTGGCTCGAAGCCAATCGTACTTTCGCCGTGAAATCGTCGGATTCTGAAAGAAACTTCCGACATTTCCATGGGATCGCACCTCTGGAAGCTTGCGTTTCCTTACTCTAACTACGCTTTCGGCTATTGCGCGGCTCGACAGTGCATGTACCGGCCATTGCTCCAAATGCTCCTTTACATCCTTGTATTCCACCGAAAGCTCTAGTGCCCCTAGAACTAAGTTCACATAGCAAATCACATAGCGGTCTGGAAAATAGGATTTGAACAAACTATCCCGATAACGGAAGCGACATTGCTCGTTGGGGATCGTTTGAAACGAATTTTGAAAACGATCGAACACTTCAACGCTGTGTAGTACTTCGGAAAGCTCGCGACCGTAGGCGCTGATGTTCTGACACGGTGCGGCACCGACACTTCCAGGTATCAGTGCCAAATTCTCTAAGCCTCGAAGTCCCTTTCCCACTGTAGCCCGAACCAACTCGTGCCAGCATTCTCCGGCTCCGACACGTAGCAAGTTTGATCCATCTTCCAAGCGGTTGTAGAAGATTCCCTTTATTTCCACCCGTATAACGCGAGCATCCAGATGATTGAGCAGCACGACGTTGGAACCTCCACCGAGATAGATGCAAGTTTCCTCATTCGAACTGGCGGCCAGTAGTTCATCCTTGTCTGCAACATGAATCAGTTCCCGTGCGGTCGAATCAACACCTAAAGTGTTGTACTTGACTAATGAAGCTGGTCTATTCAAGAATGTTCTCTAATCAACAGTCTGAATTCGTTTGATTCCTGTTGCTTCGATTACCTAGATGTGCAGCACTGAAGCTCACTTTAAGGTGCACGTTCCCACACGGGTGGCGACCCTATAATTTCGAAGATTGTTGCATAAGTGCTCGCTGGGGATTTGCCGTGGACATAAAAAACAAAGTTGCCGTGATAACAGGTGGGGCTTCAGGACTGGGGAGAGCTTCAGCTGAACAAATCATAGCGTGCGGGGGAAAGGTAGCACTGTTGGATCTAAATGAAGAGCTCGCCCAGCAAACTGCCAACGAAATTGGCGAGAACGCCTCGGCGTTTGCTTGCAATGTTGCCGACGAAGAATCAGCGCAAACGGCAATAAACGGCGTATTGGAGCGCTTTGGGGAAATACACATTAATGTCAACTGTGCCGGAATTGGCGCGGCTGCCCGAACCGTCGGTCGGGATGGTCCCCTGCCTCTGCGCAACTTCAATTTCATCATTCAAGTGAATCTTGTTGGCACTTTCAATACATTGCGGCTATGTGCTGCGGCAATGCAGAAAAACGACCCCGTAACGGACGAAGGCGAACGAGGAGTCATCATTAATACAGCCTCGGTGGCTGGCTATGAGGGTCAAATTGGTCAAGTCGCATACAGCGCTAGCAAGGGCGGCGTAATCGGCATGACACTTCCCATTGCTCGGGACCTTGCCCGAGATGGCGTTCGCTGTTGCACAATCGCTCCCGGGATCTTTGAGACTCCCATGATGAGTGGAGCACCCGACCGCGTAAGGCTGCCATTGATTGAAAGTGTCCAATTTCCCAAAAGGCTCGGCGATCCGGGAGAATACGCAATGCTAGTTCAGCAAATCGTCGAGAATTCCTATTTCAACGGACAAACCATTAGGCTTGACGGTGGAATAAGAATGGCACCGAGGTAACAAGGGTTATTGCGGACAATCCCGAAGAACCTGACGCACCCGCATCACATCCGTTTCAGTATCAACACCTGCAGGGATGTGTTCACACGCATCAGCAACGACGATTGAGTAACCGTTTTCGATAAACCTCAATTGCTCCAGAGATTCGATACGTTCTAGTTGAGATTTGGGCATCACAACGAAGTCATTGAGCGCCCCCACTCTATACGCATAGATTCCAATGTGTCGTCTCCAGGCTGGCTGCGAATCAAAGCTTCCTTGCTCTGGAAACTGGTCTCGATCCCATGGAATTGCTGCTCTCGAGAAATACAAAGCTCGACCGCTTAGGTCGCATACGACCTTGACGATATTGGGGTCGAGTACTTCTTCGAGGCTATGCAAGGGTTCCGAAAGAGTACTCGCGGCAAACGAATCGTCTTCTTCGAGCAAGTCAGCAACTTGATCAATTACAGCCGGGGGGATGAGTGGCTCATCTCCTTGCACATTGACGACAACATCTCCAGAGTCCCATTCTTTGTGGGAAGCAATTTCCTGCACCCTATCTGAACCTGATACATGCTTTTGGGACGTGAGCATCGCTTGGACGGGCAGATGTTTTACTGCATCCACCACCCGCTTATCGTCGGTGGCAATGATGACTTTGCTTGCACCTGAGCGAAGTGCACGTTCTGCAACCCGCTCAATCATTGTCTTGCCAGCCAATTCAATCAAAGGCTTGCCCGGCAATCGCGTCGATCCAAACCGAGCCGGAATTACAACGCTGAATCCGCTCACGAATCAATCTCCATCTGCATCCCACAACCTTGGAGTGTTTTCAACAAAAAAGTGTCGATTTCCTCCTCGAACTTAACGTCAATCTCTGCATACCAAGTTCTTGGGGCAATCGATTTAAGCTCGCGAATCTTTTGTGCATCCTTCTCAGTTGAAACTATGACCTCATTCGTCCAGTCGTGAAAGTCGGATTCGGCGAATACATGGTGGTCGCGAAACGCCCTGAAATCGGCCGTAAAGTTCTCTTCCATAAGGGTTTTCTCGAACCTAGTGGAATTTCCAATGCCTGCGACCGACTTCACGTGCGTGCCGAAACGATCCTGAAACTCATTAATTGACAGCCTTGTTTCGTCTGCAACATTTACCAATCCCGTCACAAGATAATGCATCACCCATTCGTCATTGACCAAGCCAGTCTTGCAACCATTGGCGACGATCCAGTTAACCGTACTCAGTCGGCTAATTGATTCTCTTAAGGGACCGCTGGGCAATAACATTCCATTGCCTATCTTTCGTTTTCCATCAAGGACTGCGATCTCAAAATCGCGATCCAATGCATAGTGTTGTAACCCATCGTCGGCGAGAACAACATCAACGCTGTGCAATTCGGTCAGTTTTTGCACCGCTCTAGCTCGATCCCGGTCCACAAAGACGGGACACTTTGTACGTCGAGCAAGCATGACAGCCTCGTCCCCGGCCTCCCGAAACGAAGTTTTGGCTGACACTTCTAGCGGGTAATCGGCTCTTCCACCGTGCCCCCTACTGACAATTCCGGCTCGTATGTTGTGACGAGCGAACCATAAAGCCAGCCACGCGACCAACGGAGTCTTTCCAGTTCCTCCCACGGTGATATTGCCTACCACGCACACTGGAACCGGAGCGCTCCAAGCGGGCAGTTTCCCCAGGATGTACCGTACACGCCGTCTCTTTGCAAGAAACCCGTATATCCATGACAGCGGCGTGAGGGTTTTTGTCCAAGATCCTTTTGAATACCACGACTGGTCGAAACTACGTTCAATCTTGTTTCGAATTGACTCCAAAACTATTGCCTCGGAACAATCACTTTATGCTGTTTCGTTGTTCTACTTGGACGGTTGACGTGCGGAATACAGGTTCAAGGTCGTATTCGAATCACCAGCCAACGTTAGAGTGTTCAGGTGTTTTTATGGGGATTTTCTCCAAACTGAGTACTGCGAAGAAACGCATATCTCCCTTCCTTAGCCAAGAGTTCAGCATGTGAACCGGTTTCTACAATGCGTCCTTTTTCCATAACGGCGATGGTGTCTGCATTTTCAATTGTGGACAGCCGATGCGCTACGACAAGGGTAGTTCTGTTTTTCATCGCATCAGCAAGTGCTTTTTGAATTAGTGCCTCAGATTCAGCGTCCAATGCAGACGTTGCCTCGTCGAAAATGAGAATTGGCGCATCCTTTAGAAATGCACGTGCTATTAGGACTCGTTGCCTTTCCCCCTGGGAAAGATTTGATCCTCGATCTCCTACGATGGTGTCCAATCCTTTTGGAAGACGTTCAACAAACTCACTAACCCTCGATCTCTGTATAGCGCCAAGTAATTGCTTCTCACTGGCGTTCCTAAGTTCTCCAAGCGTGATATTCGATCGAAGCGTGTCGTTGAAGAGAAAGACTTCCTGACTTACCAACGCAATCTGCCGTCTCAACGACTCTTTGGTGAAGTTGCCTATAGACCTTCCGTCAATCAGGATTTCGCCGCTATCGGGTTCATAGAATCGAACAAGCAATTCCATCAATGTCGTCTTTCCACCACCAGTCGATCCAACGAGCGCAAAAATCTGTCCAGGCTCAATGTTGAGCGAGACTTCCTGAATCGACGGGCGAGACATTGAAGCGTACCGAAACGACACATTGTCAAACCTGACAGCCCCTTTAGTCTGTTGTAGCGTGTCTTCTCCCTTGTCTGTCTCCGCATCCATGTCTATTTGCTCAAAGATTTCTGTCGCTGCCGCAAGCCCGAATTGAATTCTTGCATTTACATCGGACAACCGCTTGATGGGACTGGCCATAGCTCCAGCCAAACCAACGTATGTCACCAGTTGTCCTGGAGTCATCCCGCCTGATACCTGATCTATGAACAGAATTCCAACGAGAACGGCTATTGCCAGAGCTGCGAGCAACTGAATGAACTGTGCGCTTACAGCCTTGGTTGCAATGAGCTTTAAATGTTGCTTGCGATTCTTCTCACTCGCAGTCTGGAATGCTTTGTCTTGATTGTCTGCCCCACCAAAAGCTCGAAGGGTCTTGAAAAAGTTCACAGTCTCCTGGCCAACGTGTGTTACTTCTCCCATAGATGTTTGAATGTTGGTGCTTATCGCCCGAAATCTTCTAGACGCGATACGAACGATAACTGCAACAATTGGTGCGAGTGCCAAGAACAGCATCGTCAGGTACAGATTGATAACAAACATATAGCCGAGCATGAGAATGAGCTTTCCACCGTCCTGAAGCAAAATCTTCAGGACATCTGTGACTGTGTCACGAAGTTTCGATGTCGTATCCGTCAGTCGATTGGATAGCGCACCCTGTTTGTTCGAATCGAAGTAGGAACTTGGCAACACAAGCAATCGTGCGTGCAGCTCGCACCGGATCGTGTGAACGACATGGAACGACACCCGCGAGAGAAGAAACTCTCCCGTAACAGTTCCTATCGCGCGGACAGTGGCTGCGATTCCAATCATTAATGAAAACGCAATAGTGAGAGGCAACCCAATCTTGAGAAAGTAGTCCGGCAACCACAAATGACGCGTCGAGACGACTTCATTGGTTTCAGGATTTGCTCTGAATGAGTCGACCACTGCTCCAAGGATTTGGGCGAAGAACACCTCACCTGCGGATGCCGCCAGAAATGCAAAAATTGCGATTACAAACAACCACGCCCTGCTGCGCACGTAGGAAGCGAGGCGCCTATAGGTTTGCACGTCGTTTGGCTTATCGCCCTGACTCAAGGCTATCTCACTTTCAGTCAGGTTCGGTGGCAAGAATCCTAACGTTGCTCATGCCCAAGCCACCGAGGGCGTCCAACACCAGAACGACTGTGGCATGGTCCGCTTCTCCGTCCCCTCTGATGAGAACATGCGTGTCCGCACTGGACAGTTCGTTTTCCCGCAGATGAGTTTGAATTGAGCTATAGGAAACCACGGTTAAAGATTCCCCATCAATCCAAACTTCGTTGGCATCTGAAACAACTATTTCCAATACTGTATCGGTACTCCTCATGGATTCTCCATGAGCTTCCGGAAGCAAAACGGACAACACAGTTTCTCGCACGGCTGTCGAAGTAACCATGAAGAAAATCAGAAGCAAAAACACCACATCGATCAACGGGGTGAGTTCGATCGTCGCATCGGGACGGCGGGGTCGACGGAAAGTCAATCTTCTGGTTCCGTGTGAAGATCCTTGACGAGCAAGTCAACAAGCGATCCTGCTTGTTGCTCAAGAAGGACGACCAGTTTGTCTACTCGGCGTAGGAAGTATCGATGGCATGCAAGGGCGACAATGGCGACCGAAATGCCAAATGCAGTCGTAATCAAGGCTTGAGATATTCCACCAGCGAGCAATGTGGGGTCTCCTCCGCCAGATGCAACCAGAGTGGTGAACACTTGGATCATCCCAATCACCGTGCCTAGAAGCCCGAGTAGGGGTGAAATGGATGCCACCGTGCCCAACGCGGTCAGATATCTCTCCAGTTCAATTGTTACCTGACTGGCGGCCTGTTCCATGGCCGACTTCGTAGCTTCAATCCCAAACTCAGACTTTCTCAGTCCGGCAGCCAAGATAATGCCAAGTGGTCTTTTTTCGAACTCTGTCAGCAGCTTGTTATCCACATAACCGTGTTGCCGAATTCGATCATCTACCTGACGCAATAGTGAAGTCGGGGCGACTCGCGATGTGCGGAGTACCCAACATCGTTCAATGAAAATCGCGATGGCAACAAGGCTGCAGACAAGAATTGGTAGCAGCAGCCATCCGCCAGAACGGACTAATTCCAACATTAGCGCGGCGACGAAAAAAGCTCAAAGAAATTATAGTAGTCACAATTCAGATGCACTGGGCTTGTCTGCTGGTTGCATGTGCATCGACGACTAAGTTAGCTACAGTTAGAGTTCAGCTCGTTTAGACGCTAAAAGCCACTTTTTAGTTTGGCTGTTCCTGACGAAGCTGCAAGCAGTAATTAGTTGCTTGGACAAATCCTTCGATCGAACCACAATCGAATCTGATTCCATCAAATGGACAAGCTACGATCCTTTCAGTTCGAGCAAGCGCATTAAGCGCATCGGTCAATTGGATTTCGCCTCCGTACCCGGGTTTTGTTTGTTCCAGCATTTCAAAAATTTTGGGTACAAGAATGTACCTGCCCACAATTCCCAGTTGACTGGGAGCTTCAGCTGGGTCCGGCTTTTCTACTAATCTTCTAACAAGATATGTTCCGTCTCCCTGTTCTAATCCATCGATGATTCCGTATCGATTTGTTAGTTCAGTGGGCACTTGCTCTACTGCGACTACGCAACACTTGTATTTCCGATAGACCTCAGCAAGTTGTGAAAGTACGCCAGATTGTTCATTAAGGCAGAGATCATCGGCGAGAACTACTCCAAACGGGTCGTTTCCCATGAGTAATTGGCCGCAGAGCACCGCATGTCCGGTTCCGAGAATCTCTCCTTGTCGCGTATACGCAATAGTGCATGTTTGGATTAGTCCTTCCAAACTTTGCAACGCCTCTTCCCTACTCGTTCCCTTAATGTGGTTTTCAAGTTCGTAATTGGCGTCAAAGTGGTCTTCAATCGCTCGTTTTCCTCTACCTGTAACAAATCCTATTTCGTGCATTCCTGCTTCGACTGCCTCTTCCACTCCATATTGGATTAGTGGCTTGTCGAGGATTGGAAGCATTTCCTTGGGCATTGCTTTGGTAGCTGGCAGAAATCGAGTTCCGTAGCCACCTGCAAGGAATAGACATTTCTTCAACACGGGACGAATCCTCTTCCAATAACACAATGAACTGAAGCTTGTCTCAAAAAGGATCCAACAACTTCCCCACAGGTTCGATTCCACCGACAAGTCCGCGAGTCATCCGTGGAATGTGCTTGTATCTCTTCCATTTCATTTGATACCTAGTTGCAAGGTGGTGCAGTCAAGCAGGACTGTGCAATGCATCGATTGGGTTTGTTTTCAGAACCAAGGCCAAGGGACGCAAAACCCCGAGGCAAGCAATAGTAAAAGATACTGTCACCGTCGCGATGAGGTCGGTTGGTCGCAAGAACGGTTGGACTGCATAAAGCACTCCGACCTCGGGAGACACGGGAAATATCGTCATGAGAAAGCGTAGCAAATGTTCAAATGTGTCGCCTATTAACACTCCTGCCAAAACTCCAACAACGATCCCCGCCACAACGATAATCAAGCCGTGCATGGCAAAAGCCAAGTTAAGCAACAGACCGTCCGCGCCAAGGGTGCGAAGAATCGCAATATCGGTTTTCTTAGAGTTTATGAGCATCGCCTGACCTGAGACGATATTCAGCGAAGCCAGTGCAATGACAAATGTCAGCATTACAAAGAGAATCGTCTTCTCCATGCTCAAAGCCCTAAAGTACTCTGCATGTACATGAGTCCATGTGAGAGCTCCAGCAAAGTCGGAGAACATGGCGTCGGCCTCCCACGGATTGCGAAGCGTAATTCGCCAATCGATCTGGTCGGGCACTAACACTTCCTTTCGAATCAGGTCGTCGACGTGTACTACAACAAGCGGAAACGCCACTCCCGAGTTGCCCGAAGTGTCCGCGGTCCAACGAAACCAGGTCTGTTGAGCCGTAGCACCTCCAGTGGTTGCCAAAGGAAATGTGAGTCGAAACAATCCGCCGCTGGAAAGGCTTCCCAATGGAATGCTGCCTCGATCGATAGCGGCATTGTCCGTTTCGTAGTCCCAATTGTGACGTATGGTAGAAGCCTCAATTTCTGCCGAGGAATCCACTGCATGTACTACAACGCTAACTGTGTAGCCTTCAACGGACATCAATGCGTACAGTTCGGCAAACCTTTCAACTCGGAGAACTTTGTTGGATTCGCGCAAAGACTCGATGGTTTCTTTCGGGACACTCTGTTGGGGAAGAACCACATGGGGTACAACATCCAGGATTCTTTTCTCCGCATCTCGAAACAATCCGTTTTGAACCGCCACTACAACCAGTAGCAGAGTGATTCCTAGCACTATCCCGCCAAACGAGACCCAATTAATGGATCTACTTACCCCTCGGTTTCGGGACCTTACGTATCTCAATCCCATCCAAAGAGCTAGGCCAATTTTTGATTTAGGCTGCATTGTTGCGCAAGACACCTTCGTCGAGCCAGAGAGTACGCTCCATACGGCTGGCAACTGCTGGATCATGGGTTACGACAACAAACGCTGTCTGGACTCGCTCCCGCAAGGATTCCAGCAGTTCCAGGACTCCCTCCGCATTGAAAGCATCAAGATTGCCAGTCAGCTCGTCCCCCAATACAACAGCTGGCTCTACGACCAACGCACGAGCAACAGCCACTCGTTGCTTTTCACCACCGGACAGCTTGTGTGGTAAGTGCTTCAGGCGATCCAATAGTCCCACAGATTCGAGCAAGTTAACCGCCCGCTCCTCTGCAGTCTTTCGATCTGATCCTCCCCTAATCCAGAGTGGCATCGCAACGTTTTCCAAAGCTGTGAATTCTGGAAGCAAGTGGTGAAATTGGTAGACAAACCCCATGAATTCACTTCGAATCTTTGCGCGCCTCGACGAATTCGCTTCGTTCATTGACTGACCCGCAACCTGCACTTCGCCAGCGTCCAGATCGTCCAATCCCGCCAATATGTGGAGCAAGGTGCTCTTGCCAGAACCGGATCTCCCAAGAATGGCGAGTTGCTCACCTTGCTTCACATGCAGGTTCACATCCTTGAGGATTTGCAGTTCGGTTTCACCATCGCTATACGACTTTCGAACCGCTCTCGCAACAATGGCGTCAGTCATAGCGCAAAACCTTTGCCGGGCTTAGGCTTGCAGCACGAATTGTCGGAACAAATATGGCCAAAAGACATAGCAAGAGTCCAATCACAAACACAGTCGCAAGATCTGCGAACACAAACTCCACGCGAAGAGAATGAACGAAGTAACTGGCCAAAATGTTCATATTTAGCACTTGCTGAAACCACGGAAATCCGATTTCAAGCATCCAGCCGATAAACATGCCAACAATGCATCCAACAATCAATCCGATGAGCGAAATCGACAGTCCAGCAGTCAGAAATGCACCGGAAATTAGTTTGCGATCGCCTCCCAAAGTGCGTATTACCGCTACGTCTCTACGACGTTCGGAAACCATCACCCCCACCGTGGCAATCAGGTTGAATGCTGCTACGGCAACCAACAATGAGAAGACTAGTAGGAGAAGAGTTCGAGAAGCCACGATCGATTGATAGAGATATCCATATTGATAAGCCGACAACCAATAGCTGACAAACAAATTGGGATCGGCGAGGACACCGACAACTTGACTCGCAATTGACCTGGCTTGATAGGGATTTTCAATACGGATTTCGTACGACGATGCACTGCCATTAGTTCGAAACAAACGACTGGCATCATCAAAGTGCATATAGACCCGATTTCGATCCATAAAGGAGCCAGTCTCGAGAACCGCTAGAACCCTAACTCTTTTTTGACGCGGAATAAATCCAACCAACGACACCTGCTTGTTTAGAGTAATTAGTGTTACAAGGTCATCTTTGACGATTCCCAGTCGTTTTGCCGTGACACTGCCGACAAACACGCCGAATGAACCCGACTGAAAATTTATCAAGTTTTTGTCGCTTACAAAGTCCAGCAATACGGATGAGTTGCCGTGTTGGTTTGGGTCAATACCTTGAACCAGCACGGGTTCGCTTCTTAGTTGGTGTCCAGACTCACTACTTTCACTAACAGATTGCGTAGTTCTTTCCTCGTCAGCAGCTACTAGCAGCACCATTTCTTCTATTACTGAGTTCCCGTCCACAATCCCATCGATTGTGGAAATATCGTTTCGGATTTCATTGATTGGCAAAGCGCCGTTCTTGGCGCTAATGGTCACATGAGGAAGGATTCCCAAGATGCGTTCACGCAGTTCATATTCAAAACCCGTCAATACGGCTTGCACGACCACGAGAATTGCGATTGACAAAGCTAGGCCGGCGACAGCCAAAGATGCAACCGATGACAAGAAGTCTCGCGGTGAAAGCACATAGCGCATGCCAATCAGAATGGGCAGGGGAAGCTTCATGACATCTTGGACACTTCTTGGTGCGATTTGCTTCTGACCCGAAAGCTTGACCCTCTCACGAATATGTCCATTTTCCTTCCGTTACTTATTCAGAATCATTCGGCACAATACTGCACATCCTTGCAGATCGATCATCGTCGTGGTTGTGGTTTCGACTCTTCTCACATGGTTTCCTCCAAGAGAATGCAAGGACCTATGAGTGTTTGCATTCCCCAGCCTTCCTGGTGAATCCACGCCACGGCGATGTTAGATCGGGACTGTTGCCAAGTCCTAGTCACCACCTATTCACACAGCGAATCAATTGATTTAGGATTTAGCCCAATTCGATTCTAGCCGTGCCCGCAAGGTGCCTGAAATTTCAATCATCAAGAATCTTTTTCATCTTTGAAGTTGCTCTCTGCTCGAGACGACCAGTTCTTCCATCCAAATGTTGAAAGAGAGCCGCTATGTCGTTTTCCTCCGCGAGTTGAAGGCCAGCCTCGCCCAGCGCATATAACGCCGTAGCATACGAGTCGGCTTCAGTGGCAGTTCGCATATGGACGGTTACGCTTGCTCCCATGTGTTCGACTGGAGATCCGGATTTCGCATCGAGTACGTGTGGGTAAATGACGCCTTCATAATCCAAGTAATTTCTGTAGTCTCCCGTAGTCGCTAGTGCTCCGTGAGAAATCGAAATTCTCTCTTGGATTAGTCCTGGTATTAGCGGAGATTCAATACCAATCTCCCAAGCCCGGCCCATTTGATTCACCCCTTTGACCCTAAGCTCGCCTCCAATTTCAGCGAGATAGTTCTCACAACCTGATTGATCTAGCAATTCCGCCAGCATGTCTACGCCGTAACCTTTGGCTATACCGGACAGGTCGATTGTTAGAGGTTGCTTCTTGAGCAGTCCTGGTGGATCGTCTCGAATCTCCAATCCTTGATAGTCCACTTTTTCTAGAAGAGTTTGAATGTTCTCGTCGGTCGGTTTGTCTGTAGCTCCCGGCGGTCCAAAACCCCAAGCATCGACCAACGGCTTAACAGTGATGTCAAATGCGCCTGACGTGAGTTCACTGACTTGATGAGCCACCGTTGCCACATACACAAGCGATTCGTCTACTGTGAACCAGGATCCCACCTGATAGCGATTGAATACCTCAACGATTGAGTCTTCTCGGTAGTTAGACATTACCGCGTCGACTGATCCCAGAACTTCCTCAATCTGAGATTGAGAAGGTGCAACCTGACAATCTGCAACAATCCGGTAGTAAGTGCCCATGGTTTTTCCGTTGTAGGACTTGTAACCGACAAAGTTGCATGCGGTAAGCAATAGAGCGGCTGGAAGAAACCAAAGTGTCGGGGATCTCCACTTAGTCACAAGAAATTTGTGGTGCATTCGATGCTTCTGTCGGAAACTAAACGGCTCTTGTGTAGTCTTGATTACTAGATTGCGCGACCTGCGCTAGTCGAGTTCATACAAGGAACTACAATTTACTCATGATTACACAAAGACTCGCAATCGGATTTCTCTTTGCAGTTTTCGCATTTGCCGGAACGGCTGACGAGACAGGATCCACAGCGGAAAAGCCAATGGAGGGTAAATCGGAAGCAACACAGGCTGCTTCTGACGACACGGAAATGAAAGAGTCGGAACAGGACAACCCAAAAGTCCTCTTGGATACTTCTCATGGAACCATAATGCTGGAACTGTTCGCGGACAAGGCTCCGTTGACGGTTAAGCACTTCTTGAAGTTGGTCGATGATGGACATTACGACGGAATTATCTTTCACAGAGCACACAAAGGGTTTGTCATTCAAGCTGGCTCCTGGGATCAAGATTTAAATTCGCGCGATGTACCTGAGACCGTCAAGAACGAAGCTATGAACGGACTCAAGAACTCAAAGGGAACGGTGGCAATGGCGCGTTACGACGACCCCGATTCTGCGTCGGCGGACTTCTTCATCAACACAAAGAACAACCACATGCTCAACTATTCCGAATCTGAAGGCAAAGCCGGCTACGCAGTGTTCGGTAAAGTGATCCGGGGCATGAAAATTGTTCATGAAATCGAGAACTTGAACACAAAAACAGAAGTCGTCAATGGTGTGGAACTGGTGAATTTTCCTGTGGACACAGTAGTCATCACGAAAGCTCAACAGTTTCGCGACCGATAGATTCTCTCTCCATTCAAAATTGCGGCCCTCGTGGCTAGCATCTGCCAACACATAATTCAATCAGGTGCCAAATGAATAACAAACTATCGCTGCTACTCACTCTACTTGGAGGGGGAATGTTCTGGAGTGCACTGGTTGCCGAAGTCACGATTAGATTTCTTCCTGGAGACTTCATTGTTCTAGCAATCCTAGTTTTCGTGTCTTGCCTCAGTTCAGGGATGCTGGTTTATGTATTTGTACGTCGTCAAGCCACCGGAAGCGTGTCAGTTCAGGCCACAGAAGAGAGAACGGTAAGTGCTGAAAGAAAGAGCCGATCACAATCAAATCAGAAGAGGAGAGGCCCTAGAGACACTAACCAAGTTCGCGCACGAGGCAATGCTCAATCCTCGGATAGACCTGGTCGTTCAAGACCATCACAACAGTCCTCTCGATCAGGACCACGAACCGACAGACGCACAAGAAATCCCACTAAGTCCGAAAGGAATCAAGGTTCGTCCGGTACTAGAAATCGAGGCCAGGTCAAGTCCTATTCACAACGACAATCCTATGGATTTATTAAAGGAGACGACGGCAAACAAGCTTTCTTTCACAAGACCAACCTCGACCCTGGTTTGGACGACAAAAACATAGAAAAAGATCTTGTTGTGACTTACGAGTTACAAGAAGGAGATCGAGGTCCCGTTGCAACCAAGATCCAGCTGGCCAAATGAGGGTTTTCGATTAATCTCCGAAACGAAATCTCGCGTCGCCTCGAGTCGGCTCTAGAACAGACCGGAGCAGAACAGCCCCAACCACTGGTTGCACCCGCCAGTCGTCCCGAGTTCGGTGACTATCAAGCAAATGGCGCATTGCGCGCCGGAAAGCTCATGCGAGTGAATCCTCGCGCACTGGCGCAGCAACTCATCGACAGCGGAGTTCTGAATGACCTCTCTTCAGACGTCTCCGTTGCGGGTCCTGGATTCATTAACGTGACTCTGGACAACGACTACCTTTCTACCGCGTTGGCATCGGAACCATTGGTGACTCCAACTAATGCGCCGCTTCGCATTGTGGTGGACTACTCGTCTCCCAATGTCGCGAAGCAAATGCATGTGGGGCACTTGCGAAGCACGGTGATTGGCGACTCGATCACTAGGATGCTTACGCTAGCCGGCCACTCGGTCGTACGGCAAAACCACATCGGGGATTGGGGTACCGCATTCGGAAAGATTGTCGCCTACATCGAAGAACTCGGGTCGGATAAAGAGGTCGGGCAGAGTCTCGATGATCTTGAACAGTTTTACGTGGCTGCAAGCAAGCGATTTGACGAAGACAAAGACTTTGCGTCAACAGCACGGGAAGCGGTTTTGAAACTGCAATCTAACGACCCCAAGACCATGGCGGTTTGGCAGAAGTTCATCGATGCTTCTACACGGCACATGCAGGAGATCTACGAGAAACTGGATATCTTGCTGAAGCCGGCTGACATCAGAGGAGAAAGTTCATTTAACGACGACTTGCCAAGTGTCATCGACAAATTGGAAGATGGGGGATTTCTTGTCGAGTCCGATGGTGCTCAATGTGTGTTCGTGGAGGGATTCGTACGCAAAGACGGAAGCCAATTGCCCATGATTGTTCAAAAATCCGACGGCGGCTACCTGTACCACACGACTGATCTCGCTACGTTGCTCTATCGAACCAATGAGCTCAATGCAGACCAAGTGCTGTATTTCACTGACGCTCGACAAATTCTTCACTTTCAAATGCTGTTCGCTGTGGCAAAGAAAGCGGGATTTGCTCCACCTGAGGTTGAACTTGAACACCATGCGTTTGGATCGATTCTCAACTCACACGGCGAGCCGCTCAAAACTCGTGCAGGTGAAAATCCACTCCTAGCGGACTTAATTGAGCAAGCTGAAGCTCATGCAAAGCAAGTAGTGAGAGAGAAAAGTAGTCACCTGGAAGTGTTCCAACAGGACGAAATTGCCCATAAAGTAGCAATTGGAGCAATCAAGTACGCTGATCTGTCCAAGAATCGTACGAGCGACTACAAGTTCGACCTAGAAACGATGATGTCGCTAGAGGGGAACACTTCGCCCTATCTGCAATATGCTCACGCTCGAATCAATGCAATATTCGCCCGAGGAGGAATAGACAGCCAGGGAATTGAACTCGAAGAGATTAGAGTCAGGCATCCCGCAGAGCACGACTTGTCGGTACGACTATTGCGCTTTCAAGAGGTGCTTGAACAATCGATCGAGGAAAGAAAAGCACACCACATGTGCAACTTTCTTTATGACCTTACAGTCCACTTCACGCGGTTCTACGAGAAGTGTCAGGTACTCAATGCAGAGAAATCAGAACGAAACAGTCGACTAGGTCTTTGTGCCAGAACGGCTGAAGCTCTTAGAGTTGGCTTGGACTGCCTAGGAATCTCCGTTCCTACGAGGATGTAGACTTCGCAACTTTGGGAACCGAGTAGGTCTTTAGCTCGGCTACAAACTTTCGTAGCACGTCGACACCAGTTTCCTCAGCTCGGGCGCACCATCTCTTGAATGCATTCAAGAGCTCATCCCCACTCCCGGTTCGTTTTGCCCAAAGGGAGTTCAATTCCTCATGTAGGTCGTAAATTATCTTTAGTTGAGCACTATGACGGGTGATCTCGTCAATCTTGTCAATTTCTCGTTTGCGCAGCACCATTTGATCTGAACATAGAATCCTTCTCGCACCCCGAAGCAGTCCGCGGATCGGTCCCTCTGCGTCTTGCTTCTCAATCTGAACAATTGGCTTCACGACGTTGTCGGCATAGTGTGCCATGACTCTGAATCGATCGTTTACGACCGCCCAAAGCGTGTCCATATCAATGATCGATTTCCCGTTCACTTGCTCCACGACTGGACCTGTGTGCAATGGACGTGCCAACCGCAGAAACGCCAGAACACGAATGTACTGCCAGCCTAAATCAAACTCCCATGGCTTGAAAGAGAACCTAGCGGAATTTGGATAAGTGTGGTGATTGTTGTGCAATTCTTCGCCGCAAACGAGGAGTCCGATCGGCACAATGTTTTTTGAGGCGTCCTGAGTCTCGAAGTTTCTATAGCCCCAGGCGTGACCCACGCCGTTGACGATTCCCGCAGCCCAGAATGGAGTCCAAATCATTTGGACTGCCCAAACTATGACGCCAACGATTCCGAATAGAAACAGGTCAACCACGGCAAATAGCGCTACACCAGCCCAGGTAAATCGAGAGTAGATATTCCGTTCCACCCAATCATCGGGTGTCCCTTTTCCGTATTTTCGAATTGTCTCCTCGTCAATTCCGTCGCGGTAGTACTCCGAGCCCTTTCGAATGACGTTGAAGAGACCGAAGATCACGGGACTATGCGGATCTTCCTCGGTTTCCGTTTTTGCATGGTGTCGACGGTGAACGGCAGTCCATTCCTTCGTGACCATACCTGTACTGACCCACAAGAAGAAACGGAAAAAGTGGCAAAGAGCAGGGTGTAAATCCAGAGATCTATGGGCTGAATGGCGATGTAGATAGAGAGTTATGGCGATAAAGGTAGTGTGGGTCGTTAATGCCACAAAAAGAATTGGCCAAAGGATCGAGAACCCAACGATTCCATACCACCATTCGTAAAAACTCACCGTTACCTAACTCCCCAAAAATGTAAAGGCTAAACAGACGAAGCAAAAGTGCATGCCTGTGCCACGCCGTTTAGCATGAGTGCTTCGATTATTGTAATAGCTATAGACAACTCTCGTTGCAGATTGCTTCAACAGTACTTTGGGCAAAAGCAAGGCGGTGCGAATCGTGACTCGTTGAAGCAAGCAAAATTTCAGACTAGATATCGGCTCGAGACACATAAAGTGAATAATCACTAGGGTATACCTTTGCGGAGTACACCATATGGAAGGACTGAGTGAGCTTGAAATCTACCTCTATGACCTCAAGGGCTACTTGGTCGTTGAAAACGTCCTGACACCAAGCCAAGTCGACGAGTTAAACAACGTTCTTGACGACACGCTCGACGAACTTCCAGACAGTGCCGAGCAACGCAAGGTTCAATCGCAACGCTCGTTGTACGACAACTACCGGTTTGGGATGGCGGGCGGTTCGTACGATTCCTCTCCTGGATTTCTAGCTTTTGGACAGGTCTTTTGCGAGCTGATTGACCACCCCAAAACGATGCAAGTCATGAGGATGCAACTTGGCGACTGCTTTCGCCTTGATCGAATTTTTGGAATGCGCATGAAGAAGGGAATGCCAAGCGGAATCTTGCATTCGGACTATGGCACCTCCGAACCTTTTAGTCGTGCTGTCCCAGGTAAGCCCTACGTACAACCGGCATATCA
>JAPOXO010000019.1 GCA_026707045.1 Gammaproteobacteria bacterium | reverse complement strand
TCGGGGGAGTGAAGGATTCAGGCGGTCGAGGGCTTCTCGTAGACGCGCTCCCAAAACGACCTCTCGGTAGTCTGAACGCTCACTTTCGATCGATCCGGGTGAGATATTTGGACCATGTGAAACATTCCAACCAAGATCGGCTAGCCATTCGAGCGCAGCGTCTTCGGCATCAGACTCGACGATTCGATGCTTGCCCATAGTTTCTGTGTAAGTCAAGCTACCTTTTCGGTGACTTCTTTGGAAGATACAAGCCCCAGCATAGCTCGACAATGGTCCGGATCCAATGATTCAATCAAATCCAAAAGGTCTGTGAGAACAGTCGGGGATTCGGCAAGCAAAGTGAGATCGTGCTCTGGATCTCCCACTGCATCGCTGTGTGAGTGAGTATGCAGGAATCGCAGAATGCGCAGCTTTCTTGATTCGTCAAACGAAACCGCATTCAGTTTGTACCACAGATCTCCAGCGGTGTCCGGCTGGCGGAATGCCAAGAAGGATTCCAATAGCCGTCTTGCGATGTTCGGAAGAAAGTAGCTGTGCTCAAGAATCTGTGGTTCAGACAATGTTGATGCTCGGTAAACGCGCGAAAACAGAAATTGGTACTCCGACTCGAACTGCTCGAGCAAAGGATCAAGCCGCTCTATTACGCTGCTTCTTGCACCGTCCCTCGCGACGGAATTAACCATGAAGAACCGAGCAGGACGTTGCTGAATGTCTTTCTTTCCTTGATTCTTTAAGTGTCGAAACCAATTGCGAACTTGTCGGAACAACGAGAAATTGTGAGTCAGAATAAACAGTTGGCCAGCATCCTTTGTGCGTTCTCTGATGAATCCGAATGCGAGGAATAGCGCGTTGGCATCTAAGCTCGAAACTGGATCGTCGAGCAAAACGACTCCCTTTGCAATTTCGAAGCTCTTGTCCTGCAGCGACTTTAGGAAGTACAAGAGAGCAATTGCAGTAGTTTCCCCTTCACTCAATGACTCTACAGCTTGGCCACTTCGGGTCAGCTCATATCCAGTTTCCTTGACCTCCAAGCACAGTTCAGAATGGCCGAGATATGCCCGCAGATCTATGTTCAATTCCTCTGCGGGTCTTCGGTGTTCTACGATCTCCTGTTCCAGTTTCGAGATTTCACTACTTAGTCGCTGAATCTCGGTTTGGTATGCTCGAAGATCGCAAGCTCTGTCGTTCTTTGCGTCTCTTAGGCTCTCAAACTGTTCTAATTCTGACGCAATCATGTCGCAAGCCAGCCGGTCTCTTACCTTCTGAGCTCGGGTCTCAAAGTCGTCGCATGCACTGTTGTGTTTTTCGATCACCAGATTTATTTTTTCTATCACATGGATGTCCATGGAAGGTGCTTTGAGACTTGATCTGACCTGTTCAAATGGATGCTGTCTCTTGTTCTCAAGAATTTGAAGTGCATCAGAAAGAAAACCTTCCGCCAACCCTATTGCCTTGATCAAATCCGCCTTTGCAGATTTAAATTCGTCTTGAAAATCTACGAACAAGAATGCCGTCCTTGGAGTTTGCTGTTCTAGTATCTTTTTGGAATCAGTCCTGTGTTCTTCGAGTACTCCGATTTCTTGGTCGATGCGTTCAATGAATCGTTCAAACGCAGTGTTGAAATGTGCCTCGAGTTTCTGTAAACGATTTCTAGGAAGTTGCTGCTCACAAAATTGGCAATTTTCAACATCTCTATCAACGTGCAACCTTAGCCCTTGCTGAACCCAACTTGAAAGTGCTGGGTCATCTTTGAGCTCTTCCACCGCAGAAGACACCACTGTGCCCTTCAAAATTTCCGAAACAGTGGCGGTGATTGAATGAAAGTCGGGCAGGGAGTAACTGATTGCTGACACTTTGGACATAGGGGCCGAATGAAGCAGTGTCATCAATCTTTGGTGTTCCTGGGTTGTCAACGCCCGAAATGCATCAAAATTCTCAATAAATTTCTGCGCGTCGACGGAATAGTTTGTTTTGTTGTAGTTGTTGTACTTGTTTTGACCACTTGATCGGAGCTTTTCCTTAACGAACTTTGCCCGATCTACACAAAACTGATCGAATTCCCGGTCAGCTCTCTCGTTCGCGATTCGCGCAGAATCCAAGTTCAAACGTGCAGTAGCGAGTTGATCCGAAAGGATTTCCACCTTCTTCTGTTTTTCGACACTGGTTGCACCAAGTACAAACACCGGTGGAATGTCGCCACCCTCTACAGGAAAAACGTTCTCCGCGATGAAGTCTCGATTGAAAACACGGATCGGAATACCGATATCTGTGAAGTCACTATTGTGAGCTGAGTTGCCGTCGACCTGAAGTACAACCTCGCCCTGCTCGGGTATTTGTCGATATTCGAGATTTCGAAACAGTCGGCTTAAGGTTGTCTTTCCGGTACCATTCCATCCGTAGATCAGGTTGTAGCGACCAAACTCGATCAGATCCATTGGCCAAAGGAAGTCCCTAAAGACTCCGCAGTTGCGCAAGCGTGAGATGCGTCGAATAAGCCTCAAGATGACAGCCCACTGCCGGATTCGGCATCCGTCACGCGAATCTCACCGGAAATGAGCTTCGGTAGTAGAGTTTGACGGAGTTGAGTTAGAGTATCAATCTCATGTTCACCGGCAAGAATGCGTTCATGTAATTTCGACACGTGTCGCGAGAAGATCCGGGCAATTTTCTTCCCGGGATAGACAAACTCGAGATTTTCAAAGGTTTTCTTGTTCATATTTTGGAATACGGAGCCGCCAACTCCACCGATCTTGACTAGATTTGCCAATTGCCGGCAGGACCAGAACACGAAATGAGATTGTTTCAAATCTGAAGGTACTACCGTATTTATTTGTTGATTTGTTTGTGTGGCTCTGTGATTCAGTACGACCAATCCTGGTGTAGCAATACAACTCACCGATATACTTCCTGCCGGAACTGTTTTGTTGGCTTGTGTGTAGACTCCCTCGTCGCTAAGACCTACTGATGTGCGAAGAACATAGATTCTCTTTCGCATGTCTGGAATTTTGAGGAAGGGCATCGAGTTGCCGAAATAGTTGGGCTTCCTAGTACTAGGCGTCTTGCCGGTTACGATTGATCCAATCTTCTTGAGCGGAACTTTTGACCATCCTACCGGCATGCCACTATGGTCTAACGAATCTGGAAAAAGTTCAGTGATCTCGCGTGGGAATTCGGTCAATCGACGTTCCATCTTGGCACGCACCAGCCCGAAATCGATGAACCAATCCTTGAAGATCGCATAAGCCATAGACTCCAGCGTCTCGTTCATTCGCTGGTTTAGTTCAATCTTGTCATCCAGCGTACCCAGAATATGGGCGATCGCACGCTGTTCGTTTAGGCTAGGCAGCGGTATATCAATTGTTCGAAGATAGCTCACTGGTTGAGCGATTGCTGGTACGCCCACTTGGGAAGCGTTGGCTAGTAACTTGTGCCTTCCTTCTGGAGAATTGAAGTAAGCCGTGACGTACTCGGGGATGACCTTGGATTGATCGCATCGCAAATAGAACTGCCGTTGAGAAATGACATACTTGTTGTATTGGGATCGATCGGGAATATAGGCCACCTGACCAATATTTCCCGCATGTGTAAGTATGACGTCCCCTTTCTGAACGTTGGCATTGGCTAAGTGTCGAGCATGCACTTCCGTGATAAAGTTGTATCCTTGAGAGTCATCCAACCTACTACCATGAAGGTGTTGTCCGCTAATGATCGGTACACCATTTGGAACAAATGTCTCGACCTTGATCGATGATCCAAAAGGCCCCATTCCCACTTTCTCGGCAATCTCAGCGATGGTGACCGCATTCCAATTGGTTTGAGGCAATCTAGAATCCTCATTTGCAGCAAAAATGTCTCGTTTTTCCACATCCGGCCCTGCCTTCAATTATCATTGCGAAACTCCACGCTAATACTTCTCCGGACAACCTAATCAACTCAGTCGACAAATTTGGGTTTCCGAGACTCTCAGAGAGTGCCCGAAGACTTCAAAAAGCACATGTTCGCAGCAAAATAAAAAGTGAGTGAAATTCGTTTTTGCCATCTACGTCAAATGTGATTGGATTCGACCCGGTGCATTCAAGGTAGCGATTAAGATTTTTGTGCTTCAACTCGTTGGTGAACCCATCCGTTGAATTTGACCATCACGCATCTGTTCGTTGACTTCGCCTCTGTGAAGCAAACGATGCCTTCCTGAATCGTTTTACATCTCGTTCATCCAGTGCTTTAGGGGGGTTAGCAACTGACATTGTTTTAAACCCTCAATATCCGAGTTTGCTTAGGTTAGCGGCCATCTCCGCGTCCAACTTTGCACTCTCCTTCTGCTGCTCACGCAACTCCTTCACGAGGCGATCCATTTTGTCCTTGAAGGGCTCTCCGTCGTCTTCCGGTTTAGGTGCACCTACATAACGTCCGGGAGTAAGCACGTATTCATGTTTTTTCAACTCGTTTTGGCGTACAGCACGACAGAAACCTGGTTTGTCAGAATATTCCGATGCTTCTTCGCGCCAGCTATGGTAAGTGTCTGTTATTCGGG
>JAPOXO010000102.1 GCA_026707045.1 Gammaproteobacteria bacterium | reverse complement strand
ATGGGTTCCCTTGCCGGGAACGTCGCGCCAGCGACCACGGCGCTATGACGCCGCCCAGAAGACATCACCCACACCACAGCCGTATATCGCGCTCATGCTATAGGTGAGGGCCACTGCGTGACTTCCACAATCGCGAACAACCCCTTTGGGCTTGCCCGTGGTACCGGACGTGTACAGGATGTAGAGTGGGTCCCACGCATCCGTCGGCACGGCATCGACATTCATAGCCGAGGACATCCAGTAGTGCCAGTCGACAAAACCGGGCTTATCTAACGGTTCGCGCGCCATGTCGCGTTGAAGTACAACGATTTCTCCGGGTTCAAACGAGGATAATCTCAGCGCTTCGTCAACCAAAGGCATGTACCGGACTACCCTGTCGAATTCGATTCCACAAGTGGCTGTTAGTAGCAGCTTGGGAGTGGCATCTTCAATTCTGGTAGCCAGCTCGCGTCCTGCAAACCCTCCAAACACCACCGAGTGAACAGCGCCAATGCGTGCACACGCCAGCATTGCCATGACAGTCTCGGGAATCATAGGCATGTAAATAACAACTCGGTCGCCAGTCCCTACGCCCGACTTTTGCAGGGCACCGGCAATGTGAGAGACCCGTCGAGTCAATTCGGAGAAACTGTATTGTTCGAGCGT
Source organism: Gammaproteobacteria bacterium (assembly GCA_026707045.1). Taxonomy (GTDB): domain Bacteria; phylum Pseudomonadota; class Gammaproteobacteria; order Pseudomonadales; family Azotimanducaceae; genus Bin55. Next base: position 45,194 of record JAPOXO010000102.1, on the reverse strand, counting down.
GCCTGTGACAGGTGAATCGTAGATCAAGGCTATCTGGTCGCCTCGCCCAGCCTCGACGTGGCGATCCAAGCAGAGCCATGCAGTATTGAGTTTTCCTCCTTCGAACCACCGATCTACTCCGTTGTGGTCCGCACTCAATACTTGCTTGGGTTGTTCAATCCATTCAATTTCGTTGGAAACGTCGTGCCAGAACCGATTTGGAGACTCGATTGAGGCCTTGTGAAGTCCCTCGTAGGACACCCGTTCACTGTTTCGCTTGCTGAGGTTCATCGCAGTTTGTCACGAATTCTGTTCCTGCAGAGACGTTAGAGAGTAAGGATTATCCGACTACGCCCGCATCTCTAAGCTTCTTAACTTCTCCGTCGGAGTAGTCAAACGAGTGTAGGACTTCCTCGCCATCTTGACCCGGAATTCTGGCTCCGTGTTTGACTTGAGGTTTAGTCCTACTGAACCTCGGAGTAGGAGCTGGTTGTGTGATCCCATCCATTTCGACGAACGCGTTGCGCGCCGTATTGTGTGGATGACTAGGAGCTTCCCAAACCGACAGTACTGGCGCGAAGCAGATGTCCGTTCCTTCCATGATCGCGCACCATTCGTCACGTGTTTTGGTCTTGAACAATTGCTCCAAGTTCTCTCGCAAGCTGGGCCACTTATCGCGATTCATTTGATCTGAGAATTCTTCGTGATCCACGTTCGAATGTTTCAGCAACAATTCGTAAAACTGCGGTTCGATTGATCCAATGCAGATGTACTTTCCATCGCTGGTCTCATAGGTGTTATAGAAGTGTGCGCCTCCGTCCAACAGGTTCGCACCTCGTTCATCCACGAATCCTCGTTGAGCCATGCCGTAGAAAGCAGCCATTAGTGAGGCAGAACCATCCACCATCGCTGCATCGACCACTTGCCCTTTTCCAGATTTTTTTGTTTCCAGCAATGCACACACAAGACCAAACGCCAAGAGCATTCCGCCTCCGCCGAAGTCACCAATCAAGTTGAGAGGAGGAATCGGTTTGCCACCGTTTTCTCCAATCGAATGCAAAGCCCCCGACAGGCCAATGTAGTTGATATCGTGGCCTGCTGCGTGTGCCAGAGGCCCATCCTGGCCCCACCCGGTCATTCGACCATAAACAAGCTCTTCGTTCCGTTTGAAACAATCTTCCGGACCCAAGCCGAGCCTCTCGGTAACACCCGGTCTAAAGCCTTCAAACAATGCATCGGAAGACTCCACCATTCGAAGTACGAGCTCGCGACCCATGTCAGATTTCAAGTCAATGGAAATCGATTTTCGATTTCTTTGGAGAACGTCCGGCGGAGCTCGTCGCGATTGGGAAATACGGTCTACTCGTATCACCTCCGCCCCCATATCCGACAGCATCATCCCACAGAATGGGCCGGGCCCGATTCCCGCGAGTTCAATTACCTTGATTCCGTTTAGTGGCCCCAAATCATTCCTCCAGATCAAACTTGTTCATGTGCACAAATAGGCTGAGTCAATCGAGCAGTTCGAATTTGCCGGAACTCTTTGATTTCTCTGTTTGATATTGCAGAGTCGGGGATTTTCCAGCTTTGCACAAACTGTCTGCGACTAACCTTCTGAACCAGCTTTCGAGTGCAATCGAACATTCATGATACGTCACCGATTTCACCTAGTGCGGAGCCTCGAGCGTTTATGACAATCCAAACCTATATCGGCGCAACATAGAATAGTCGTAACAAATAGATCCGAAATCAAATGTCTCAAACCCAAATCACCGAAGACCTTGCAGGTTACGGTGGGAAGATGAATGAGCGCCGGCAGTTACTGAAGAGTTTGTGTCCTTGTCGCAACAATCAAGTCAAAGGCGTCGAGACTTGGAAGGGCATCTTAAAAATTGCCACTTATGGTTCGTTAAAAGAGCGCAACAGTGCTGCACATGCAATTGGCACGTTACTAGCGAAGGCAAAGAAAAGCGACGAATGGAGACGGATTGTTGTCGAAATTGAGGACGAACTTCACGCACTCATGGACGACACGCGAGCTTCACGATCACTGCTGGGCACTTTCAAGAAACACGGTCACGCACGCCGCGGGACAGCACGCAAGAACTATCGCAAAGTGATCAAGTCGATGGACATTCAAACACCCAAGCAACTGGCGCAGTGGCTCAATGAAAGGCTTTCACATATGAATCGTCCGCAAGTTGCTGCATCGAACCCCGGCCTAAAACGCTTGTATGTCTGGTTGGATCGGCGTAAGACATTCGAACCTCACAAACGAACAAAGGACAAGGAAGTTCTGGCACAAGCCAAACAATTCCTACCTGCTTACTTCAGCTAATTGGGAGGAGACCAAGTTAAAGCCAAGAATTCCTACTGACAGGGTCTATATGAGCATGCGACCCCATTGCTGAATTGGCCGCTGACAAAGGAACTCAAACCAGGCTGAAGCACTAATCGTCTTCGCTTATCCCGTCGATTGTGGAGTTTTTCTGTGGATTGGTCAATCGACCTAGCGGACACATAAGTCAGCTACACAAACAATGTAAGTTTCTGTGCTATGTGGGACACACAAACGATCCAACTGCACAAGCAATGCTCTCCAAATGTCATACTTGGTAGAAGCAGTATTTGACGATTGTATCGTCAAATACTGCTTTACATAACGTTAAAATTGTCTAATATGATGCCAAATGACGATAATGCGGTCATGAACGACCTTTTTCCACGGTCTTTGGACCTCGCCGCAGCTATGGAAGAAAAATCTCATTTTCTTCTGGGACCACGACAAACAGGTAAATCGACCTTGATTGGGCAAAGTCGTCTCCAAGCTCTCGTGTTTGACCTTAATGACGAAGCAGACTTCTTTCGGATCGGACAAAACCCTGAAAATTTGAAGAGCTTTCTCGTAGATGATTTGCAAATGGTCGTAATTGATGAAATTCAAAGAGCTCCCAATTTGCTAAACCAAGTGCACCATCTCATCGAATCGAGGGGAATTCGGTTCTTGTTAACGGGGTCGAGTGCCAGAAAGCTTAGACAGGGAGGAGTGAATCTATTGGGCGGTCGAGCCCGTATTCTGTACTTTCATCCTCTGCTATTCAGAGAATTGGGGAGCTCATTCGACCTTGCACGGGTGTTGGAATTCGGGACAATTCCTTCAATTTACACCTCCACGAGGCCCCGACTCGATCTAGAAGCCTACTTAGGCACATATTTACGTGAGGAGATACACGCTGAGGGTTTTGTGAGAAATCTGCAGCCTTTTCGACGAGTTCTCGATGTAGTAGCTCTATGCAACGGAACAATTGTCAATTTCACCAATGTGTCGAACGACACTCAAGTGCCTCGAACAACCATCTATGAGTACTTTGAACTGCTCCGCGATACTCTAATTATTTACGAACTACCTGCATGGAGAAGAAGTAGGCGGCGCAAACCCATAGTAAGCTCCAAGTATTACTTTTTCGACATTGGCGTTGCAGGTGCTTTGCAAAGAGGGGTAGGACGGGCCTACTCCTCGGTTGAGCGTGGACAAGCTTTTGAAACGTGGCTGCTGCACGAGCTACGTGCATGGATCGATTACAACCAACGCGAAGAAACTCTCACCCACTGGCGTTCACAATCCGGTTTTGAAGTGGACTTTCTCATTGGTGACCACACAGCGATCGAAGTCAAGGCAAAAAAATGGGTTACGGGAAATGACCTAAAGCCCTTGCGAGCTCTGCGGGATGAAAATTGCTTCAGAAATTTCCTGTGTGTATGTCTTGAAGACCGACCGCGTCGGCTAGAAGGAATCGAGATCCTTCCAGTTGAACTGTTTCTTGACAAGCTGTGGCTGGGAGGCTACGACGACTAGATCAACGATGCATACGCTACTCTTTAAGTTTGGCCGGTGAGTTAATGACTTTGATTCAGTGTGTCCTTGGGATTGAGACTTCGTGCGATGAAACTGGCATTGCAGTTTTTCACGCTGACACCGGCATCAAATCTCAACATGTCTACAGTCAATTTGAGCTTCATAGCCGCTATGGAGGAGTCGTACCGGAACTCGCATCTCGCGATCACATTCGAAAAATCGCTCCGTTGGTCCAACAATCCTTGGATGATGCCGGTATTACTGCAAGCCACTTAGATGGGATTGCCTACACATCGGGTCCAGGTCTTATCGGAGCCCTCATGGTGGGTGCTGCTTTTGGACGCTCTCTCGCTTGGTCCCTCGATGTTCCAGCGATTGGCGTGCATCATATGGAGGCCCATCTGTTAGCCCCCTTGCTGACTGAAAGAATACCGACCTTTCCATTCGTGGCATTACTAGTCTCTGGGGGTCACACGATGTTGGTTCTTGTAACGAAAATCGGATCCTACAGGTTGTTGGGTCAATCGTTGGACGATGCAGTTGGTGAAGCTTTCGACAAGACGGCCAAGCTACTCGGGTTGGATTATCCAGGAGGACCAGAAATCGCCAGACTAGCTGAACACGGAGATCCTCAGAAGTTTGACTTTCCACGCCCTATGACCAACAGACCTGGTTTGGATTTCAGCTTCAGTGGACTCAAGACTGCTGTAAAGAACGCCGTTGCGTCAAACAAGCCAGCTTCGAGTCAGTTGATTGCCGATGTAGCGGCTTCCTTCGAGCGAGCAGTTGCAGAGACCCTCGTTATCAAATGTAGACGTGCGCTCGATCACACTCAATCCCAAACACTGGTGCTTTCAGGCGGTGTCGCAGCAAACCAAACTTTGAGAAACTATGTGCAACGACTCGACTGTGAAGTTCTCTATCCACCAATGGAACTTTGCACCGACAACGGTTCTATGATCGCCTTTGCGGGTTACCAACGACTTGCTGCAGGGTACCAGGAGCCTCTTTCGGTGACTTCACAGGCACGTTGGAATATTGAGGAGCTTGAAAGCGTCCTTGATTAGTCGCATAGCTGGGAAACACTAGGCATCCGATGTTCCAGAATTGTCTGATCCAGAGAAATGTCGGCTAATTTCATCCAACCGCGCCTTTCTCAACCACCACCCGTACTCCTCCTGAGGAACGTCAAACACTCTTACTCTCTTGACATTCTCGACTAGCTCGATAAGTTCTGTTAAATCAACGGTCGAGCATTCCTTTACAGAGTTAACGAGTTTTGCAAACGCCTTCCCTGGCCGAAAAGCGTTTGATTTTTCTAGTAATACCAGTATGTCCTCTGGTTTGAGTCCTGAGTAGCTGGACAGTGCGTGTCCGTGCCGAGCCACATCTCTTAAGAGTCGGACAACATATCCAGGAGCTTTGAGCCGACGCATCAACGAAACTGACGTCGATTCATCGTGAAGCCATGCAATAGCAGCCATTGCATTAGTGTCGCGAAGCCAAAGCTCTTTTAGTAGCGATACGAGAGATATGATGGCCAAGCCGCTAAACCAAGGATCCAACGCATTGGACTCGCTAAGTGTTTCGAAGAACCGAAAGGGTGTTAGGCCGGACATCGCTTTGGCGTACTCCTGCCACACGCGTTCCGCCGATAGATCCACCAGTTCGCCCCGCATCGACGACATCAGTTCGAGGGTCTCAGGAGTTACTTCAAACTCGGGCATCGTTGCTGTGAAACGAGCCACTCGGAAGAGTCTCAACGGGTCTTCGGAGAACGCGCCCGAGACGTGGCGCAACACTTTGTCTTCAAGATCCTTTTCGCCACCGTAAGGGTCTATCAATTTTCCGCTTGAGTCGCGCGCCATTGCATTAATGGTCAAGTCCCTGCGCTTTAGGTCTTCAACAAGCTCGACGCTTGGATCGAACTGAAATTCAAAGGCCTGATGACCACGTCCGGTCTTGGTCTCTGTACGAGCTAGGGCGTACTGATCGCCCGTCTTGGGATCGAGAAACACCGGAAAGGCTTTTCCAACTCGTTTTAACCCCACTTGCTCCATTTCCTGTGGAGTTGTTCCCGTTACGACCCAGTCTCGATCTGATTGACCCTGTTCCGAGTCGCTCACCGAGACTCCTAGAAGTTCGTCGCGTACCGAGCCGCCGACGAGAAATACTTGGCCTGGAATGTTGAATGGCGGTGACATGTGAGATTTGAGATCTAGATCTGAAGTTCGTTGCTCCCCGCTACAGCATAAGTCTGTCGATCACTCAATCGCACTGCGGTGAGAGTTCTTCCCCATACACATCCAGTGTCCGTAGCTATGAATTGGGGGCTGTGGGTCGTTCCATTTAACGATGCCCAGTGACCAAAAACGACCGATTCTGTGAACCGCGGTTCATACCGAAACCATGCTTGACTCCCATGAGGGGTGTGTTCGAGTCCAAGATTTGATTCAAACGACAGCTCTCCATTTGGTCTTACAAATCTCATCCTGGTCAAGTAATTTGTGACGCACCGCAGTCGATCTATACCCTCTAATTCATCGGACCACAAGCTGGGTTGATTCCCAAACATTTCTCTAAGGAAATGGACATAGTCGCTTCCTCGCAGAGCCTGCTCCACTTCGGATGCAAGTGAAATTGCGTGCGTAAGATCCCAAATGTGGGGAATTCCCGCATGTACAAGAATGTAGTCTCCATATCCGTGAATCAGGGGTCGTTCCCGCAACCAATCACATAGCTCCTCACAATACTTGGACCGCAATACATCACCAAAAGTGTCGCCGGAATCAATTGCACGTCCGCTGAATACAACCGCAAGAAGGTATAAGTCATGGTTTCCAAGCACCGCCACTGCGCGGTTTCCCAACTCTTTGACAAATCTCAGTGTCTCCAGGTTGCTTGGACCTCGATTCACAAGGTCGCCCGTCAGCCATAGCACATCGGAACTTGGATCGAACGAAACATTCTGCAGAAGCTGTCTCAATTCCTTGTAGCAGCCTTGCACATCGCCGATCGCGTAAATAGCCATAGACGCTTCTCTAGTCGTCGTAGCGAAATTTCACTTTGTTACTTGTTGGGCACATGGTTAGTCGGTTCGTACAAACGTGAGGACGGCCAACAATGAAAGTTTTCTCGTCAAAATGCCGCTCAATCCACGTCTCTAACGTTGGCTATCAGTGCGACTGATTAACCTGCTTTCCAATTCTTTTGAATTACTCAGAAAGAAGATGTTGTTGAAGAAATAACACAACTGTTTGCAGCCAGTAGTCACGATTGTCCTTCTTCCGAAATCCATGACCTTCGTCGCGCGCCAGAACGTACCATACGGGTACACCTGTCTCCTCTAGAGCCGCAGCGATCTGTTCGCTTTCATACGCCGGGACACGTGGGTCATTCAATCCCTGACCAATCAGCAGCGGCGCTTTGATCTTGTCGACGTGATTAAGGGGAGCGATGGATTCCAAAAAAGCACGCATATCTGGATCTCTTTCATCTCCATACTCGACTCGACGCAGGTCTCTTCGATAGCCTTGAGTTCGTTCAAGAAAACTCACAAAGTTGCTGATACCCACGGTTTCTATGCCGACCTTAAGTCGATCGTTGTAGTGCACCAGAGATGCCAAAACCATGTAGCCACCATAGGATCCTCCAATCACTGCTACCCGCGAACTGTCGAGCTGAGGCTGAGTCTCTATCCAATCTAGTAGGGCACCTATGTCGCGAACAGAGTCTTCACGCAGTCTCCAATCGTCCAAGGTCATGTAGTGTTTTCCATATCCTCTTGAGCCTCTCACGTTGGGTGCGACTACAGCTATTCCTAATTCATTAACGTAGTATTGAAAGGTTGGCGAAAATCCTGGCCGATATTGAGATGCGGGACCTCCATGAATGTGGATCAACACAGGATGTGGTCCTTCTCCTCTAGGCTCGAATACGAATGCTGGAACTTCGAGACTGTCAAACGAAGAGTACTTGAACATTTTTGGTTCTACGAACTGCTCTGTTCGCAACTCCCCAAGTTCTGACTCAGTCCATCGTGTAAGTGTGCTGTCATCGAGATCCATAGCGTAGACATCGGTATTCGTAGTGGGAGTTTGATAGGAAAAACCGAGTGTTTGCTCGTTCCTCGAGAATCGAATGCCGTAAATATGTCCGAGCCCCGGAGGAGTAATTTCAATCGATTCTCGAGACTTCAGGTCATAGAGAAACAGACTGCTATAACCGGCTTCATTTATGACATAGGCCAGTCTATTGCGTGATAGTGAGAAACGGAAAAACGAAACATCCCAGTTTAAGTTCGAGACTAAGGTCTCCACATCGCCGCTTTCCAGCTTAAGTGACCAAAGGGCTCGATAATCAGAGTCCAAATCCGAAATGAAGTAGACACTCTCTCCCAACGCATCGTATTTCGTAGCACCAATTGAAATCTTGCCTCGATCTTCTAGCAACTGTCTTCGTTCCTTGGAACGCAAGTTCATCTCATAGAGACGCGTCTCAGTATTGGAAACGTACTGCGAGATAAGAGCTCGCTCGCCGTCGGGGCTGAAGTCGTCAATGCTCCATCCAATTCCTTGATTCTCCTGAAGAATCTCTTTTGTTCCATCAAAACTGCGGACGTGCAGATCCCAATCTGTTCCGTTTCGTTCAGTAGTTGTATAGCCAATTCCAGAACCGTCGGGAGTGAACTGAATTCCGGTGTAGCGAGACTTTCCATCGCTTAAAAGCGTAGTCTCCCCGCTATCAAAGTCGTAATAGAAGATCTGGTAGAACTCCGATCCCCCAATATCCATCGTGAAAACGAAGCCTTTGTCATCGCCAGTCGGCGAAACAATTGCCCCACCCACAGGTTCTTTCTTGAAAGTGAGCTGACGCCGCATGGCGAGAGGTTGCTCGACGTAATGCAGCTGTGAAGTGTCTCCAAACCGAGTCGATATCAACATGCCGTTGCCGAACCAATCGACTAAGCCTGCCGATCTCGCGTTTTGGTATCGCAGAAGATCCTCTGAAATTTTTTTCGGAATCTCAGGTACGCCTCGAGTCTCAATGTTTGAGGGAACCTGTGCGGCAGTTGTGGAAGCAACTAGCGTCGTCATAGCAATTGCGAAGAACTTTGTAGTTTGCATAGTATTCAGAAGACCTTCAGGGGATAAGACTGGCTAAACAACGGGGCGTTGCGAGGATGAGTGACGTGGCACCTCGATACTCTTCGGCAACGAGAATTCGCAATCAAACCCGATAACTCAATGGCCAAGATTGCCAATTCAAGCGGCTGGGCTGTGTCAAATCTTCCTGCTAAGTGTAAATGTCAGCGGACTAAGGAATTTGCAATTGTTGCATACTCCATGACTCCCAACTGATCCGCTCGCTTGGCGCTATCGATTCCTAAGCGCGACCAATTAATCTCAAACTGAGAAAGGCTGTTGGATAATTTCTTTCTTCGTTGTGAGAATGCCGTCCTCAGAACGTTGTCAAACACTGATTCATTTCGTATCTCAACAGGATTGCCAAGCGGCACAATTCGCACGAAGGTCGATGTGACTTGAGGTTGAGGTACGAACGCCTCAGGAGCAACATCAAAGTGCCGATGAGTCTCCCAAATACGCTGAACCTTCACCGAAAGCCTTCCCCAGCTCTTAGAACATGGAACAGCGGTGATGCGTTCGACTACTTCTCTTTGCAGCATCAAGTGCATGTCTACAAAGTCGTTTTGGGAAGCTAATCTAAGTAGCAGGTTGGTAGAGATGTTGTACGGCAAGTTCCCCACAATTCTCTTCTTCCGAAAGAGATCGCCGCTCACGCTTAATACATCGTCCTCAATCAAACATGCTGAAGGGAAGCGCACTTTGAGGTCTGCCGCTAGATCTCTATCTATCTCGACTGCTATAACTTGAGCAGCAGAATCCACCAATCCTGCTGTAAGTGCACCACGACCGGGTCCGATCTCAAGAACTACATCGGATGTTCGGATTGCAACTACCCGATGTATGTCAGCAATTACTTTCTGGTCAACGAGAAAGTGTTGCCCAAATCTTTTCCGTGGCACGACGACGGTTCAATCTGTCAGAACCACTCCCCGTTAGATGGGACTCCGAACGATCTTTACGAACGCCTCGTCGCGAACTTCCTTGGTCCAATTCTGCCAAGCTTCTTCAGCCCGTCGTTGGTGGAGGGCGTTGTATGCCATGGTGTCCTTGGCTTCTTCGGTTAGACTTTTTGTTCTTCGATCGAGTACTTCTAACACGTGCCAGCCCACAGCAGATTCGAATACTTCTGAGATTTCTCCAACCTCAGGCTGATACATAACCAATGAAAAAGCAGGATCCAAATTAGGAGTCCTACCATCTAACCACCCGAGTTCTCCGCCGGTCAGAGCTGTGCCTGGATCTTCTGAATGCTCCTTAGCAAGTTCAGCAAAGTCCGCTCCATTTAGGAGCTGTTCGCGAATTTCTGAAATCTCATCAATTGCTTCTTCTTTTGATTTGATGGTAGAGGGCATGATCAGTATGTGTCTCACCAAAACCTGTTCTGACTCATATGTCGATGCGCCCTGTTTTTCCACTAGCTGCACAATGTGGAATCCTAATGGGTTTCGAATGGGATCCGAAGTTTCTCCCACTTTCATTTTTACGACCAATTCCGCAAAGAGGCTGGGAATCTGTTCTGCATACCGCCAGCCCAGATCCCCTCCATCCAGCGCACTAGAGGATGATGAGTGATTTATCGCCATTGCTGCAAACTCTGCACCATCTCTCAGTTCCTTAACAACTTGCTGTGCCTCGGACTCAGCAGCTTTGACTTCGTCAGCGTCCGCAGATCCCTGCGCAGAGATCAGAATGTGACCGATGCGATAGCGATCCGATGCCATTAGTTCGAAAAAAGGCGAGTTTCTAAAGTCTCGTATGTCGCGTTGTGTGATGAATACCCGTTGCTGCAAAATCACACGTTGTACTCTTTCAAGCAGCATCTGCCTTCTCACATCGTCCCGAAAAGAACGATAGGAAATTCCTCTTCCTTCCAGGTCGGCACGCAAATCGGCCAATTCCATGTCTTGCTCTTCGGCAAATGCGCGAATCCATTCCGTGAGTTCTTCATCTTCAACCACAATCCCCCGGAACTGTGCTTCTTGCAACTGAATACTCTCCGTTATGAGCCGCTCAACAACTTGATCGATCACAACTTTCTTCGGTGGCAAGTCCGTAACCCCCGCTTCGGATGCCTGCTGCAAGAAATTCTCGTATCGCTCGTCAATCTCTGAAAGCGTGATCACTCCGTCGTTCACTATCACGGCAACGGCATCAAGAGTGTCTCCGACTGCTCCAATCGAGCCCAAACTCAAAACGAACGCAAGAACAACAAACGTCGATTGACGAACTTTTGCCAATTTTTCCTTAGTCAAACTCAACCTCCTTATATAGTGTTAATACTTTTACCTTATCGTCGAACTGCTACCGTGCGCCTCTTTCGAGCATGGATGCAATATTGTCGCCAAATGATGTGAGACCCTTCAACGACAGTTCGAAATGCAATCCCGTTCGTGACCGTAGGTCCTCCCAATCGGCAAATCCGTAGCGCAACGACTTTCGCCACAAAAATCTGAAGGCGACGCAGCATCCCGAGTATTCAAACCCTGCAAATGACTCGACATGGCGATCGAAGGTCCAGTCATAGTTCCAGCGTCCATAGAGTGTCCACGTCTCATTCAGTGAGAGCTTTGCACTCACAAAGGTCTGTAGCAAATCATCTGGTTGGTGTTGACGAATTTGCGCCACCAAGTCAACTCTATCTCGTTCATAGCGAATGGTTGCTCCCGATGCTTCGTCCGTCCATCTATCTGGTCTTATTAGATGAAATCCACCTGCAGAAAGTTCATCAATAAATTTGGAATCAAACTCGATGCCGAGGCCCTCGCTAGGCATCGAAACGACAGCGGTCACTCGAGCTTTTTGCCTTGATGAAGCTTGATCCATGAACCGAGCTACGACAGATAGCGACATTGCTTCCAATTCGCCAATTCTGTCAATTCCTGCACGACGAAATGGTTCAACAAGAGTCCTAATGCTGGCACTCGGAGGTCCAATATCCCAATCGGGATAACCAATTTGAGGAACGTTCGCCCTGCTGGCAATGACCAACCGTGGTTCGAGCGTGTGGGAAATAGTGTTTGATTGGTTGTGCAACCGTTGAAGCCAAAGACCCGAGTCCAGGAGATATGTCGTTGTAGCACGGTCATCTAGGATGCGTTCTGATGTATGAAATTGAGTGAAAGTTCTGAGAACTTTCCAGGTGCTGTAGCCCCATGTCTTACTAAGAGGCAAACTGATCAAAATCTCTCCGTGACGCCGGTCAAATTCCTGCAACAACTCAATTCCTTGTGACTCCATCCGCGCCCAGTCAAACTTTAGAGATACCTTCAATGGTCCAAAGGAATTGTTTCCGTTCAGGGTGATTTGTGGCAATTTGGAAACATGCGTTCCCCAACTGCGGAAGGGGTCGTATCGCTCAGCAGAGATTCCCAGGCCAATGTTGCTTCCGATCCTCGAAATACGCAATACGCGAGCTAGTCCAACGTGATTGAAATCTTCTACTGATTCGCCAAAGTCTCGATAGAAGTCAGTGTCGCTCACCAAGGAGTAATCCACATCAGTTTCCCATTCACTCCACCACAGGTCTTGTTTCACATTTAGCAGCCAACGTTCACTGGGAGCGCTAATAGATGTACTAGGTATTCTCAACAGACGATTGACGTAATCCTGATAGCGACGATCCGACTGGAGGACAATAGCAACCAATTTCGAGTTGGATCCCGAGTTCCTGTGACGGAATTCAAACTCCATGCTGTGATTGCGTTTACTGGAAAGCTTTGGTGTTAGCGTAAAGTCATAGTTCGGTGCAAGATTGAAGTAAACCGGTAGTCCAACCTCAAAGCCCAGCAAACTACTGCTCTCGAATTGAGGCAACAATAGACCACTGGTTCGTTGTTGCACAGTCGGAAAACGTGCGTATGGAACATAGAAAATCGGGATTCTTCCTAAATTCAGGCGAACTCCTCTGGCGATGGCCAGATTCTCCTCTCGATCGAACCTCAATTGGTTGGCTGTCAAATACCATGAGTTGATATTTGGCGGGCATTGAGTGACGAATGTGTCTTGCAATTCGACCGTCTGTGCAGTTGAGCTCAGAGAGTTGGCACGTCCACGATACCCTTCATTGAGCATCACAAATTCTGCATCGACGATTTTCACCGACTCCGAATTTACTCCAACGTCGCTCACTCCTACTCGTACTGCAATGTCCTGTGAAACTATCTTTGCCCCCTGAGGTGTCTGAAAGACCCCCTCTTCTGTATCAAGATCGACGGCTGGAGCCTCTAACGTGTTGCCGTCGCGTTGAATCAAAACATTTCCAACGACTCGTCCCGTTCCGTCCAGATCTAGAGAAACTCTGTCCGCCAGCAGTGTTGTAGTCGCTACAGATTCGTCTTGCGTTTCCTCTTTGTCTTCTAGCACTAGGACATAGCTACCTCCACATCCTTGCTGCGTGCTGTCTTCCTTCCACAGTTCTTCAGCGAGAGTCTCGGCCGACGATGGGGTGCAATGGAATACAAACGCTGTACTAAATGCCGACAGATGAAGAACGAAACGCGAGGACATGGGGAAAAGAGGTTTGTGCAGATTAGATGAAATTCTTCAGTTGACGGTTTATAACGCCTTTGACGACTGGTTTGGATCGGCTTGTCCGATTCATTGACTCAATCTAGGGAGCATATACTTCGAATATGTCATGTCCAATCAATTCAGAATTAAGTGTATGGGCTTCAGAACACTTCGATCTAGGTACCTGTGATATTGAACAACTTCCAGCTGAAGCAAGTACGCGAAAATTCTGGCGGTGTTCAACAACCTCTGAATCCTGGATTCTCATGGATTCTCCTCCTGCAACCGAAAACAACGAACAGTTCGTCACACTATCAGATGTTTTTCGCAAAGCGAAAGTTCCCGTTCCACAAGTAATTGCGCGCGACCTCTCACGAGGTTTTTTGCTTGTGGAAGACGTCGGTAAACACTCATATCTGTCGTCTTACCGTAGAGGATCAATAGCTCATCCAATATCCACTGCCGTCGAGACAATTCTAAAAATCCAATCCATAGATGACCCGGCAATTCCGCCATACACCGCGGGGCGACTGAATGACGAACTGCATATATTTCGAGAATTTGTTTGTGAAAACCTCCTTGGCGGGGTCGATCAATCGTTTCAACACGCAGTTCCTTTCCTGGTCAATGAAATAAATCAACTGCCCCGAGTCACGGTGCACAGAGACTTCCACTGCATGAACTTGCTCGTCCGCCATCAATATCCCTACATTGGTGTTGTCGACTTTCAAGATGCGTTGTCCGGATCCCTGACCTACGATCTCGCGTCATTACTATTCGACTGCTATTGGCAACACTCATTGGAAACCGTTGAATCTGCCTTAACACAGTACTTGGAAGGCGTAGAGGAACTAAGCATCCCAATCAAGCAAAACCGAGACCAGTTCTTCAATTCGATCAAACTAACAGCAATACAACGACTCTTGAAGGCAGCCGGTATATTCGTGAGACTCCTCATCAACAAGCACCAGACGACGCACATCCACCACGTACTTCCCACGCTAGCCAAAGCTCAAACTCTCTGCAGCCAACTAGATCCATTTCACGAGCTTGCTACCTGGTTGTACGAAGACGTTATTCCTGGGGTCAAGTTGAAACTGGAGACTGCGACTTGAAGGCGATGATTCTGGCGGCAGGCAAAGGAACGCGTCTGTTTCCGCTCACCGAAACGGTTCCAAAACCCATGATCCTTATCAACAGCGAACCGTTGATTGTCCATCAAATTCGCTGGTTGAAACGTGCTGGTGTCCAAGACATCGTGGTGAACATTCATCATCTTGCAGATCAAATCGAGACGTGTCTCGGTTCTGGCCGGCATTTAGGTGTACGGATCACGCTCAGTCGCGAAACGAAGCTTCTAGAGACAGGCGGAGGAATTGCAAAGGCATTGAAATTCCTTGGAAAAGAACCCTTCATTGTTCTCAACGGAGACATTTGGACCAACTTTCAATTTCGACTGCTGGCTCAAGCCACGACTGAATATGCGCACTTGGTTCTTCGCCATATAGACGCAGAGGGTGGCAGGGACTTTGCCCTGAACAACGGCTTGGTCAGCCGATCCAAGGATCCGGTCGATCACACACACACCTTCTGCGGAATTTCTGTGCTTCATCCCCGTATTTTTGAAGAGACTAGTAGTGAATCCTTCTCACTAACTAGGGATCTACTGTTTCGATTGACGAACGAAGGCAAAGTCACCGGTGAATTGTTTGACGGAGCTTGGGTGGACATTGGGTCCCCTCAAGGATTGAAGAGAGTTCGTTCGCTAACAGCTTGATTCGTTCCCGTACACTCGAGAATTGCATTATGTTGGCGAACATCTGGTGCAATCAGATTGCCACTAGGTGTCTTGAAGAACTTCTAGATCTCCAACAAGCAAGAAGCGATCTCAATCCGCTTTGCTTCTGGAGATGTCTAGAATCGTTCGCTCATACTCAGTTTGCTTCCAATCGTGAAACAACGAACTGCGAGCACATATACAGCTCCACTTGACACCCCAACTCCCGACATCGAATTAGTTGGAGGGAAAGGGAGATCCCTAGCGGTCTTAGCGAGTAACGGTTTTCGAGTACCTCCGGGCTTTCATTTAACGACCCTGGCCTACAAACGCGTAATTCAAGAAAACGACTTGCACCATCAGATTCTCCAAAGAGCCAAACCTGAATTTAGAGAGGGGGTTGTGTCGTTTGAACGCGCCTCTAGTCGGATAGCAAAACTATTCTCAGGGATAGAAATACCCGAGGAGATCGAACAAGACATCTTGTCCGCGTACGAGGAGGTTGTAGTCCCAGGCGGAGCGGTTGCTGTACGTTCATCCGCCAATGCCGAAGATCTTCCCGATTTGTCCTTTGCAGGACAGCAGGAGACATTTCTCAACGTAAGTGGGGCGACGGCCATCCTCGAAGCAATTCAAAAGTGCTGGGCTTCGCTATGGACTCCACAAGCTCTCAACTACAGACACCAGAATGGAATTGACCAAAGCACCGTCGCGATGTCAGTCGTGGTGCAACAAATGGTCCCATCCGCAGTTTCAGGAATTGTGTTCACCGCCAATCCCGCGACAGGAGAACGAAGCGAAATAGTCGTGAATTCCAGCTATGGACTCGGTGAAGCAATCGTGGGTGGGCAAGTTACCCCGGACACGTTCATCATTGACCGTGAATCGGGCAAGTTGAAACAAACTGAGATTGGACCCAAAGCGATGCAAATTGCTCCCGTTGCAGATGGCGGAACGCAGACTCTGGAGGTAGACGAATCCCTTCGACAAGCATCGTCGCTAACTTCGGCACAATGCCAGGAACTTCTAGAAACAGCTTTGGAGATAGAACGAACCTTTGACGATATTCCGCAAGACATCGAATGGGCGATTTGCAATGAACAGCTCCACATTCTTCAGTCCAGACCAATCACCAATTTGCCGGTTCAACCAATCGAACTAACTTGGGATGTCCCGTCTCCTGCGAAATACGTCTCGAGACGCCAAATTGTCGAGAACATGCCGGACCCAATCTGCCCGTTGTTCGAGGAACTTTACCTGACAAAAGGGCTTGAGTCGTCAAGACCGGGCAAAAGCTTAATGGTGGGTGGAGGCCCCATGTTCATTGCGATCAACGGCTACGCCTATCAAAGGTTTGACTTTGAAATGGTTCACAGACAGGCCGCCGAAAAGGGTCTGCTCAAAACGACTGAGCAGGAAATTGATGCGGCAGAAATACGTGCAGAGCAAGAGGTTCGCAAGCAAGCTGCTGGGACAAAGAACGCACCCACCGTCGAAGAAATTCGAGCCCACCAAGAAAGCGACGTGGATCTACGAAAACGGGACGTAGAGAGGTTTCGCACTGACCTCAGCGATCACGAGAAGACAGAATTTGATACTTGGCTTGCGAACGAATCGTCTGATATTGTGCGTCGTCTGACAATGCCGGAAAGCAAGAATCCAACCTACATTGCATTCAACAATACTGAGTGGAACGACCGGCAATTGGGCGAGTGGTTTAAAACTACTCGGCCACGACTCGTTGCCACTAAGCAGAAGTGGAGCAAGATCGACATAGCTACCGCACCGGATGAACTCTTGCTCGAGGGAATCTCGGAAATGGGCATTGAGGAGGGTTATTACTGGTCGAGCAATTCCAGTCACACTTTCGGCGTCGCAAAATCAACCGACGACCAGTTGCAGTGCTTTCTGCGGGAGACATTGCCCGACAAACACTTCATCAGCGGTCAGTTCCTATCGGGAATTGAATCCAAGACTATGCAAGCAAATGCTGACTTGTTCGAAATTGCACAGACGGTTCGATCTTCTGATGAACTAAGCCAGATCGTATTAACTACTCCGTCCAAATTTTTGTATGAGGCTTTGAATCGTAGAAACGACAGTTTTAAATTGCTCGAAGCAATCAGTCAATATCTCAGGAAGTACGGACATCAAGGGTACAGCATGGATTTCATCGAACCGACACAGCTTGAGGAGCCGGCAGGTCTATTTGCAACACTACGCGCCATGGTCCAGGATTCAACCTACGACCCCAAGAATCAAGAGGAGCGAGCCTCAAGAACCCGACGCGAAAAACTTGAAGAAATCAAAAAATGTTTGAGCGGATTGGAGTACTGGCAGTTCAGATTCAGACTTTGGTTGGCAAGGAAATACAACTATATTCGTGAAGAAGTTGCCTTCCTTTTTGGATACACATGGTCAGTTCTTCGTCCCATGTTGTTCGAACTGGGAAGAAGACTTGAGAAAGCCGGTACGTTCAATCAGCCAGACGACGCGTTCTTCCTAACTACTGATGAACTCAAAGAAGCCATTGAGAGCCGAGCAAGAAATGTGGGTTTGCCTCAGCTTGGCGAGAAGGCAGCCGCCCGAAAGGCACTACGGGAGGCACGCAAACGCCATCATCCCCCAGGCACGCTTCCGCAGGAAGCGAGTCAAATAGATGGGATTGCGTTTAAGGAAACCCAAATCCTCAATGACGATACTGCCGAGACGATGCGCGGGTTTCCCGTAAGTTCCGGTCGAATAACGGCACGAGCAAGTGTTATTACGGGTGCTTCCGATTTCGACAAAATGGTTCCTGGGACCATCCTGGTCAGCCCGCTTACGACACCGGCTTGGACACAGCTATTTGCACATGCAGCAGGTTTGGTGACTGACGTTGGGAGCATACTTGCTCACGGGTCTATTGTTGCCCGAGAGTATGGGATTCCTGCTGTACTTGGAGTAGGAAACGGAACGGTTCGTATCAAACACGGGCAGAAAATTACTATCGACGGAGATGTAGGCACCGTCGAATTGCATCAGCAGGAACGAGAATCGCTTTAGCTCCACATCGTTGAATGCTGCTGTTGAATTGATGAAAAAAACCGATGTCGGTTGAGTCTCAATCACCTCTGTTCGAATACGACCTGAGCTTAGATTGCAATTTGGATTCAGCAGATCTGATTGATTACTTGAAATACGTTCGAACCAACCCCATTTAGTAGATATCAAAACTGAGAACGAAGCACAATTAACAACACCATTTCCTCTACTCCGGGACTATTCAAACGAACAATTACTGCAGTCCAAAGGGCATCGTTACGTTCCCGGTTCTATATTTGCTGCACGGTAGTTGGAGCGCTGATTATTGCGATAGTGAAATCAGTGGTTAGTAGCGAAACCATCGGAGTCGACATCACTTGCGTACTAATGTCCATATATTTCGTCGCATATCCTTTGCTTTGTATCCTTGTGAACATATTGATCGAATATCGCGCTTTAATCCGAAACACGGCTAACGGTTAATCGCAAATTCACTAAGGCGACTTGTGTTCTTGAAGGAACGCAGATGTTGTCCAAGAGACACGAACGAAGTGCCACTAATAGTCGATACAGCGCTTTAGATTTGGATTCGATTAACGAACGATAGAAAAGGATTGGAATCTTCTAGCCAAGCGATTGCACAATCGGTGGGTGGTGGATAATCTGAACTTGGGTTTCATCAGGGTCCAATACATAACAGCTCCTTGAGCCATCTCGATGAGTCTTGGGGGTTGCCGCAATTGGTACGTTGTTGCGTTTCAAGTAGTCAAACCATGCGTCTACCTGACTATCGTGTCGAACTATAAATCCAATATGGTCTAGTCGCGATTCAAGGTTGCTCTCGTCGGACATTCGTCTGTGGATGGCAAGATTGTCGTTTCCCGAAGAGAGGTAGACGTTGTCCGAATCTGGTTCCCATTCAATGTCCATGCCCATTAACTCGGTATAGAACCTCCGCGACTCCTCGAAACGAGACGAGAGCAAAGCCACATGGTGAATTCCCAGTGTCGATTCTCGTTCACCGTATTTGCTCGGTTCTCCAGCCACTTGAGATTTATCCAATGGAACGAATTTCCAATCGTATGAGACTTGGACTCCTGCTCGTTTCATCATGATTGATGCGGAACAGTATTTCTCGGCACTAAGTTCAATTGCTCGGCTCACCTTGTTGTCAGTAAGGTTTTCTCCGGACAGTTCAAATTGCATGTGTATTCGTCTAAAGACCTTCGGATCCGCATCTTCTCTTTCTGCATCGATGGTGGTTCTACAGTGGCGTACTGAACACCGTGATTTGCGGAGGATGTGCATGACATCCACCGCCGTGCACCCCCCTACTCCCATAAGCAACAGTTCCATGGGACGAATTCCTCGATTCCTTCCGCCAATGTCTGGCGGCCCATCGATTTCAACTGGATATCCGCTGTCTCCGATTGCCGAAAAGTGAACACCCTTGTTCCATTGATACTCAACCTTCATGACATCGCAGCTCTTCGGTCTTTTCGAGAACTCGATTGTATTGTCACAATTTAGAGTCGGGGCTAGTCATTCGTTACTGCAAATTGACGCTAAAACCACCGACATCGTCAATAGAATTTACGCATGCACTGTTGACTAGGCTTTTAAGAGGGGCCACGAGATATCGACATCCTCTAAAGAAGTCGAGCATGACGTGCACTATTTAATAATCAGTAACGATCTCAAATTAAAGGAGACCAAATATGGGGTTTGCACTTACGTCAATGTCATTGACAAGCTCAGCTTTTGTCAGTGGTTCGCAAATACCAAAAGAACACTCTGGTGAGGGACCCGACACTTCGCCAAGTCTCAATTGGAACGAAGTTCCCGAGGGCACAAAGTCCTTTGCCATTGTTTGCCACGATCCAGATGCTCCTCTGCTCACACCCGAAGCATACGGCTATGTCCATTGGGTACTGTATGGAATTCCGGGATCAGCACGAGATCTTCCCGAAAACTCTTCCGACTATACCCAAGGGCGCAACGATTTCGGCAATCTTGGTTACGGAGGTCCCATGCCTCCTCCAGGACACGGAGTTCATCAATACTACTTTTGGGTCTTCGCGCTAAATGAAGAAATAGATCTTCCAGAAGGATTGACAATGCTTGAACTGTTCAAGGCTATCGAACCTTCAGTTATTGGTATGAACCGGCTGGTAGGAACCTACGAGCGAAACTGAGGCAATTTGTCTTGATTTAGTTCGACTTGCGCGGAGGGAGACCGAGTGAATGCAAGTACACACCCTCGGTCAAACTTACCATGCGGCTTTTTGTAAATTGACAGGCTCTATGCCAGACTTCCTCAAACTCTTTCTTGGCAAGGTCCCACGATGTAATCGTCTCAAGTACGGCTCCAGAAAGAAGATTCGAATTAGCTTCATCAATCAGGTACTTGCTAGGAATCAATTCCGCTGCAATTCCCGTATTGGTTGATACAACAACAAGCTCCGAACGGAGTGCTTCAAGCACAGCGTAAGAAAAACCTTCTTTCTCAGAAGCCGCAACCAGCAAATCCGACTGTGCCATGAGATCAGCTACATCGGTTCGTTCCCCAAGAAATTCCACTCTGTTGAGAAGCCCAAGTCGTTCAGAATGGTCGGCAAGGTCGTTGTAACTAGGTCCATATCCAACTATTTTTAGTGGGATTGGAATCTCTGTCCACGCGTCAAGCACAACATCGAAATTCTTGATTGGGACTAGCCTGCCGACGGCAATAGCACTGAGATTCGGTGTCATTAGCAACCGTTGTGTATCGTGAACAATTTTGGATGTTCGATTCCTTGTGCAACAAGCTTGCTTACAGCGATAACACAGTCAAACTTCTTGTAGAGTTGACTATCTGATTTGAGATTGTGCACCGTCAAAATGCACGGCGAAGCCAAGAAGTTTCTCAGAATGCTTACAACTCGAGCTGCCTTACGTCCATGTGCATGCACCACGCTCGGCTGAATTCTGCGAATCTGTCTTGCACATTGAATCAAGAACCTGATGTCAAAACGCCATCGTGTGAATTCTATTGGGTGAAACTGCACACTCGAATCGAACAGTGATCGAAGGGATCTGTGTGCCAGCACATGAACTGAGTGGTTTCTCGCTAAACCGTCTGCAAGGTCACGAACGTGGCGTTCGATGCCGCCTCCCTCATTTGGACCTGATACGACTAAGCATATATCGAGGCTTGACCGTACTGGACTTAGTGCCGAGAGAGGAGCTGGTTGCATATTCGCCATCCGCTAACAGATCAGTTTTCTTCACGAGTATTTGCTATGCGATCGGCAACGTAACTCACGGACCAATTGTGTCCTAAACGCCTTTCTCTATAGGTTTCTGGTAGTGTAATTGCAAGGCTACCGTCTAGCGAGACCACCTGGGGATCGACTCTTAGGTCCTTATACGCTCCGTCGAGCTTGTGTTGAGTTCTCCACTGGAACAATCGAATTGTTGATGGGATTTTTTTGGGGAGGATGGCGCCACATTCGTTCAATCGAGCATTGTCCCCTCCCAAAGGGGCAGCGACGACGTGGAGATCCGCCCGTAGCTTAAACTTCCATTGACTTACCATTGTTGTAACGAGCACACCTCCTAAGCTGTGTCCCACAATCGTGATTTTGTCAACACCCTCTTGTTTCTCAAGCAATTCCTTCAGTGATTCGATCAGCACGGTTGCAGAAGTATGTGGGCAATCGGAGAAGTCCCAGCGAAAAAACATTGTTGTGGTTTCATCGTCGTCGATCGTTTGCAATGGATATACCCATTCATAGCCTCGACTGCTATACCCGTGCACACCGACGAGCACGCCAGAGGAAGAATCAATACTGGATTCCAGTGGATGCAAACCGAGTGGAAGTGCCATAAGTTTCGAACCCGATTCCATGACGCCGTCATTGGGATCTAAAACTGACAGTTCGACCGCAACGTCTGCGACGCAAACATAGGCAAGCAAGTTCCCGATGCAGGCTAGAGCAAGTACCGGCGATCTCTTGAAATTACACTTGGATTTCAAATGAATAATTGCTCGAATCAATCGTGAAAATGCTAGCACGAACATGCCTGAATTCTTGCTTCAATGACGCAGGTACGGAAGCAATGTATCTGGAAGGCTATTAGCTGAGATTTTGGGATCCTGATTCATCAAGTAATTCAAGGAATGAATCAAAGACCAGACTAGCACCAAGGGTAGAGGGATCTTCTCCTTGGTTGTAACCATTCCGAATTATTGCCACATCGCACCCAGCCGCTTTGGCACATGCGATGTCTGTTTTGGAATCTCCAACAAACAGCACTCTATTCGGATCCACATCAAGTTCATTACAAGCATATAGAGCAGGCTCCGCCTCCGGCTTTTGCACTTGAAGCGTGTCCCCTCCAACGAGTACATCAAAGTACTTGTACAAGTCAAGTGCCTTAAGTAGCTCGAACGAGAGTTGGTAGAACTTGTTGGTCACAACACCCATCGGAATGGCAAGGTCTGCCAGACGCTCCAGCAACTCCTCCGCATCACCAAACGGAATGCTCTTGACTGCAATATTGCTACTGTAGTAAGTCAAGAAATGCGTGTGTAGCACGTCGATTTGTTCTTTAATCGCATCCCCCGCTTCAAGATCTTTGAGTGCTTGATCGATCATTACGCGAGCACCGTGCCCCACCCAATGTCTTGTGAGAGCTAAGCTGACCGGTCCGAGATCGACTTGATTCAGTGTGTAGTTAAGTGCTAAGTGAAGGTCTGGAGCTGTGTCAACCAGCGTTCCATCCAGGTCAAACAGGAACGCCTTATACACGAGGTTCTATAGCGTTACGCATCTCTAGGATGGCTTGACTGTAGTCGTCCGCCCCGAAAATTGACGAACCGGCGACAAATATGTTCGCTCCCGCTCGGCTCAACGATCCGATGTTCTCGGCGGAAACGCCTCCATCAATTTCCAACAGCACATCTACGGCGTGTGCTTGAATCATTTTGCTAGCTTCGGAGACTTTCGAAATACTCCGCTTGATGAACCTCTGCCCACCGAATCCTGGATTCACCGACATAATCAGCATCAAGTCAAACGCTCCCCAAAGTGAATCCAAAACGCTTAGTGGAGTGCCGGGATTGACGACGATTCCAGCTTTCGCTCCTCCACGTCTAATTCGGTTCAATGCTGCGTCTGGATGTTCGGTTGCTTCAGGATGTATCGATATGTAGGAAGCGCCACTATTTAAAAATGCGTCAATCATGGACTCCACGGGTTTGACCATCAGATGAACGTCAAAGGGAGTATCGTTGAATCGGCGTTTAAGAGAATCCAAAACCACGGGCCCGAAGCTGAGATTGGGCACATAATGATTGTCCATGACATCGAAATGAATAACATCCGCTCCCGCATCGAGAACGCTTTGTACTTCCTCGCCGAGTCGCGCAAAATCTGCTGCAAGTATTGATGGTGCAATGAGATGTTTCATGGATGCATCGCCGTCTCCAAGTAGGATGTACGACAAGACTTCGGGGTTCGATTCGATCGACAGCTAGATTGTAGTTCACGCCTCTGAGTTGTCCGTATACAGATTGAGTGAGTCCTACTCACAAAGTTAGGTGGCAAACAAAACCCTCGTTATTTCTGACGTGCACGGCAATCGAGAAGCACTTCAGGCGGTTCTTGAACAAGAACCGTTATTTGATGATCTTGTGTTCCTGGGGGATGCCGCATCACCGGGTCCACAACCATCAGCAACTATTGGGCTTCTGAAGACACTTCCCGGTATCCACATTTGCGGCAATCACGATCTGGAACTACTCGACCCGTCCTTAACGGACAATTGGCCCGTTCCATGGAAAGCATTGAATGACTGGGATCGGAAAAGCTTGTCCTCTGAAGACTTCGAATATCTTAAGAACCTCGAACCGGACGGAAGTTACTCTATTGGAGGTCGAGACCTGTTTTTGTGCCACGGAAATCTACTACGACATCCTCGCCATGTGTTACCCACCAGCGCCTGTGAGGACTTTCAAGCTCTTGGTGCCCAAGACGATTCCGATATTGTTCTGTTTGGTCACTCGCATGTGCAATTTGCACAACGAATTGGTACCCAACTATTTGCAAATCCCGGTAGTGTGGGTCAGAATCGCTGCGGCAAACCAGTGGCATGTTACGGCGTTCTCGAAAATGGCGAGTTTTATCACCGACATGTTGAGTACGACACATCTCCTTTGCTTGACGCCATTTACTCGATCGACGAATTGAATGAGTTTCCCAATTTTCGAGACTGGTTCGCCGAGAGTCTGACTAGCGGGTTCGGTTTGGGGAAGACGAAACCCTGGACAGACCTCGCTGCTGAAGGGTATATGTAGAAGACTCCGTTGAGTTCGCCCAAAAGACCAGATCGCTATATGTGACGCGTGGTTTCCGTCATGAGTTTCGAGACAAGGGTCATACCTGTCTTTACAGGCCTTGGAAACTCAATCCCACCTTTATTGAGGGCGTTTGATCCGTGTCGCATTTCATCTTCCCGAATCTTCTCGAGTATTTCACGGCTTTGAGTGTCTTTCGATGAAATTTCGTTCAAATGTCCATCCAAGTGCTTGCACACCTGATCTTCAGTGGCTTCCACAAATCCAAGACTTATTCTGTCTCCAATCAGTCCAGCAGCAGCGCCGACACAAACTGACAGCCCGTACAGGATGGGTGTCAAGACACTTGTGGAATCCTCGAGTTGCCCCAGCCGCTCTTCGCACCAATGTAAGTGCCTCTTTTCATCTTCGGCAGCTTGAAGTAGATCGCCGCGAGTGGATTCAACTCGAGAAACCAATGCTTGTCCTTCGTAGAGACCCTGCGCACAAACTTCCCCAGCATGATTGACACGCATGAGCGCTGCAGACTTTTTCTTTTCATCCGGTGTGAGATTGGCATCGGATTCTGGTGGTTCTAAATCCTTGGGTTGTTCGCGTGCCAAAGTCCTAAGCCCGGTATCGAACACACCTATCAATCGATCAAAAAATGATTCACTTCCGATGGTCATTGAAAGACCTTTTCTTCTAATCGCTGTTAATAACGAGGTTCACCGACCTATCGCACGGTGTCCGATGTCGCGGCGCATATGCATTCCTGACCAATTGACTTCCCGTGCTCGGGAGTAGGCAGCATCTCGGGCATGGGAAACATCACGCCCTAGCCCCACCACACTAAGTACCCTGCCTCCATTGGTAACTATCCTGTTTCCTTCTCTTTGGGTTCCGGCGTGGAAGATTTTTGTTCCATCAATCCCTTTCTCCAGCCCATCTATGCTGAATCCTGTTTCGTACTTTTCGGGGTATCCCCCGGATGACAAGACGACGGCCAGAGCGCTCTCTTCCACAAACTCCATTCTTTGGTCGGATAGTCCATTGGCAAGCGCTGCCATGCAATGTTGGGCCAAATCAGAATTCAGTCTCATCAGCACAGGTTGTGCCTCCGGATCACCAAATCTACAGTTGTACTCCACTACGAACGGAGTTTCATCGACAATCATGAGCCCAACGTACAAGAACCCTTGTAGTGGAGATCCTTCTGCTGACATGCCTTGAATCGTCGGCATAACAATCTGACTCATTGCCTTTTGGGTCACTTGTTCAGAGACTATGGGTGCTGGCGAATAAGCTCCCATTCCTCCGGTATTCGGCCCTTGATCCCCGTCGAACACCGGCTTGTGATCCTGCGAGGAAGCAAAAGGCAGTGCTGTCCGACCATCAGAGATGACAATGAAGCTTGCTTCTTCTCCCTCAAGAAAGTCTTCAATGACAACAAGCTTGCCTGCATCGCCAAATTTTTGCTCTACAAGCATTGCCTTTGCAGCTGCCACTGCTTCTGAGGTCGTTCGAGCGACCGTTACGCCTTTTCCGGCCGCTAGTCCATCCGCCTTGACAACTATCGGCGGCTCTTTGGTTTCGATGTATTCACTCGCTTCAACGAAATCTCCGGTGATGAGTGCGCCTGCTGTAGGAATGGAGTTTCTAAGCATGAAGTTCTTTGCAAAGGACTTCGAGGATTCGAGTCGTGCGGCAGCCTTGGTTGGTGCAAAACAATTCAGTCCCTGTTCGTCGAAATAATCTCGGAATCCATCGGCGATGGGCTGCTCCGGACCTACGACAGTGAGATCCACCTCTTCCTTTCGGACAAGCGCCGCGAACGCAGAGAAGTCCTTCGAGTCGAGTTCGACATTGCGTACTTTATCTTCTTCCGATGTGCCTGGATTACCTGGGACGACTAGAACTTCTTCGACACTCGGAGATCGGGCGAAGGACCAAGCCAACGCATGTTCTCTTCCACCAGAACCAACAACAAGTACTTTCATTTGATCAATCTCTAATGCCGGAAATGTCTCATGTGGGTAAACAACATTGCCATTCCGTGGTCATTTGCGGCTTCAATGACCTCGCCATCTCGAATTGAGCCTCCAGGCTGGATGACAGCGGTAACTCCATTTTTGGCGGCAGAGTCAACTCCGTCTCGAAAGGGGAAAAACGCATCTGAAGCCATGACGCAGCCATTTTTGTCCAATCCCTCTTCCTGAGCCCGCATGGAAGCAATTCTTGCGCTGACTACACGACTCATCTGACCCGCCCCTATTCCTATCGTACGTTGTTCTTTCGCAAGAACAATTGCGTTGGACTTGACATATCGAGCCACTTGCCATGCGAATCTCAAATCTCTACGCTCCTCTGAAGTGGGTTTGCGATGCGTAACGCACTCCAAATCATCGGCACTAAAATCTTTGGCATCCTTCTCCTGAACCAGAAGTCCACCCAAGACCTGTTTGAACTGCAATTCGCCGTCACCTGCGTCTGTACCAGTGACTTCGAGCAGACGGAGGTTTTTTCTGCTCTGTGCCAGTTCGATTGCGTCGCTATCTACTGATGGAGCGATGACTACTTCAACAAACTGGTTTTCGATCACGTGCCTGAGAGCATCGGCTTGCAGAGGAACATTAAAAGCAACAATACCTCCGTAGGCTGATGTTGGGTCGGTTGAGTACGCTTGTATATACGCATCGGTGGCATCCAAACCTATCGCTACTCCGCACGGATTTCCGTGTTTGACAATTGCGCACGCGGGAGCCTCGAATGCCAAGACGCATTCAATTGCAGAATCAGAATCGGCGATGTTGTTGAACGAGAGTTGCTTGCCTTGAATCTGCCTTGCTGAGGCGGCATCGGATCCTCGTACGTACATTGCAGCCTTCTGGTGCGGATTCTCTCCATATCTCAACTGAGATTCCTGTTTGTACAACAGCAAAAGTGTTTCAGGAAAAGACTTCGAGCTAGCGAGAAAGTTTGCTACGTTCGAATCATACAAAGCTGTGTATTGAAATGCCCTTGCCGCCATACGCCGGCGATAATCTCTATCGACCCTTGCACCTTCAATGCGAAGGCA
This sequence comes from Gammaproteobacteria bacterium, assembly GCA_026707045.1. Lineage (GTDB taxonomy): Bacteria > Pseudomonadota > Gammaproteobacteria > Pseudomonadales > Azotimanducaceae > Bin55. The sequence continues at coordinate 17,504 of JAPOXO010000102.1, read as the reverse complement.
CACCTCGGTGTAGTCGTCGGGATCAATGACTACAAGCACATGATCATTGTTCTTTGCAGCAGCTCGAATCATCGCTGGTCCGCCAACATCAATGTTTTCTATGGCATCTTCCCATGTGCAGTCAGCACGTCTTACGGTTTCCGCAAAGGGATATAGATTCGCAACCACCAGATCAAATTCGGTGATTCCATGGCGTTTTGTCACGGTACCATCCATGTTGCGACGCGAAAGAATTCCACCATGAACAAGTGGATGTAGCGACTTCACTCGGCCGTCCATCAAATCTGGAAATCCCGTGTAGTCACTCAGCTCCGTATACGGGATGTCAGCATCGTGCAATGTACGTCCTGTTCCGCCGGTTGAATACAACAAACACCCGTACCTGGTGAGTGATTTAGCGAATGCTTGGATTCCTTGCTTGTTCGAAACGCTCAAGAGAGCGTTCTTGATGACAAAATCTCCTGACTTTGACTTCATATCAGATGTCATGATGAGACTTCCGACCTACCATCAGAATCCAATCTTCCCGTCTGAGGGTCTGCTCGAAACACATTAGCGGATACGCAACGACAATGGCCTCCTGTTGCGTACTCAGTAAGCCAGTCAAACCGAGAACTCCGTCTCGTGCGACAGAGTTTGTGAGGTCATTAGCGTACTCGACAAGAGTATTGAGGAGTATGTTGGCAACTACGACATCGAACTTTCGATTGGAAGCAATGGACTTGTTCACGGTCAATTTGGCTTCATTGAAAGATGCATTTTCCAGTGTTGCTTCTACTGCTCTTTCATCGTGATCAATCGCTTCGACTGGGAAAGCACCTAATTTGCTTGCCGCTATCCCCAGAATTCCCGATCCACACCCGAAATCCAGCACGGACTTACCTTCGAGATCCATGCTTTCTAGCCAGTCTAGACACAATGCAGTAGTCGCATGTTCTCCGGTTCCAAACGCAAGTCCCGGATCTATTCTTACGACTGGTTCCTCCACATCGAAATGCGATTCTCTTGGCAATATCTGCAGTCGACCGAACTTCTTACATGTCAATTCTTTGCGCCACTCGTTCTCCCACTCCCTCTCTTCAACAAAACCTACAGATAAGTTTCTCGCACTATGCACGTTCAACGAATTTCGGATGCTCTGCGTGTCATCTCCGATATGTAGCAATGCCTCCATTCGAACTTGAGACCACAATGCACTCGTCGCAAGACTGGTTTCCAAGACTTCTTCGCGATCGGCACTAAACAGACTGGTTGCAATCGCTCCCGCCTCTTGAAGTTCCTGCGAGATAATATCGACCGAGTCGCGGGAAACGGTGAACGAGATCTTGAGCCAAGGCACCTGATAGATCCTCAATCAATCGACTTAGAGACATCCCCCACACATCGCATCTTAGGGGTCCAATGTATTAGGTTCAGACTCGATGAAGAGATCAAACTCCTCCTCTGACGGATTCTCTTGATTGGTTGGAGGCACTTCAATCGGAGTAGTACTGCAATCAAACTCACTATACGCACGTTGAATTGATTGGTCGACCCTATACTCGCCACTTCTTGCTTTCAGCCGTACGCTGCTTGATTGAAGAACCAGTGCTTTGGTTTCATCTTCGTATCTAAATCGATCAATAGCTTCGAATTCGAGCACTTTTGCGAACTTAGCTACCCTGAAAGCTTCCGATGACGCGCGTCGAATTTCCTTGATCTGAGCTGAGACTGGCTCAATGACAACAGTGTTAGCTATCAAGGTGTCGTTCTCAAATCTCAACTCGCTAGCTAGTTCGAAGGAGAACCTCAGATCATTGGATTCTTGCGCCACAAATTTCAGTGTCGACGTATCGATGAAGTCAAAAGAGAGTACTGCAGGATGGCGTAAACTCTCGGAGGGTTCGTATCCATCTAATTGTTTCGCAGTTGGAGCAGTTCCATTTGTGCTCACGAGACTCCAAGCTTGTTCATCGCCGAAATACGGGTCAAATCGCTCCTGTTTTTCGCTACCGGTTCCATCAGTAGTCCGCACTGTATAGGCGCATTTCTCAAATGAATTATTGGCTGTCGTTTTGAAAGCACGATCAACTAGATACTCAATGTCGGCAGTTGTGACTTCTGGCACCAGCTTCGTCGGATAACAAATAATCACAGCAACTGTGAGCCAATACAAAAGTGTTGTTGGTGTTCTGACCACAAAGGAGCGAGCGTTTGTATTCCAAATGGACTGCACAAAACTAAGATTATTCTGAAGTTCATTCATCTGCAACGATTGAGCTCACAAATTGACAATTCCATCGGATATTCACTATGTCGAAAACAGTAGCGGTAATTGAAGGGGAAGATTCATCGCCCGAAGCGATGCGTCCCGTTGTAGAACTGCTTTCTGATCTGCTGCCAGAGATTAGGTGGGTGTATCCAAAAGTTGGTGAGAGCGCAATCGACGAGTTCTCGACATCGTTTCCAAGGGAAGCTCGCCAAGCCATTGACCAGGCAGATACGACGCTTTTTGGATCCACCTCAGGTCCATCAGGCGCAGCGTTGAGGTATTTAAGGTGGGGAAAGGACACTTACGCAAACGTTCGGCCCTGTAGGTATCTTCCGGGATGTTTCAGTCCCCTGCGCTATCCCGACGGCATAGACTTCGTGATCGTTCGCGAAAATCTTGAGGATTTGTATGTTGGAATTGAAGGAGACCTGCAAGAGCTCAAATTTCTTGAAAAGGAGGCGAGATCTTCAGGACAACACATTTCGCACTATGTCAACGGTCGCTATGCTCTCAAGATCATCACTCAAGAGGGAACTCAGCGTATAGTTCGATTTGCGTGCGAACTAGCAAGAAAGCGAGAATCAAAACGAAAGGTCACTTGTGTAACTAAGCACAACATGCTCCATAGAACAGACGGTTATTTCCTGAAAATTGCCGAGGCTATGGTCGAAGAGTACTCCGATCTCAGCTTTGAGTCATACATTGTTGACGACTTCGCTTGCAGACTTATCAGAGAACCTCAGGAGTTCGATGTCGTCGTAACTCCTAATTTGTACGGCGACATCTTGTCCGACGCTGCCGGAGGGTTACTTGGAAGTTTGGGAATGTCCGCAAGTGGCTGCTATGGCGACAAATACGCCTACTTTGAACCGGCACATGGCACAGCTCCTGACATTGCCGGCACAAACACAATCAATCCTACCGCAACGTTGCTGAGTGCCACGATGATGCTGGACTATTTGAAGTATGAATCAACCGCTAAGAACCTGCAGCGGGCTATAGAGACCGTCTACGGCAAAGGTATCTCTCTGACTCCCGACCAGAACGGCACCGCCACTTCAAGCCAGTTTGTCGAGGCGGTGCGAGAATGCTTGTAGGAGCTCAGTAGCCAACTTGTTGAACCAAACCAAGCATCATGACTAAAATTAAGATTCGAGTGGTAAAGAGACAAATAGTCGGTTTGGGCACAAACGATGCCCAAATTGGCCTAAGGATGGGAGCTATTGCCTTGCCTAAATCGATTTTCTTGTCGCAACAATAGCGGAGAATTGCTCCTGCATATACATGCTGTCTGAATCCTCTCTCCTCGATGCCCATCCCGCGCGAGAGCAGCATATTGTCGATGTCCTGATCGAAGAACGTGCTGTCAATTTGATGAAACACCCTACAGCGTGGCGGCTGCTGCGTGCGTTGGGTGACGGAATTCTGGGGTACGAGCGTGCTGTCCAGATGGCAGACAGCATTGCGCCCCTTCGAGGTCAAGAAGTCTTCGACTTTATGTCAGACCTTTTGCAACTGAAGCTGGATGTATCCGGAATTGAAAATGTTCCAAAGTCTGGTTGCGCGATTATTACTCCAAATCATCCCGCTGGAATTGCGGATGGAATCGCTGTTTACGATGCAATTAAGGAAATCCGTCAGGATGTCATTTTTCTCGCCAATCGCGATGCGATTCGTGTGTCTCCAGGACTTGCCGACATTATCGTTCCTGTTGAGTGGCGAGATGAGTTCCGCACCGCTCGGAGAAATCGCGAAACGATTCACGCTTTAGTTCAATCGATCAAAAGTGAAAGATTGATCGTGATATTTCCGTCAGGTAGATTGGCTCGACCCACAATGAAGGGTCTAAAGGAACGTCCTTGGCAAATTACCGCACTAAATCTTGCCCAAAAATACGACATTCCTGTAGTTCCCATGAACATTAAGGGTCACAACACCCTTTTCTACTATTTGACTTGGTTTGTCAATACCGAACTGAAAGACATCACGCTATTTCGTGAGCTACTAAACAAGACCGGACAGAAGTATCGCTTAACTATCGGCGAAACATTCCATTCTCAGGGAGATGTTCAGAAGGACACGAAAGGATTGCGAGACTTCGTACTTAATGATCTGAGTAACGGTACAACTAGATATCGCTAAATGGTTTTACGAGAGTCAATTCTTCGTCCTTGCAGCTTTCTAGCACTTCAATTTCCTCTCCGCGGCTAGGTACTTGGACTTGGATCGGTCCGCTTTCAGTATCAAAGGTTACGCTGTCGGATCCGTAGTCCACTACAGAGCCAACTTTTCCATCCACCAAACACTCACACGCTTGGGCGTCCTTCGAGAATTCCGATCTGCCTCGTAAGTGTTTTACAGCGATATCCCCGCTCTCAACTGTCTTGAAAAACTTGCCTACATCCTCTTTGTGAACTCTTCCATAGAGCCGGCCGTGAGGAAGAACCAATACATTTGGCGCGTAACGATGACCACCCAAATGACTGGACTGCCACGTCCTCCCATTCGAAATAAGCTGTAACTCTCGCCACGTTGTCAATCCGAATCGAGAACAGCAAAGATCTCTAGTTCCGTGTGTGCACACAAAGTAGTAGTTTGACTTCAGGGCAGAACCTAGGTCAGCCTCGAGGTCCAAAGTGGGAAGTTCCTCGTAGGACGTGAAAGTGTGAGAATGCAACTCCCCCATTTGGCACACAAACAGTTGAAGTTCATCGTCTGTTCCGCGAGATTGTCGAATGAACTGAATTCGTGGAAATCGCCCTTCTTCCTCAAGTGTTTGCACCAGTTTCTGCAACCACGATTGGACACGCTCGGGCAACTCATTCTCTTTAACTGCATCCCGCGACCACTGTTGTCTATACTCGATAAGAAGCCAGAAATCCACTTGTGGTGCAGTGCCCAACAGATTCTCTCCCACCGCGGAAGAAACCTCTGAGCAGTACTGTCTACCGGAGTTCATCGAGGAATCGTTTTGTTCAGTCGAACGCAGGCGAATTGTATACAGCGGGATAGTTCCAAGGGCATTTGTGTCAAAAAATTGGATACCACTTCGAGCATTGACCTCGATGCGATTTCATCCTCATCGGGGCACTTTTGGTAGGTCCTTTATGAAGCACTTCAAATCGCTTGCGCCGCTGGTAGCAGTTTTTCTAGCCTGTACCGTTTGTGGCGAGGAAACGACGACAATCACGGGGCGGATTGTTGACTCCGACACAGACTCTAAAGTTTGGATTGGTCTTTTCTCTAGTCCCCTTCAGCGTGGAGCAGAGGCAAAGAACTGGACATCCGTTCAATCCGAAGACTTCACACTAGACGTTCCCAAGAACGAAGACGTCATACTTGTAGCGTTGAGAAAGAATTTCACCCCTATTACAGAGGAAGTTTCGGCGGACTCACAATCATCTGAAATCCAGCTTGAATTTGGGCAGGGTTCGACGCTCCGCGGCACCGTCTTTTCAACAGACGATATCGAAGTGCCAGATGCAACTCTCAAAATTAACCCAGTTGAAACGCTTCAGATTTCTCTGCCTGAAGAAATGCAGTTTGAGTGGACTAGTAGCAGCGATGGAACATTTGAAATTTCGGGACTGATCCCAGGCAGCTACGAAGTTCAGGTCGCAACGCTGTATACAAGACCAGCATTGTTCAGTGTCCGTGTTTCCGAGGAGGAGTCCAGTCCCCGGACATTTGCATTAAACGATGCCTATTTTGTTCGGGGTCACGTACAGGACTACGACGGCGAGGAAGTCTCCGGTGCTGAGGTTAGCGCATACATGCACGTTGCATTTCTAGGCGAGTTTCCGAGAGAGACAGTTAGAAGCGGATCGGCGGGTGAATTTCAGGTTGGACCCTTTATCAAAGGACAACAAATGAGCCTCTCGGCCATGGAGCCTATAAGAGGATCGACATACAGCAACGAAGTGTTCTCTGGAAATCTGGAAGTGACCCTCGTACTGTCCAAGATGGTCACCGTTCAAGGTGTTGTTCTAGATAGCTCTACTGGATTGCCCATAGAAGCGTTTCTGTTGAAAGTTTGGGGTCAGGGTTGGGTCCGGAATCATCAAATTTTTAGCTCGGAAGGAATTATCTCAGTTGAAGTTGATTCAGAAGCATGGGCTATTGTCATAGATGCCCCAAATTACGACGTTCATTTCGACACTCCTATTGAATTAGTTTCGTTGGAAGTCTATGACAAGGGAACTATAGAACTTGATCCTGGCAAACGATTGACGGGAACTGTCACTGATGCGATAGATGGGGAACCCGTCGAAGGAGCACAGATTTGGAGGGGCATCATACAAGAGCACCAATACCCCACAGGTCGTGAAACCTTTATCTTCAGGTATCTGTTCGAAAGAGTGTCAACAACCACCAGTGCACAGGGGGAATTCTCATTAGAACCCATGCCCTCGGGAGAATCTGTCATTCATGTTCGAGCCCCCGATTACACGTCCCAAGAAATTCAACTAGATGCACTTACCACCCATTTGGATATAGCCTTGAAGACGTGGGAATCTGTGAAATCACTGTTAGTAGGGAAGGTACAGACAGTTACTGGAGACTCCATACCTGCAAGCTTAGATATTTTTCACGTGGAAAACAATTCTGGATTTGGGACCCGAACAAATGAAGATGGCACGTTCGAAGAGGACATGTATCCGGGAACAGTTACAGTTCAAGCAAGATCCGACCTAGGAAAGTCAGAGAGAGTCACAGTGTCGTTGGAAGAGGGTGCCACGAAAGAGATACTGTTAGTTATAGATCCAACTGGCCGAATTTCAGGAACAATCACTGGTCTACAGGGAGCAGAAGGTGCTTTCCTGTCTGTTTTGTCGGGAATCCAAACAGTGCGCAATTCAGGACGCCTCGAAAATGGTGAGTTTCAAATTTCCGGCGTCGGACTAGGTTCTTTCTCACTCCGAGCACGTACGACCATGAATCGACAACTAGTCATTCCGTTCGAGTTGAGCGAAGATGCTGACGACGTACGGTTGGATGTTTCCTTTCAAGGAAATTCCCGTTTGTACGGTTTAGTCAAGTGGATCAATGAGTCTGCTTCCGATTTCAAGGTACGAGTAATCGGGAAAGAAAAGGGTTCCATGGTCGGCTGGAGTGACATTCTCGACGACGGTACGTACGAGATTCAAGGTCTCAACGATGGAGAGTACTGGATAGAAATAGCCGCGGATGAGTATGAATACGATACTGTGGACGGTAGTAGTGGAAATAGGCTAATGGATGTGGTCGTGAACGGAGATACAGAGTTCTCTTTCGGCATGGACTCTTTCTAACACAAGACTTGCTCATTCAAAGCGTCTAGCACAAAGCGACCATTGCCTTGGAATCTCTTGAAAAGCACTTATAACTTCATTTAATCCAAGAGCAAGCAAGAGTTAATTTCACTTTGAACAGGACTCAGTCCCGTCATATAGCGTGGATTGTCATCGCCGTGGTGGTTGTTGCCGCGACGATCTCTGCAATTCAGTTGAGAGATTCAAAAAACGAAATTCCTAGCTCAGTGGAGGAAATTCCGAAGAATGAAGTTGGCGTGTCCGCGTAACAAACTGTAGCTACTTATACGGATGAGATCTCGAGTGCGAGTGCCGCATTGATCAAGTCTTTCCCAGCTACCCATCCCAGTACCGTGTGCGAAAGACCACTTCGAGAGCTTTCAGAGGAATGCCTTCATTCCCTCAATGACTACTTCTGGGACAGGCCGTTCGTGTGGAAGGAGTATGACTGGCTTCCCCTTCCCCTGAGTTACAGTCGGATCTTTGCTGATCCAGCCGCGGATCGCACGAGTGTTTTCTTGGCACTAGAAAAGCCTGAATGTCGGCTGGAAGAAGGGGAAGTTCGATGGGACTTGAAGGATTCCTGCCATGCGGAATGCTTCACCAACTATGCAAACTTTCTCTACTTCTGTCAGTATGTAAAGGACGAATTGAGATCGGAGGTGGAGCTGAGCCAAGAGCTATTTCGCGGGCCTGGCTACGAGCCAACCGTCTATCAGTGGTATTCCAAGTGGGATGGCAAAAACAATAGGCCAAGCAAATGGCTCGGAGAACGTCTGTTGGAAGGGCGTTGGATTTTGGAGTATACGTGCACGCAATACAGCATGAGTTCATTAGAGCTGGATGATGAACACTACGAAACTCTGATGACTGTTTGGCAGCGATTGGGTGAAAGAACGACCATGTACAACCGCACCTTCGAAGTGTTAGTATCCCTTGCGGCCCGATTGGGCGATGAATGGGCTTCGTTTGTATACGAGTCTCCTCAAGAAAACGATGCCTGGCATGTTTACGAAACGGAAAAGATGCCCTGGAAGAGTGCCTTGAGAGACATGCGTGCGAAGATGAACCAACCTTCCACAGTTACGGCTCGCGACGCACGAATGACGGCATTGAGGTTGTCGATTGAGACGTGGGGGAAGCTGGATACGGCGGGAATTGACATTGACCTTGACAGGATGGTGGACTACGTCTGCGGAGGAAATTGGTTATTCGCTGAAGAATCCTGCGAAGTTTCTATCTCTTATCTCAAAGAAAAACACACTACGACCGATCAAGGTTTTTGGCACAGGCTGTCCGCGTTCGAATCTCTCTCCATCGAAAAGGACCTGTATGACATCGTGCCAAACTATCGCGATAGCGACGGCTGGGAGGCACGCGAGTTTCGCGTTGCAGATCCGATTGGATACCGCACCAAATGGACTGACAAAGGAGAGTCCAAATAAGGTAAAGGACCGTCAGAGCTAGTAGGTAATCGAGCCTCGCAGTTCAGCTGTGCTCTCTTCTAACATCCTATTGTCACTGGCATGAATGGTTCGCATTTTTAGTAAGTGTGAACACCATTAGCTAGAGGCCACTCTTACACGTACGTTCTTGACTTGCTCAGGTACTGCAGGATCTCGTGTGTTCGATTTGGTCGATCACAGGAATGGCTTTCAGAGCGAGACTCACAAAAGTCTCAACAAAGTATCTGGTAATTTCCCCTTCGGAGCTCTTGCACTCTCGATATAGACGGGGAACAAGCGAGTTCCAGTGTCTCATATCCGGCGTAGCATAAATCCACCATGGCCACCTCAGATTGTGTGTAGTGCCCTCGCTTTTCCCCAATCCATCGCTCAACTCTTGCTGTAGGTGCTCCTGGCGGCTCCTATCTGTGGCAACCATGGTATCCAACGATAGGGGAGTCTGTACATTGAAGAACCAATAGCCCAAGTCTTTACCATCTGGTTCCAGTACAAATGCAGTCCGATTTCCCCAAGGAGGAAGATTGGCTTTTGCGGATGTTACGTACGGCTTCCAATTGTCACCATACAACCAAATCCGACTTGAGTGTGCAGCCGCTCCTTTGTAAACAGATCCTATTTGTACACTCGTCTCACACTTTTGAATCGATTCGACTTCTCTGATACGGGTGCAAAGCTGATCCAAAAACTCGTTACAAACAGTGTCTCGAATTGATGGCCATGTTTCTTGGACCGCCAGCGCAACATCCAAGTGTATGGGATTTTCAAATAGAAAGTCTCTGATGGCTTGCGATTCAGCGTAAGACTTCATACCTAATCTCCAAATTCTCGTTGGCAGTACTTAGCCAAGTCGCCAACGAACCACCGGAGCCGATCAACTTCGCATTCTCTTTGGCAAGTTTGCAGCCAGTTGATAAGCGTGAAATTACTGATGCGAAATGGAGCATACTGATCCTCTCGTAGGAATACGCTAGTAGTGCAGTAAGCCAGGATCCCAAATCGATCGCTCCAATTCTCTCTGAGTTCCTCCAAGCGTACTGAACACTCTGAAGGTCCTTCACCATTCGGCGAGAGATATAAGAGTGTGTAGTTGTGATGGAATCGTTCATCGAGGTACTTTAGATAGTCGTGCAGTTGATTCGCCTGATCCCCTGCGAACGGTTTGTTTTCAATTGCTAGTGCATATGCATCATTCCCTTCGCCTAGCTGAACAAACACATCAATTCTTCTCAATTCAGGGATCAATTTTTCGACTTCGACATAGACGTGTGAGCGAGCCATATCCAGTTTCCTGGGGACACCCATTGATTCACTTAGCAAAGCGAGAAATCGCTCGAGAAAGTACCCACCTTGACCGTGAAAAGCATCGGGATTTAGCAAGTCGGCTAAGACCCTTGAGAGTCCAAGCTCGTCTGTGCTGAGATAGTCGAAAATATTGAAACGACGTGCAAGTTGTCGATCTAGCTCGCGTTCTAGCTGTCTTGCTGATTCAACTCGATGGGAGAGATTTGAAAAGAACTCTGAGTATTGAAGCATTCACCTGTAGCGTATAAACGCCCCCTCGCAATCAAGTTTCCGGAAGCTGTCTTGCGTCTCGAGGTAGCAGTCACTACTTTGAATCACTTGATTAATTCATCCACTGCTAATACGATCGAGGTAGTCCCATCACATGCTCAGTGACATAGTTCAATACCATTTCCTGAGATATCGGCGCAAGCCTTTGCAATCTCGCCTCCCTCCAGTAGCGCTCGACATGGTACTCCTTGGCATAGCCAAAGCCACCGTGAGTCTGAATTGCCTGATCAGCCGTTTGAAAGCAAGCATCAGCGGCCAACCACTTGGCCATATTTGCCTCAGCGCCGCACGGGAGATCCTGGTCCAACATCCAAGATGCCTTTCGAATCATAAGTTCTGCTGCGTCTAGGCGCATCTTTGCTTCACCCAATGGAAATGAGACACCTTGATTCTGACCGATAGGACGACCGAACACCACCCTATCCTTGGCATACTGAGTTGCTCGTCGTAATGCGGCACGTCCTATCCCAAGAGATTCAGCCGCAACCAACACTCGCTCCGCATTCAGTCCATCCAACAAGTAACGGAATCCCCTTCCTTCCTCGCCTATCCGATCTTCCGCTGAAACAGGCAAGTCGTCATAAACGACCTCGCAGGTTGCTATTGCATTTCGACCAACTTTGTCAATAGCGGAAATGGAAACTTCCGGTCGTTGAAGTTCCGCAAACAACAAAGTCATACCCTCCGATCGTTTCGCAACTTTTTCCTTTTCTTCAGTTCTTGTAAGCAGCAGTACACGTTCTGAATCGAGTGCTTTTGTCGTCCAGACTTTCCGGCCGCGCACAACGTAGTGATCCCCAACCCGTTTGGCCCGGGTAGTAATGGAAGTTGTATCCGTACCCGCATCTGGCTCAGTAACACCAAAGGCAACATGTAAGTCTCCACTGGCAACCCTGGGTAGATACTTTTGCTTCATCGCTTCTGACCCATACTTCACTACGGGTTGCATTCCGAATATTGATAAATGAATGCCGCTACAACCATTCATTGCGGCACCGGATGCGGCAACTTCTTCCAACACTATGGAAGCTTCAGTGATACCCCTTCCGCTCCCGCCATATCGCTCTGGGATTGCGATTCCTATCCAACCACCCTTTGCCAAAGCGTTGTAGAAGTCCCAGGGAAATCGATGCGACTCATCACAGTCTGCCCAGTATTCATCGGGAAAGTCTGCGCAAATCTTCTGAACTGCATCGCGTATGAGGTCGTGCTCGGGATTGGTTTCAAATTCCATGTGCGTATCGAACCGAAAAGCATCGCTATTGGAGTGGAGTTTAGCGAAGTCGGAGACGAGACAGAATTGGGGTTTTCTAAAATCCATGTGCTAAACGGCAAGCATTCGGTGCTTCGTATGACATTGAATCTCCAAACCGAACGCATGATTGCACACATCGATGATGGCATCGGTTGGATGGTTTTCAACAATCCCAAGCGACACAATGCTCTGTCACTCGAAATGTGGAAGGGCATTTCGGACATTGTCAATTACTTCGAGTCTCAAAGCGAGGTACGTGTTGTAGTGATGCGTGGAGCGGGAGAAAGAGCGTTCGTTTCGGGAGCAGATATCACTGAATTTGACAAGAACAGATCGAGTGCAGAGCAGGAACAAGACTATGGCAAAGTTTCTGCGCAAGGAGCAAGATCTCTTTCAAGCATGACAAAACCACTGATCGCGCTTGTAACTGGCTACTGCATCGGCGGCGGTTTGGCAACTGCACTTCATGCCGACATTCGATTTGCGACACCCGACTCCACTTTTGGCATTCCCGCCGCCAAACTTGGGTTGGGCTATGACTACGAGGGGTTGGCAAAATTGTCTCGAATTGTGGGTCCCGCACGCGCTCGAGACATATTGTTCTCGGCTCGATTCTTGTCAGCGGAAGAAGCCTACCAATGTGGAATCGTTCAGTTCATATCAGAAAGGGACACTATCGAGTCGGAAGTCACGGACTACGCACAACGAATCGCCAATAACGCTCCACTCACAGTACGCGCTGCGAAGGCGGCTGTAAATGCCTATGAGTCACAACCAGACAACCAGGCAATACAAGAAGCTCGTACATTGGTTCGCGAATGCTTCAATTCCCAGGACTACAAGGAAGGTAGAAAGGCTTTTGCGGAAAAACGTCCACCAAAATTCAATGGAACATAGCTCTTAGAGAAGCAACGATGAACGATCGACGAGTCACAGCCAGCGTTCTCATTATTGGTAATGAAATCCTTTCTGGACGCACGCAAGACTTGAATCTTCAGTACATCGCCCAACACCTCAACACAAGAGGTGTTGTCGTTTCAGAAGCACATGTAATTCCCGATGTCCACACGACCATAGTCAACTCTGTCAATGACGCACGTCGCCGTCACGACTATGTGTTGACAACGGGAGGAATTGGGCCTACGCATGACGACATCACTGCTGAGTGTGTAGCTGCTGCTTTCAATCTACCCCTTGTAGTTGACGCAACAATTGAAAAACGAATTCGCAGTCGACCGGCCCCTCCAGACATCATGGAAAACCGCCTTCGTATGGCCCGAATTCCGAAGGGCGCTGAGTTGATAGACAATCTCACAGGCGGTCCACCAGGGTTCTCGATTGAAAACGTCTATGTAATGGCTGGAATACCGAGCGTGTTGCAGGCTATGCTGCCAACCATCGACTTTGACGGAGGTTCGATCATCAGATCCTGCTCTGTCACCGCGTACATGGGGGAAAGTGAAATTTCTCGAGAACTCGGTACTATTCAAGAGCAGTATGGTTCCGGTATCGATTTAGGAAGCTATCCCTTCAACCGAGATGGAAGATTCGGTACAACGCTAGTAATGCGCGGAACCGACACGAATCAGCTCAGCAATATGCTGGAAGATGTCAAACAGGCAATCCGCAATAGAGGCCAAGAGCCAGGAGAGGTGTCCTATGATTGGGATCGATCTTGATCTAGAAATTGCACTAATTCGTTTCACTGGAATGTAGGCCCAAACCGTGTCGGAAGCTATTTCAACCCATCGTCCCCAAGATGATCCGTTCGACAACAACATTCGGATTAGTTGGTATCGCTCACCTATCGATCGGGAGCTTCTTCAACAACTAATGCAACGCAATGATTTTCGAGCTTGGTTGCAAACTTTGTTGCACTTGGGGCTCTTCTTCACCACCGCAATCTTGTCCTATCTCGCGTTTCTGAACATCTCGGGATCGAATTGGTATTGGTCAGTTCCCCTGCTTCTTGTCAGTTTGTTTGTACACGGAACGATCGGACCGTTCATGGGGTTGATTGCCGTCCACGAGCTACAACACAGAACAGTGTTCAAATCAAAGAATTTGAACCTGTTTTTCGAAGTTCTTTACTCGTTCATAAGCTGGTCCGACCACATCTGGTACAGGGCAAGTCATGCGATTCACCATCAAGCAACGTGCCACAGGGAAAACGACGGTGAAGTTCGCTTGCCAATCAAGTACAGCTTGCGAAGGTGGCGAGTATGGTTAGGTCTAGTCGCATGGAACCCACAAGCCACATGGAATCGGCTGAAAGCAATTTGGCGTCATGCGAATGGAAAGATTGTCGGTGACTGGTACAACCATGTCTTGCCGGAATCAAATAGCACGCTCCGAAAAAAGCATAAGAACTGGGCTCGCATTCTTCTCGCAGGACATGCAGCGCTAGCACTAGTTTTTGTATTGATTGGACACCCATTTTTGATCGTGACCATTACATTCGGCACCTTCTACTGTGGATGGCTTGGATTCTTGTGTGGACTTCCACAACACTACGGATTGAATTCGGACGAACCGGACTTTCGGCTAAACACACGAACATTTACATGTTCGTGGCTCCCAGCGTTCTACTACTGGAACATGCAGTACCACCTGGAACACCACATGTACCCTGCTGTTCCTTTCTACAACTTACCGAAACTTCGCAGAGCGATCGAACACGATCTTCCACCTGCAACACATGGCCTTCGTGCGACCTGGAAGGAGTTATTTGAACTGAAACGCAAGTTCCTCGCAGACCCTTCTTTCAAATACGTTCCAACCATACCTTCACGATTTCAATAGAGAAACGAATCTGTAACTCAAAGAGCTGGATTGAGGCATGAACCGATCAGGCATTAGAGAATTGGAGTACACGATTGGACATTAGAAACAGGAAAGCCATTGTTCTCGGAGGAACCTCCGGGATTGGCTTAGCAGCAACACAACAATTGGAGAGAGCTGGGGCAACAGTCATTGCTGGAAGTCGCAGCAGCGCAAACGTCGATATTGCAAACTCGTGCACTGGTCCAGGAGTGAGTTGTCGAGAGATAGATGTGCTCGATCGCGAAGGACTCTCTAAGTTGTTTCAGGAGGAGGCTCCGTTCGACATTCTGATCAATTGTGCGACTGGGGGTGCTCGAGCATCGGGTCCTTTTCTTCAAATGGACTTGGATGCCTTCCAACTCTCCTTTCGCAAACTCTGGGGCTACACGAACTCCGTACGCCTGGGTGCTGAACACCTTTCGAGCGATGGCGCAATTGTCTTGGTGAGTGGATTTCCCGCCCGCAAAGCTAATCCCGGTTCGCTTGCCATTTCCACTGTGGGAAATGCCGTAGAAGGATTCGCACGGGCACTTGCCCCTGAGATCGCGCCCAGACGCATCAATATTGTGTGTCCAGGAATGATTGACACTCCAATGTTTCCGCAAGAAGGCGAACAGAGGAAACAATTCCTGGCAAGAGCAACAGAGCGGACTCTCATTCCACGTGCTGGCACGGCGGACGAAGTAGCATCTGCCATCCTATTTGCAGTACAAAATGACTATATGACCGGGTCCACTATCGATATCGAAGGTGGCGCGTTGTTGCCCTAGGTCGGCATTAGTTCTAGATGTAACCTAAATTTGGGCCAGATCTAAAAATCCAAACTCAATCTGTAGCCAATTCTTAGTCTTCTCGCAGCAGCTTCGCAATTTTGCGCGTGGAGACTGGCTCTGAGTCTTTGAGAATAGCCATACGTTGGTATACATCTGAGGCTGCATCGTGAAATCCCGATGGCAGTCCTGAATTTTCAAAGGTCTTTGCAATTTCACGCATTTCGGGCGCAAATCTCCAAGCTTTTCGCGTCGTGCCCGGACCTGAACCTTCAGAACGTTCCCAAAGACGGGGTTGAGACAATTCCCATTCGTTCTTTAAAGTGCTAGTTATTCCGTGCGCATCCGCCAGACTACGAATGGCCAACAGCATTGCTGACGAGCCCTTGGTGTACGCGGCGTAGCACATCTTGAGGGCGGAAGCTGAAACAACATCTCCCTCGACTAGCCTAGTGTCCAATGCCGACCCGGCGAACAAATTGACAATCTCGACAGCATTTGCACCCGAGACATAGAGACGGGTCGTACCATGTCGATACAACGGGGGACCGATTATCCCACCATCGACGTAGGCATTTCCAAACTTTTCAGCTATCAGCTGTGCAGTAGATGGTGCAACTGCATTTGCATCGCAGTAGATACCCTTGAACTTGTGCTCCAACACCTGATCCGCAACCTCTACAGCAAATTCGGGCGGGCACACCGAAATTACAATTTCAACCTTTGCGAGACCAGCTTTCAGTGTTTCCTCGGAAAACATGCTCGCTTTTCGCGCTCGCAGTCGCGTGGATTCTGATCGACCTTCAGAAATCCAATACGCACCATGTCCTTTGAAAACCAAAGCATTTCCGACAGAAGACCCCATTTCTCCTGGATGAAGCAGTAGTACGTCAGTCATTCATTTCCCCACAGTTAACCGATGCCCTTCCAGGCCGTTCAATACAGCTATTCATGGTGCCACCTCTCAAATTTTCTTTGCAGCAATATATTGATCCACGTGACATTCTGTCTCGCTTGCACCAAGAGTGAGTAAACTTTCAGCATTGGCTTTGAATCAAACTGCGGTTATGAAAGCACTTACGGACGAACAACGCCGTCATTGGGAATCTCAAGGGTATCTGATTCTCAAGCAAGCACTCAGCCCACAGGAAGTCGCTCTATTCAGTTCAGAGATTGATCGCCTTCGGCGGATTCCCGGCTTCGAACCCGTGCGAGACAAACAACTTCCCATAGGACACTACGGGTGGCTCCCTCACGCTGATAGTCTCGATGACACGGGATGGATGGACCGGCGAGACCTTCTTCCGTACGGCAAACATTTTGTGGACTTGATGGATCGGGCTGATGTCTTTGATCTGATTGTTGACATCATGGGACCATACTTGTGCCTAAGCATGACTCAAGCGATTGTGCGTCCGCCGTCAGAAACTTTTCCTGGTTACACACATACAGACGGCGGAGAGGCTTTACGGTGCATTCGGCCGTCAGAAACAAGCCATCCACTTGCAATGAAGGCGATGTATTTGCTCACGGACGTCACCGAACCCGACTCCGGCAACCTCACGATCTTTCCGGGCAGCCATCGACGACAGATACCCTTCAACACCGACGATCCGATTACCCCAACTTCTCCTGGACATCTGCAAATCATGGGTGAGGCAGGTGACTGTATTTTGTTTCCACATGCCATGTGGCACGGACCGTGCGTGAATAAGTCCGGTCGAGCTCGAAAGACAATCCTCTACAACTACTGTCAGATGTTCATGCGACAATACGATTTCGAAATTACCCCTGCCATTGCAGGATGGTGCTCACAACGTCAAAGACGACTTCTTGGCGACTTGGGCTACGACTTCAGACCTGGGTCGTACTTCTACGGACCTCGCGATCAGGTCGAAGTAATCACAGGAAAGCCTGAGGAAAAACCTTACAAGAGTGTCAACGAAGCACTTGGTATCCGAAAAATTGCCCAGCCTGCATCGTGACTCAATTTCAGAACAGGTGCTTGCACTTCTAGCATCAAGAGCGCACGTATCAAGCCATAGATCCTTTATGGCCTGGAAATTGAACTCTTAG
>JAPOXO010000081.1 GCA_026707045.1 Gammaproteobacteria bacterium | reverse complement strand
GTCAGGTACTTTGCCTGTACCCTTATGTGTTGGAATCGGTGCTGCCGCGACTCTATGTCGTGGAGAGAGCGCTGACGAGGAACGAATGTCCTTGCGAGAACGGACACAAGATTTCGTCAGTGCATTAGAAGAGTTGAAGTGGCCAATATCAGTTAACGGTCCCCCCATCGAAGTACGGCATCCCGGCAATGCAAGCATCGAATTCAAAGGATTTGATGCAAAGGAAATTCTCGGTACGCTGCAACCAAATTTGGCAGCATCAACAGGATCAGCTTGTACGTCGGGAATTGAGGAACCGTCGCATGTGTTAACGGCAATTGGTCTCACTCGAGAACAGGCCGATGCGTCGATTAGGTTTAGCCTAGGGCGGGACACTACACAGCGAAATCTCCAAGACGCGGTGGTACTTATAGACAATGCCCTAGAGAATCTCTACGGCGTTTGACCGTAATGGGAGCAAACGTCACAAAGAAGCGAACATATGTGTAAGATCTGAACCAAACGCAAGGGACAGAGATTTTTTCCACAGTTCCGGCGGAGATTGCCTGAATTTGCGGAGAAAAACGCACAAAATAGTGTCCTGCCATCACAATGCTCAGTACTTCTTCGTTCTAGATAAGTTCATTGTCCATTGCTACGGGGCTCAGCTTTCCTAGTTCGCCTCCGCCAATAATCAAAGAGCCGCCTCTAGGCCACCTCTGCCATTGGGAACCGACCACCAGCAGGCAATTTTCGTAGGCGTTGGCCGGAGTCAACGGAACCTCGCACCCCCGTTCCGCCCTGCAAATCTTGTCCGGACCCAGTGCATCGTTATTCTGGTACCTCCCTTCCCCCTATCACGTAGTTAGGTGTGTAACATTCTTTCTTGATATCGACTCAGACTCTTCAGCTTTAATCTAGCCATGTCTACACAACAAGATGCTGAGCGGCTCACAATGTCCCGCCACCTTCAGGAACTTACAGGCAAATGGCAGAACACCGACATGGCGAGGCTCTATCTAAATTCGCACACATCAGATTTCGGAACTATCTCTGCTATTCATCCATTGCTCATCCCTTCAAGAGACGCTTTGGACGCGATTGAGTCCTACGGGTGGCACTCGGTACGTCGCTCTCCCGGATCGGTCAGCAATTGGGATCAAGAGGGTAAAGAACACGTCGCATATCATCGATTTGGGAACGCCGACGGCATCGAACCGCTGGTCTTAGTACGCGAATTCCACGACTTCAAAGAACCGTATGTCGAAGTCAGTGAAGAGTACCGTCTTTTCCACAACCTCTATCCCGACACAAAACATCAATCGTACGCTAAGTTCGACGAATCGGGACAGGAGACGGTTGTCGTCAAGCTCCAGTCCGATTGCGCAATGTTTCGCGTCCAGGAAGTGCGTGAATATCTAGCTGTTCGAGAGATGCACTTGTTGATTCAGTTCGATATTCATGAACAATCCCAACATTCCCTTTCTGAACTTTCCCTGGCAAAGGACGAAAAACATCACCATGACGAAGAGCAAAATTGGAAGCTGCGTTACACCGAACTGGAACGTCAGGACTACTTCGCAGCAGCGCGTCTTATTGGCAAACGTCTTCTGGTGCCGGTTGAGAAGAGGCACAGCGGCTTTAGGGGCTTCTCGGAACCGACTAATTGCTACGCCGATTTCTTGATCGGATACGACGACCAAGGCGGAGAAATCAAGTCAACCTGCGACCCTGCAAGACTTCCCTTGTACAACACTAATCCAGACTTCTTCACCGCGGTCAGCTTCCGCAAGGACGTCTTGGAAAGATACCACTCGCAACCAAGTAAATTTTCGGTGTCAGACGGATTGCTGTCGTGCGGTAATCTATGGAGGCTCCCCTTCGACGACGATCACGATGACCGCGTGTGCGCCTGGCTCGGAGATCTTGGTACGATCTTGCCCTATAAGGAGCAGCAACACTGGCTGGCGCATAATTTCCTGCCCTCGGACATTGGAGTTAGCAAAACCTTTTTCGATCGACAGTTCGCCGCCGAGTGGGCCGAATCCCACCGGCCGGAGCACCAGTTTCGAGAGCTTTACAGGCAGCTTAACGAAACCTGTGAAAAACGAATGGGCTGGCTGTTCCTCAAACCGTTGCACGAACAGGACGCGCATCGACTTTCAACGCTCCGTGTGCCAGCATCAGCCGAGCAACCTGCCGTCGACGAACAATTGCAGAACCTCGCCACGATCCTCATCGATTCCCTCAACATGAGCAAACTACAGAATCTCATCCCACCGGCCGAACGCCCAGCTGACGATGGCAGCATTAATCTCCTAGATGCTTTGTTCCGCGCTAAGTCGATTGACGACTATCAGCCCCACATCGCTCTACTGAGGACCATACAGGGCCTCCGGTCTACTAGCAGTGCACATCGGAAGGGCAGCAAGTACGATAGACTTGCATCTAAGGTTGGGATGAAAGAGCAAGGGCCCCGGCGGGTCGTTGCAAACCTTATCGAGCAAGGGAATGGACTTCTCCGCTTTCTCATCGCCGTCGTCGAGAGCGGTACATTGGTTCAATGAATCGCACTCCTTCAATCCTTGTAAGCGATCTTTCGTCCGATTGATCAGCTTGGTCACTTGCCACCCTCATCCGACGGCCTCGTCTTTATCACTAAGTTACTCTTCCACATTCCCTTGTTCGCACGGGCCAACCTCCCAAGGTCCAGATTCTTCCCAATAGCTTGTTCGTCGCTAAGCATTTGCACTACATGCATGTCCTTGCTCGTTGGCCAATCGCTTACTGGACACAGTGGCAATGCAACAAACTCCTTCTCTTGATGAAAGGATGAGACGTAGACCCACCCACCTTGACTAGTTGGGAAGGGACCACCGACGGTACCGGCTAGCGAACCACCCTGAATGTCCGATCGCATAGGACAATTGGCTGCTATCGACGCCGATCCGTCGAACCTCCCTGAAACCCAACCTACCAGAGAACTCAAAGGAATGTTGCCATTACCGTCCCCGTTCAACGTTAATTCGTCGATCGGCTCAGCAGCCCCGCACGATAGGATTACTGCCCTCTTATTCCCCAATGGAACTAGCCAAAAAGGCGGATTGGCTTGGACGCACAGGAAAACGACCGACATGTCTAGTTTGCACAATTCCAGAAGGTCGGGCCGACATTCGACAATAAAGCCGCTCTTAAGGATTGTTTGATCTGGATTCATGATCTGTTCCCTGACGGGAGTAAGCCCTATGTTTTGAGCGAATCTGTAGCCGTTTGCGCCCATCAGAGAAAACACCATCAAATAGGCCGACTTGACCATGCTGACGAACTCGTAGTCGTCTCGTTGAGGAATCCTGAAGCTGATTCCCTTGTCAATATCCAAACTATCTATCGCTGGAAGTGGGCCCAAATGGATAGAACCGTTTCGCATGAAGTGCCTTTGAGCCGGGTATGGTGCTTTAGAGTCTTGAGGTATGAATCGGTACTTTTTCTTGTGTCCGAACAACCCTACAACTATAGGCACCCCTTTGCCTGCCCTCCAATCGTCTCTGGCCTTCTTTGATAGGTATGCGTGGTGGTCTACTAAACTCGCCTTGTTGTTGCATTTCTTGCACGTCAGACAAATCACGCTCCCACCCAGAGACTTCGGCGGTGCATGCTCCAACGTCACTTCTGTTCCAGACTCAACACCTGCCCTAGTGAATTGAGCGAGGCAGATTGGACACTTAGTATTGCCTGATTCAAACAGGCGTAGGCGCATCCGTCTGTCCCGCCCAGGCGTACGATTCTTTTTGGATTTTCGTGAATTAGCTCGGCGCGAGTTTGTTTTGCGCATGCCTAGGTCCCTTCCAGTTTGTGCTCACGAACAAGCTGTGTTACATAGTCCATCAAGTACAAATCTTCTCCATCTTGAAGCCGACTGAATAAGGCTATCGTCTCTACATTCGACAACTTCAAACTGGACAGCCGGTCTAGGTAGGTTCCAGATCCTGGGTTTAGTATTTTGACTCACGAATTCTTCCTAACTTTCAAGATCCTGGAATTGCCTTTTCGATTCTCAATACGAAACCCGTACGGCTCGGTTTCGGCTCGTTTACACCGTGGGTCAACGAACCTAGATTGAAATTAGCGTTGAAAGCGATGCCGAGTTACTGCAGGACTCTTTCGGTATTGACGTCCCCAATGCTATTTTTCGCCCAAATTCGCTATCAAATTCGAGCAATTCCCTCACATTCATCGATCATTGTCGTGGAGGAAGACGCAAATCACGCGTTCGTGAATACATACGGTATAGACAATCTGTGTACCCCGCTCACCACACCGCTCAATGTGCAACTGGGAGCTTTCCTCCCAGTTTTAAACCTAGTCGACGCCCGCCTTCCACCTTGGTGTGACGAACACCCGCGTAGCCATATTCCATTGGTCAAACACTTCGGATTGATCTTGCTTTGGCACACTAGAAGGACATGGCAATGCAACCCACGTGAAATGGAACCGCGCATGTGTACCAACCGTACTCTAAGCGTTAGCGGAATCCTTGGCCTGCACAAGCTCCAATCCTGCAGTACGAGCCATGAATGCACTGTCTGTGCCCAACGTGACAAAATTGAACCCCTGTTCAAGATGAAACTGCGTTTGGCTTAGGCTGC
>JAPOXO010000047.1:30379-46128 GCA_026707045.1 Gammaproteobacteria bacterium | reverse complement strand
AACGCTTTTGCAATATCGCGTTGCGGCGATCGCTGGCATCGTAACGCAAGTATTTTGGGGACTCATGAAACTAATGGTCTTCAGTGCGTTTTACGAGGTTGCACAGGATCAACCCCCATTGTCGTTTGAGGCTGTTGTGGCATATGTATGGTTGGGTCAATGTTTGTTTGCATTGTTTCCTTACAACATAGATCCCGATTTGCGAGCAATGTTCAATTCAGGATCGGTGGCATTCGACATGTTGCGTCCGCTCAGTCTCTACGGGTATTGGTTTTCTCGCACAATTGCATTCCGCACTGCTCCAACCGTTTTGCGTTTACTACCGGGCCTTTTCTTTGCATTTGTGGTTTTGCGATTCGTAGGTTTGGACGAATGGGTAATGCCTCTACCGCCATCATTTGTAGCAGCGTTTTCTTTCTTCATTTCCATCTTGCTCACCGTTGCTCTCTCTGCATCCATCATGATGCTTGTCAGTATTTCCATGTTTTGGCTTATCGATTCTCGAGGAATGGTGAATTTGATGGCAGGAGTCGTTTGGGTGTTGGGCGGCATGATCATTCCATTGCCTCTATTTCCTGATTGGGTGCAACCGTTTTTGAGTTGGCAACCATTTCGAGGATTGTGCGACATTCCTTTTCGCATCTATTCCGGTGACATTACTGGGTTCGAAATCGTAGGCGAATTGGTATTTCAGCTGGCTTGGATTGCCATCCTTGTGCTTGCGGGAACGTGGTTGATGCGCAAAGCTCAAGTCAAATTGACGGTTCAAGGCGGATGAAAACTGCAATCACTCTGTTTGGAAGGTATTTGGGGATCAGTGTCAGAAGCCAGATGCAGTATCGGGGATCGTTCGTTCTGTATGCGATTGGGCAATTCTTCACAACTGGCGTTGAAGTGCTCGGAATTTGGGCGCTATTTGACCGATTCGGAACACTTGGCGTCTGGACGCTTGCCCACGTAGCCGTCTTCTACGGTAGTGTGAATATGGCGTTTGCAGTCGCGGACACGTTTAGCCGAGGGTTCGATTCATTCGGTTCAGCCATGGTCAAAACTGGTGACTTTGATCGAATTCTCCTTCGACCTCGATCTACTGTGTTTCAAATTGCAGGTCAAGACTTTCCCTTGCACCGCATCGGACGATTCCTGCAAGGAGCGCTCGTGTTTGTGTATGGAGTCGTCGTACTCGAACTCGATTGGTCCGCTTTTCAGTTCTGTTTGCTGTTCCTAGCATTCGTTGGCATGTTTTTCTTTTTCTATGGGTTGATGATCTTTCAGGCAACGCTGAGCTTCTGGAGTACGGAATCGCTTGAAGTCATGAACGTGTTCGTCTACGGCGGAGTTGAAGCTTGCCAATATCCGCTGTCGATCTACAGGGACTGGTTTCGCAGTTTCTTCACCTACGTGATTCCCCTTGGATGTGTTGCCTACTTTCCAATTGTCGGGGTACTAGGCGTTGACGATCCTTTAGGAAGCGGTCGAGTCTTTCAGATGCTTGCCCCACTTGCTGGAATTGCGTTCTTCAGCCTTTCTCTCTATTGCTGGAATTTCGGAGTTCGACACTACACATCTACAGGATCGTAGCCAACTCGGTAATTCGCAACAGAGGTTTACAATTTGCACCATGGTCAGCAAGCGGGATCAAAAGGATTTTTAGGTAAGTTTGCAATGAACGACCGTCTGCAAAACGACGACTGGTGGGAGGAACTCCATCCTTTTGGAAAACTCTGCTTTCTAATAGTGCTTCTTGGTACTGGATTATTTGGTGTGATTGCTGTTGTTTTTGTATTCCTTGGTCTGTTCCACTAGCTCTTAGGTGTACAACTGACATGCGACGTTTTTCGCTCGATTGCCTCAAGCTCGGTAAGTTCCGATAAGAGGTCCATAATGCAAAGACGAGCGCTCGAAATTTTCTGTTTCTTGTTATCAGGTTTTGTCGCCGGTAGCTCCCACGGCCTTAGTTGTGTTAGGTACTCCCTCGAAGAAAACTTCGATCGAATGGACGTAGTGTTCACCGGAACCGTGGTTCAAAAGAAGGACGCTCCGGAGGAGTTCAGCCGAACTGTTTCGTGGGGACCCGATTACCCCGAAAGAGTAGTTCCAGCTGTACAAGTGCAATTTAAGGTCAATTACTCATGGAAGGGTGAGTTAACCGATCAAGTAACGTTGTACACACTCGATCCCAAAGAGAGTAATTGGGGCTACGACTTCAACAAGGATGGTAGGTATCTTGTGTTTGCACGCATTAGTACTTCTCCGGAGGAACATAAAGATGAATTTGACGGTAAGCAAGTTTGGACGAATTGGTGCTCTCAGAATGTAAACATAGATGGGTTCTTTGGGGCAAGTAAAGAGTCCTTGATCGGGAGAAAAGCTCTTTTTGACGACAAAGACCAGCTCGACGAGACGGTACAGACCTTCCCAAGCAAAAAAACTCGCCCTTTCCTCCACGGAGTTAAGAACGAAAATGAACTCAATAAGCAACTTGCTTTGTTCAAGCTAAAGAATGAGACCGGCGACGAAAAGAAAATGCAAACAGACTCTGCAAAAGACGCAGGAGCTCGGGTCCATTAATCCTAGTGAAGAACGAGGTACAGCAGAATCAAACAGACAAGAAATGTACTTGTCTGAACAGCTGCTCGGACATGCTCATTCCTTATTCTGTTTTCCTTGTCTATTTCAACCTGGTCGGACGATCATGAGATTCCTAAGTCGCTCTCAGAAAAATACTCTATATCGGAAGTCTCTCACTATTGGTCGCAACCCGGTCTGAAATTGGAAGGTACTGATGTCTATTTCGAAAAAACGTAGACCAACCCGACCGCTCACAGTGTCCCTTGTGCTGTTGATAGGCATGGCCGCCAGCAGTTCTGTGGCTGTGACTTGTCACGATTATTCACTGAAGGAAAACTTCGATCGAATGGATGTCGTATTCACGGGGACAATGAAGGAAAAACAGAACGCTTCAAAAAGGGATAGCCAAAAAATCGACTGGGGACCCGCATTCTCGGAACCTGTGGTTCCGGTTCTCAAGATTCGTTTCAAAGTGCACGAAGAATGGAAAGGCGAATTGGGGAAACATGCAAGTGTGTATACGGTTAATCCTAGAAAGAGTAGCTTCGGATACGATTTCAAGGAAAACCAAAAGTACGTTGTTTTTGCGCGCTTCAACAAATCCGAAAACATAGGAGAAGGGCGTCAAGACAGCGGAAAGCTGATGTGGACCTCTTGGTGTTCTCACAATCTGGAACTAGGTAGTGCATCCCGCAAGAGGAAGCAGTCCTCTGATCGTCTCAGAGCTTTCCTCGTTGAAATGAAACCTACGGGACATTCCTACGAAGAGAAGAATCCTTTTCTACGAGGAGTTGATGACAACAAGGAACTCTTCAGGCAACTATCAGAGCTAAAGTCTGGGGCCGAATCTACTAGCACCAATGTTAAGCCGCTGGGCAACGAAATAGACGGGTGATTCAACGCTTGTAGGTTTGTCAATTGGTTTCCACTTGCAGAATTACGAGACCGATGGCAGATAGCCAATGGCAAAGTTTCGCCCGTTGCTGGTTGAATTTGGTCAGTGAGTAATCCCAAACTCTACGGTGTCGCTGGATCGGGCGCATTGATCTGCGAAGCAGCCTTCGCCCTTGCCAAATTGGAGATTGAGCATGTCGAACTTACGTGGGCTGATGTGGGTTGGGAGAGCAAGTCTCTAAAGAGTCTCAACATTCTTGGCCAAGTACCGGTATTGGAGTTCGAATCTGGTGAGATCTTGACCGAAACGAACGCGATTATTCATTGGATACACAGCCAGAAACCTGAAGTTGGCTTGATACTCTCATCCGAGGACGATTCGTATATCAATTTCCTTCGTTGGCTTATGTTTCTGAACGGCGCCGTTTATCCGACATACACTTATGGAGATGTTCCGCAGAGGTGGGTTGATCATGATCCTAAAGCCATGGAATTATTGCGACAAGGCACCGAGATCCACCGCAAGATGCTTTTTGAGTACATGGACAGAGAAGCTGCCGCACCTTATTTTCTTGGTGAGAAGCTATGCGCAATCGATTTGTACCTATGGATGATGTGTCATTGGTCTCCGGGCGAAGAATGGTTTGAAAATGCGTGCCCCAATATCTTTTCTATAAAAACAAGCGTCGAGAAAATTCCTGAGGTGATCGCAGTTTCGAAACGCAATTTCCCTGAAGAATAGCGTCTTTCTCGTGGTCTACGTTAGAGTTAAACCCGTTTTTTGTGCGCAATTCAATCGTGACTTCTGTTCAACCAGCACAATCCGGTAGGGGAATGTATTTCACGATAGACAGATCGCAAATAATGCAGAGTCAATATTCGTAAAGTAAGTGGTCAAAGCACGCCAATTATTAATAGTATATCATATTTATAATGAACATTCCCGATATCGTATAATCTCACGTTCTCAATATTTTCCTCGGATTTAGCGAACATGAGCAAGAGCTTAACTTTCTACACCAATCCCATGTCGCGCGGTCAAATCGCTCGGTGGATGCTGGAAGAAGTGGGTTGCCTCTATGAAACGGTGATCCTAGAGTACGGGGATTCGATGAAGTCCCCCGAGTATTTGGCAATCAATCCAATGGGAAAAGTTCCTGCAATCAAACATGGAGAAAGGGTGGTTACTGAATGTGCTGCGATTTGTGCATATCTCGCAGACGCCTTCCCAGATGCTGGTCTCGCACCCAAACCTGAAGATCGAGCATCCTATTACCGCTGGCTTTTCTATGCGGCCGGGCCAGTTGAAGCGGCTATAACCAACAAATCACTGGGATTCGACATCAATCCTGATCAAGAGCGGATGGCTGGCTACGGAAACTATGATCGAGTTGTTACCGTATTGGACAGCTTGCTTCGACAAGGTCCTTACGTGACAGGAGGATCGTTCTCGGCAGCGGATGTCTACTTGGGTTCCCACATTGTTTGGGGCATGGAATTTGGAACTATTCGGCCTCGCCCCGCCTTTGAAGAATACGCGAAAAGAGTTCAGTCGCGTGACGCATACCAACGTGCACAGCAAATGGATGGAGTAGATGATTAGAATCAGCGGTTGGTCGAACAGGTTCGAAATAAGCGATTAGGACAACCTGTAAAGAACAAAATGCCTAGCGAGTACCGACAGCATCGATTTGTTAGTCCGACTGGTTCTACGGACATACTGCTAGTTCGCCACGGCGAGTCTGAAGCTGCCAATCCTGATTGTCCTTTTCCGTTGGTTGATGGCCAGGGCGATCCACCTCTGCATGAAGTTGGCCATGTTCAAGCACACCAAGTTGCTGAACGGCTTCAACACGAACCAATCAAAGCGATCTATGTATCCAACCTGCGACGAACCGCACAGACTGCTGATCCACTTGCCCGGACACTTGATCTGGTGCCAACTGTCATCCCTGATCTAAAGGAAATTCACTTGGGAGACTATGAAGGCGGTTTGTACAGAAAAAAAGTGGCTGAAAATGATCCAAAGTTACGGAGAGCCATAAGTGAACAGCGCTGGGATTTGATTCCAGGTGCCGAGAAAAATGAGGACTTTGAGGAGAGGTTGTTGTCGGCCATTTCCCGGATCTCTGAGACACATCCAGACCAGCTTGTCGCCGCCTTCGTGCACCGTGCCGTAATCGGACAGATCGTCTCGTCTGCAACTGGATCCAAATCTATGTCTTTTCTAGGAGCTGACAACGGTTCTATTACGCACATTGTTGTCACGAAGAGTCGAATTCTCGTCCGTCGATTCAATGACACTTCCCACTTGACTAAACGCTATTGGTCACATGCGGACAGCTCGAGGTAAGAGGTTCTTTGAGTTCAATCCATCCTACAGACCTAGCTCTTGGACAGTACTTTTGGTTGAAAGGATTTCAGACAATTCGATGGCTTTCGTTTAGTCGAATCACCATGGGTTCGTTTGGTAGCACTTCAATCTTGTCTTGGTAGATTCGTTCGTCTTCAAGTGTATACAAACCTGTTGCATCCTGCGGATGTTTGTTCGATATGTGCCGTACTGTGACAGTGTGCTCTCCTTCGGTGGGACCCCGGTCCGCTCCAATCTCAAATTTCCCTCCTACCACCTGGTCAAATCTTGCGACTGCTGGTGGTGCGTTTACATCCGTCGGTTCGAAAGTTAGCCAGACGTGGCCGGGATTTTTCCCGTTTAACGATAGCCGTCCCGAGAGGGAGAGACGTTTCTTTTGCGTAAGAAAACCAAGACGACGAATCCAGTTGTTTAGAAGCTCGAACCAGACAACCGAATTCGGATCTCCCGTACCGAGTCCGATTCCGTGCTCGCCTCTGCCAAATATGTGCATTTCTGCTGGAATTCGATGCTTGTGAAGTTCGTTGTAGAAGATTTGAGATTGTTCGGATGGGACAATCGAGTCTTCATGTGTATGCATCAGAAATGTCGGGGGAGTGTTGGAATTGACTTTGGTATCTGTTGGCGTGTACTCATCGGCTTTTCTACGTCGCACGATGCCGTTCGTAACTGCGTACACCAAGACGAGAAAATCGGGTCGCGATGACTCTTGGTCAATCGAATCCTCCGTATTACTTTCCAAATAAGGAGGTGCTGTTCCTACTGCAGCAGTAATGTGTCCGCCTGCCGAAAAGCCAAGCATTCCAAGCTTAGAAGTGCCGAATTTGTTGCTGTGGTGGCGAATGAGCCGAATCGCGCGTTGTCCGTCAAGCAACGAGACTGCTGAAGAATATGCTGTACCGACTCGATACTTCAGGACGAATGCAGCGATGCCACGTCGATTGAATGCCTGAGCTACCTGTAAGCCTTCGTGGTCGGAAGCAAGGATGCGGTAGCCTCCTCCAGGAGCAACAAGAACTCCGCAACCGTTCGCAGCTTCTTTGGGGGGCAAATGAACGGTAATGTGCGGTTCGTGCAGTGTTCCTTGTCCGATGGACTCAGGAACGTCGTTGTTCCAAAGCGGAATCGTCTCGAAGTTCTCGATCACTGCTTCAATGCTGAACCAGCATGAACAACTTCGTTTCGAGTTTTATCTGCAAGGTCGAAACTCGACTCAATTGACTCACGCAAGCTTTGCTGTCGATACAAGTCTGCATAAAGTCCGTCCAGTCTCAACAATTCTCTGTGCGTCCCGAATTCTGCCACTCGACCTGAACGAATGAACGCGATCTTTGTCGCGTTTCGAATCGTGGATAGACGATGGGCAATTACAAAACACAACCGATTTTGCAACAGATTCTCCAGTCCTTGCTGAATGTGCTGTTCTGTGGCAGTGTCAACCGAGCTGGTTGCTTCATCCAGAATTAACACTTGTGGATCTGCCAATACAGCCCGAGCAATAGATATCAGCTGCTTCTGTCCAGCTGAGAGTTTGCTGCCTCCCGCCCCGGCTTCGGTTTTGTAGCTCTCTGGCATTTGTTCGATGAATTCGTGCGCACCTGCAGTTCTGGCCGCTGCGTAAACCTCCCAGTCCTCAGCATTTGGTTTGCCGTAACGAATATTTTCGAGAATCGACCCCGAAAACACATGTGGATGCTGAAGTACCACACCCAACTGCGATCGAAACCACCTTAATGGAAACTGTCGATAGTCGATTCCGTTTACAAAGACATGGCCAGAGGTTGGCTCGTAAAACCTGCAGACAATATTTGCAAACGTGGTCTTTCCACCGCCCGTGGGACCGACCAAAGCGACAGTCTCTCCAGCCACTGCTTTGAGCGAAATCTCGGAGAGCACAGTTTCCGGTGGGTTGTACGCAAACGAAACGTTACGAATCTCTATGGATCCAATTATGTTGCCCTCAGGAGGATTGACTCTACCTCCGGCGTCGATTGCTGGAACAGCGTCCATTACAGCGAGAATTCGTTCGGCTGAAGCCTGTGCGGTCTGCATCTCAGTAAACCAATGAGCCATTTCAACAACGGGCTCGAAGAAAAAACGCATCCAACTCATGAATGCGATCAGTGTTCCCGCCACGATTGCACCGTTGAGAAAGTCCACTCCTCCTACGGCTATTGTTAATCCCGTCGCGATGCTTCCGACCGTCATCATGATGGGCATGTAGACAGCGGACAACGTTAGATTCTTGACCGAAGAGCTATACAACCTATTGGTTTGCTGGGAGAACTGTTTGAGATTCTCGGTCTCTTTGACGAACGATTTGCTAGTCAGAACTCCCGATATGCTCTCATTGAAAGACCCCGTAATCAATGAATTGGTTGATCTGACCTCGCGAGCTGTTTGCAGAATGGACCGACGGAACTTCACGGTTACCCATCCAATCATTGGAAGCAGTGCAAATGCACACAAGGCAAGTTTCCAGTTGAGTATGAGCATCACAGTACCCATGGACAGCATCATTGCAGTGCCCCAAACAAAATCTAGAAACGCCCAGGTCAGAATGTCCGTCAATCGTTCACAATCCGAGGTTAGTCGGGCCATCAGCCAGCCAACGGGCCGTTTGTCAAAGAATCCGAACGACTGTTCTTGGATATTTACAAATGCATCCATCCTGATGTCGTAACTCGCCATGGCGCGCAGCTTTGATACCAAAAAAACGAAACCAATGATCATGACGCTTGAAATCACGCTTGCAATGACAATGAGCAGCGTCCAAGTACCGAGACTTGCATCCAGTCCGTTGGCTTGAATGTCATCGACCAACCACTTCGTGACCAATCCAAAAGCCATTTCTGTAACACCCAATACACCACCACAAATGGCAACAACGGCTAAGTGGCCCTTGTAGTGCAGCACGTAGTTGAACAACCGCCGCCATAGTTTGGTATCCATTCGAGCATTCTCAGAATCTCGAAACTCGTCGGCTGACACTAGCTCAGTGTCGGAGTATGTGTCAGCCATGAGCCGCGAGCTCCGTTTCGTACTGGATGGTTTCGTCCAACAGATCCTGAATTTCGCAAAGATCACGGTACGGACCAGGCGCGGCCACTAGTTCTTCGTGGCTACCGATTTGAGCGATCCTTCCCTGATCCATGAGGACGATTCGGTCGACCTTCCTTATCGTGGTAAGACGATGCGCAATAATGATGGTTGTGACCTTTCGGTGCGGTTTGGAAAGGTTTTCCAAAATCGAACTTTCGGTACGAGTATCCACGCCCGATAGCACATCGTCCAGCACTAATATTGGAGAGCGACTGACCAAGGCTCGAGCCAGAGCCATCCTCTGTCGTTGACCACCAGATAGATTTACGCCACGTTCGCCGATTCTTGTCTCGAATTTTGCGGAAAAGGCGTTTATCGTCGAATGAATGGCCGCAAGTCTTGTCGCGTCCTCAAATTCTTCGTCGATTGCAGTCCCACTACCAAATTGGAGGTTTTCTCTGATGGTTTTTGAGAACAAGAAAGGCTCTTGCAGGGCACATGCAATTCTCCGCCTAAGCCATGTGACGTCCACAGAATCTATGTCAATTCCGTCGACCAAGATTCGACCGCTTGAGATGGGATAAAACCGAAGAAGTGCTCGTATCAGCGTCGATTTTCCCGATCCGGGTCGACCGACGATGCCAATTGTCTCTCCTGGCTCAATTGTCAGGTTTATTTCGTCCAATTGAAGGCTATGCGAGTCGTACGTAAGTGAAACGTTTTCAAATACGATTTTTCCTCGGACTTCAACAGCTTCAGGCAGCGGCTGAACGGGTTCCTGTTCAGCCATCAAGATGTGATTTACTCTTCGGAGCGACACCAATGTCTTACCAGTATGTTCGACAAAGTCGATCATTTGTCGAATGCGCCAGATCACAATTCCTGTCAGCATTGTGAACATCATCAGTTCACCAATCGACAGCTCACCAAGCATTACGAAGTAACCGCCAGCGATTAGCACAATCGAGGTTTGAAGCATGCATACGAAATCGCTAATTCCCCAATACACAGATTCAAAGGCGTTGAGTCGGATGTACCGATATCGAAAGTCTCGGTTGGCTTCTTCAAATTTCTCGAATTCCTTTGGTTCTTGTGCAAACGCTTGAACTACTCGGATGCCAGTAAGGTTTTCCTGCAATACTGCGGTTAATCTTCCCTCCGCCTCGTCGGTTTGCTTGAACAGAGCGGACACTCGGTGAAAAAAGTAGATGCCTCCTAAAACAATAATTGGCATCAGGGCGAGTGAAATCCAAGTTAGCGTTGGATTGCGCCACCACAAGACAGGCACCATTACGGCCAGGAACAGCAATGGACGTGCTAGTGAATCAATGTCCGCATGCATGAACCGCCGTACCGTTTCAACATCGGATGTACAACGCTGCACGAGATCTCCGATTTCCTCTTTGTCGAAAAACAATGCCTTAGCACGATGAAGCCGGTCAAACAAAACTTCTCTCAGCTTCCGCGCGATCCCTTCGGAAGCGACCGCGGAAAGCCGATTTCGTCCAAACTGAAAGATTCCTGCGAGAGCTGTCAAAACTATTCCGACTACGGCTGAAACAACCAAGTAACTCGTGAACGGATTGTTCGGACCGACTACTTCTGAAATGCCCAGCAAGAATTGATTCGCCTGGGCGAGATCACCCTCAATCAGGACATCGAGCGCATACATTCCTGCAAGAGGGATTCCCAGCATGCAGACATTGGAAATCGTCGAACTCAATGTCGCGACGAGATATCGAAGGCGTTCGCCTTTAGTGATTGACCACAAGTTTGGATGTGTGCGACCTTCCCTGTGTACGCGTGTATTCATGAGAAACCGATATTGCTGTAGTTAAAGCCATCGAGTTTGGATGACCAATTAAGTTGGAGAGAATTTGCTCCGGTAAAGCGGAGCAGGAGGCTCTAGGGGACGAGAACTCTCTGAACCGCAAGGCTTAGACGTCGGGAAGGCTTCATGTCAATCTCCTTGCTGTAGTGATGGTTTAGCGTGCGTATGTTACGAATCGAGATCGCTATGTCAATGTGAATTCTGTGCTTGATGAAAGTCTCTCGTAGTCCAAAAACGTGCTTTTTGAACGAATCAGACACAAGCTAAAGAAAAAAGTTTGACCTGTCGAGAAATGGCTCATAAGTTTTGAAAGTGTCACTTGAAATCTTCTTGGGTAGGAAAATTGCATCGTGCGACCTCAATAAACTATAGGAACAGCCTGCCTCCAGTTCGGCAGGTCGAGAGAATTGGTTTATGAATGCCAAGAAGACCAAATCACACGCTTTTTTCTTTGCAGTTGCATTGATGTCTCTGCTGGTCTTGAGCACGATTATTGGTTACTTCATTCTTCTCCCGCGAGCCATACCCAAGCAAATTATGGTTGCTGTTTTGCCGTTCGACGGCCCCGAATCACTCTCTTCACACTTGACTGATGAGTTTCCTCGACATCTCACCGAACTAGTTGCTCTTAGTAGAGACTTGACCGTTATAGATTTTGATGCGAGTAGGGAAGCCATCGATCTTGGAGAGGATTTTCGTGGCTTCACGCACGAACTGGGAGCAACACACATTGTGGACGGGGACTTCGTCGAAGACGGTGAAAATCCTAGAGGTCTTTTTCTTACGATTCGAGTTGTGGATGTCATGCGACCCGCGTGGAAACTAAAGTGGGACGGCGAATTTCGCTATCCTGACGAGACATTGCTCAGTATTCGAAACGAAGCCATTGAGCAAATATTGAAGAGTCTTTACGACAACAGCGTTGGAGATGTCTCAGACGAACTCTACATGCAAGACAACTTTGAGGATTTCTTACTCGCTCAGTCACGTTTCAATTCAGGAGATCCAGAAGCTGCGAATGCAATCCTGAGTCAAACTTCCAATGTCGAGTCCAATCCATACGCGCTTCACCTTCTCTCTCTTTTGCACCCAAGTCGTCAGGAGCACTATTTCGACTTAGCAGTCGAATCCAATCCGAGACACTATCCAACGCTCGTTGAAAAGGCGTGGATTGAATACTTGAGAACAGGTAATTTGGAGCGATACTCAAACACTATTGCGCAACTAGCAGGGACTTTTCCGAATTCAGATGCTGTTGCAAAACTCGCAGACCTTTACCACGCTCTCGGATGGTTCGAAGTAGAGGAACAACTGCTCCTTCGTTGGGCAAAAATGCGCCCTCGATCCGGACAAGTGGCATTGAAAATTGGATTGTCTCGATATCGCAGAGGCGACAGTACCGGTGTTGAAGAAGCACTTTCCATTGCTAGTCTAAGAGAACCCGCGGACGGAAATATCGAACTTTACCTATCTCTCTATGAATTGGAACTAAACCGTAGAAATATCAACACTGCGCAGTCACCTGAACTCCAATCTCGTATCTTGGCTGCAAAAGGGAGGATCGATGAAGCACGTGAAGTTCTCAAGTCGGTATTGGATCAACTGTCATGCGACCAAAAGGTCGAAAGCGCCATTTATGTCGGTGACTTGGACTTAGCTTTCGAGAGTATCAACTGTAGCGAGAAATTCTGGACTCAGCCACCTGGTTGGTGGCTCATAGACGAGCCACGCTGGCAATCTTTCATTTCAGACTCACGCTATTCTGATTGGCTGAGATCCAAAGGGATGGTGCGTTCTGTGATCGGGAAACTTGCCCCAGTGTCAGTCCCCCAATTATTTGCTCCTGTTAGGAGGCTTTTGCCCGAGAAATCGGACAAGGAGATCGATAATCTCTAAGCCGCAAATTTTCCCGTACTAAATCTCGCCAGATCCAATTAATAAACACGACATTGCGCTAACAGTGTGATGTGTGGAGACAACGATAGATCAACCCTTCTCGCCGTGGGAGTTGTCAATGACTTTTGGTGCAAATAGACCGTTGAGATGATCGGAAGGTAGAGGCTTCGTCAGCTTTGACACTACAAATGTCACGACAACGCCAATGATTTCACCCATCGCCGCGCAAGAGAAAGGATTCGGTCCTTCACCACGGATCCACGAAACAATATGGAAGACTATGCCCGACGAACCGAACCAACTAGGATCGAGCAGTTGTGCGTGGAAGACTACAAACGAGATAAAGCCGGCCAGTAATCCGGCGTAAGCACCGTGTCGAGTTACACCACGCCATAGCGCTCCCAACACCAGTGGTCCGGCAAACGCGGCCATCATACCGCCTACTCCAATGAACACAATGAGAGCAATATTGACCTTTTGAAGTGCCCATGCGAGGCCTGCACAAATAACAAGTACAACGACTGTACTAATGCGGCTGATTACGAGGACTCGCTTGTCGATCTGTTCCTCTGTTAAATGACTGTGAAACAGAGGAGCCAGTGTCCTACGGTAGAGATCGTTCGCAATGACTTGGGAGGAAGAAACGACCAGTCCATCGGCTGTGGACATGATTGCGGCGAGAATGCCAACGCCAATTAGCGCGGCTAGCCAGGTTGGAAACAACTCGATGAAGAGCAATGGCAGTGCGGCGTTGTGGCTTTGGTTGAGCAGAAGTTCGTCTCCCAGAACGGCTCTTGCGAGCAATCCTCCCAATCCCATCATTCCCAGAACTATTCCACAGAGAAAAGCTACGCGGACGAACGACTTTTGTTGGTTGTCAGATTTGAGTGCCCAGACTTTGTTGCCAAGGTGAGGCAACATTCCAAGTGGTATATGAGCCAGCAATATTGCGATGATTGACCACGGCGAATGAGTAAGTGGATTCGTTGGGTTGAGAGGCTTCGTCAGGTTTTCATCCTGTTCTCCTAGCGATCTTGCGAGGTCTCCAATTCCTCCTTCAAGTCCAACGCCCAGCAACACAATGACGATGACTACGACTGCTAGTGCAAGCATTAGTATTCCTTGCACGCCATCGGTCAGGATGTCTGCGTGAGCGCCGCCTAGGACAACATACGCTCCCAGTACAACTACTGTGATTGCAAGTGCCCATGTTGGGTCCATTCCGAGCATCGTCTCGAACATGACCAATCCCGAGACGAGTTGTGCTGCGAGATAGAAGAACAAGACAAGCGACAGAATTGAGACGAGGATCCTCAATCCATTGGATTGGAATCTGTCTCCGAGATATTCGGGAATACTTCGATTGCCGAAGCGATTTCCGGCAGTTGCTATCAGTCGCATACACAGCAGTACCCCTAGATAAACTCCCATGGGGTAGAGGAAGTTGCCCCAGACGGAAGAAAACCCAAGTATGTAGGCGAGACCCGGTCCGCCTAGGAATGTGGCGCCGCTCGCAGTGGTAGCTGCAAAAGCGAATGCAAGAAACGTCGGACCGTAGCCGCCTCTAGCGGTGGCATAGTCGTCGGCGTGCTTAACTCGACGTTGACCCCAGACTCCAAACGCCAGCATTCCGCCAACGTAAACGACGAGAAATATCCATGACCAAGTTGCCAAATCCATTCAGGCACCTACAAGATTTCGTTGATTTATTCGCACTGCTTTCCGCACGTTTGCATTGACCTCTGTGAGCTACGGATGAACAAGCTTGATCGTGTGTTCAGTAGCGTCTTTGGCGACCGCAAACTTGACACGTTTCCAACCAGGTACACCGAAGCGAGGACGTGCATCATTGGAAAATCCATACGGTTCGGTAGGCATACGAAGTACACCCTTTCGTCTGTTGATTTCACCGTCACTGTTTACGTCGTGGTATACCGAAGCTGCATATTCGCCGGGTAGCAGATCAATCTTCGCCGAGGATCCTTCGAGAGATGGTTTAGCCTCTAGTTCGTGGGTGGGGTCGAGGTCTTTCCATGATTGCTCGTCCGCATAGACGCCTATGAAAATTGTTCCTTCAGCGGATTTGACATTGGAGATTTTGATTTCGAAACTAATCGTCTCCGCTTCCTGACTGTTTTCATGCGAATCAGAACTCAGGGAAATACAGGCAATGATCAATGCAAAAGCTAGACAGGTCTGAGATAGCTTCATTTAGTTTCTTTCAGCGAATGGACAGCAAAATCAAGTATAGGTGACGCGAGTAAGTGGCGGTGTTCGATCTATTCGGAAGCAGATTCTTCAACGAGTTTGTTCCGTCGCTGCAATAGTTCCACTGCCAGAAGTAGAAGTATGGCGAAAACGATCAATAGCGTAGCTATTGCGAGAATGGTTGGACTGATTTCCTCACGAATTCCTGACCACATTTGTCGTGGAATGGTTCGTTGATCAACTCCGCCGAGGAAGAGCACGACTACAACTTCGTCGAAAGAAGCGATGAAGGCGAACAACGCTCCAGTAAGCACACCCGGCGAAATGAGAGGTAATTGGATTCGCCTGAACGCAGTCAACGGACCTGCTCCGAGGCTACTAGCTGCGCGCATCAATGTTTGATCGAATCCTGCCAGTGTGGCAGTCACCGTAATCACTACGAACGGTGCGCCAAGCATCGCATGAGCAAGGATTAGACCGAGATGCGTCTGTGCCAAGCCCATAGAGGAATAGAAGAAAAAGACTCCAACTGCCACAATGATGACGGGAGTGACCATGGGCGAGATTAATAGTGCCGATATTGCCTGACGGAATGGCAGGCGTGGATGATTCAATCCTAGTGCAGCAAGGGTTCCCAGTACTGTTGCAACTAAGGTCGCAAATACTCCGATTATGAAGCTGTTGACGATTGCTTTTGTCCATTCGGGATTTTCTAGAATCGATCGATACCACCTTAGCGAATAGGCTTCACCGTCGAGCCTGAGCATTCCTTCCGTAAACGTGAAATAGGGTTCCGCGTTGAAGCTCAGCGGGACTATGACCAACAACGGAAGTACTAGGAAACACAAGCCCATTGCGACTATCGCAATGAATACTCCTTTTATTACTTTCCAACCGAGACTTTGCATTAACTCAGCTTTAGTTTGTCTACAC
>JAPOXO010000047.1:19345-30369 GCA_026707045.1 Gammaproteobacteria bacterium | reverse complement strand
CCCACTTATCGAAAATGAAGTAGCAGATGAAGATACCGGTGAGCAGAATGACTGAGATTGCTGCCGCTAAGCCCCAATTTAGAGACGATTGAATGTGATACGCAATCATGTTTGAAATGAGCTGTCCCTTTGTGCCTCCCACCAAGGCTGGTGTGATGTAGTAACCCAACGACAGTATGAATACAAGCAGACAGCCGGCTGAAACGCCTGGTAGCGATTGAGGAAAGTAGACTCGTATGAAAGACTGGGCGGGGTTTGCACCTAGTGATGCTGCAGCTCTCATATAGTCCGATGGGACCGCGCGCATAACCGCGTAGAGGGGTAGGATCATGAACGGAAGGAGTACATGTGTCATGGCTACCAATGTACCAGTCATATTGTGAATCAGAGCTAGCCGATGAGAGTCTCCAACTATTCCGAGCCAAACTAGGATGTCGTTCACAACCCCTTGATTTTGCAAAAGAACTAGCCAAGAGGTCGTACGTACCAATAGTGATGTCCAAAACGGAATCAACACAATTAGCAGAAGGACCTTTGCCATTGAGTCTGATACGCTTGCAATTGCGTAGGCGATCGGGTAGCCGATCAAAAAACAAAAGAATGTAACTGTAAGGCTAACGAATAGAGTTCGGAGATAGAGAGTGTTGTATATGCGTTGGTCTTCGCTTACAGGGTGGACACTCCCGTCGATTTCTCTCTCAAGGTCCACCGCATGGAGGTAGTGTTTGGCGGTGTACCTTCGTCCGGCCTCTCGGATCGCAACCCACAATTCAATGTCGTTCCATCGATCATCGATTTCTATCATCGCGTCTCGAAAGTCCGCTGTCTCGATCCTTTCTAGTCGCCGAGCCGTTTTGCCGAATACGCTTCGTGTTCCACTTGCGATTCGATTCACGCGCGTTGCCACTTTCCCAGTAGTACGGGATTCTCGAGAAAGAGCAAGTTCTGCCGCCATAGACTTGAAGACCTCTTCGGAAGGAAGAGATGAGCCATCCCACTCCGCCAGAAGATCAAGTGTCTTGGGCAGCACGTCGGCTACCTCAGGGTCATGAACGCTTTGCACCACCATCGAGCCAAGTGGTATGACAAAAGTCACCAGAATGAACGCGATGAGCGGCAATACCAGACCGATAGGGATGATCATGCTGACACCACCTTGGGACTTGGCGGGCATTGGTTAGACCGTTCTACCTCTTAGAAATCTGGGTCAACTTGCCACTGTGTGCACACAAGTCTAGCGAGCCAGCCAAGCATTGAATCTCTCGATCAGTTCATCTTCGTGTTCTGTCCAAAACTCAACGTCGTACCAAAGGAAGTTCTTGGAGTTAGCAGGGTAGGTTGGCATGTGAGGTTTCATGTCTTCGCCCGTCGTCGCGTGCTTGCCAACGAGCGGTAAGCCAGAATCCCTCACCGGAGCATACGAGATATGGTTTGCTACACCAACCATGCCACGAGTGCTTGTTGCGAATGCAACGAACTTCTTGGCGTTTTCGAGGTTAGGCGCACCAGCCACGATTGCCATAGCCCCGTAGTCACGCATGTGGCCGTCCCAAATGATCACAAACGGTTGTTTCTCCACCACTTGTGCGTTAAAAATCCTGCCGTTCCAAGCCGTGGTCATAACTACTTCACCGTCGGCTAGTAGTTGTGGCGCTTGAGCACCTGTTTCCCACCAAATGACATGCTCTTTGATGGTGTCCAGTTTGCGGAAAGCACGTTGCAATCCTTCTTCAGTCGCCAGAGTATCGAAAATTTCGTCATTTGGAACGCCATCCGCCATCAATGCCCATTCAAGGTTTCCAGAAGGGGAACGTCGCATTCCGCGCCTTCCAGGAAATTTTTCCAGATCAAAGAAATCTTTCACCGATGCGGGAGGATCACCTTCAATGTTCTCAGAGTTGTACACGAGCACTGTTGCGAACACTAAGGTTCCTACTCCACAATCGAATAGCATTCCATCGAAGAAGTCGTCCGCGGCCGGTGTTCCATCTGGAGCAGGAGGCAGTTCTATATCTGGAATTTCTTCAAATACGCCCTCATCGCAACCTATCATCAGTGGTGAGCTCTCTGTATCGACAACGTCCCAATGGACGGAACCAGCATCGACTTGAGCTCGTACCTGAGCCAGTCCTCCGTTATAGTCTTCAAGCTTGATCTTGATACCGGTTTCCTCCTCAAAAGCCTTGTGATAGCCATCCACGCAAGCCTGAGCATAAGACCCACCAAATGAAACGACTGTCAGGGTTTCTTCTGCGCTCGTTGCGGTCGTCCATACGAATGCGAGAGCAATTGCCACACTCGTTTTGAATATATTCTTGCTTTTCACTGATTGTTCTCCTTTTCAATTGAGAGAGCCCGACAATCCAATGTGGCCCATCCGATTTCGATTCGATCCCCCGGCAGAACCGCACCGTGTCCAACGATGTTTGGAATCTTTACTATGAATCCTTTCTGCCCGCATGTTTCCAGATTCAGTCTGAGATGATCGCCCATAAAAACGATGTCGTTTACAGTGGCTTCAAACTGATTCGAGTATTGATTTTTCTCTCTAGCGATGGCCACTCTTTCCGGTCGAACCGCAACCCAGACAGAATCTCCAGGCTTTGTGTCTTCAACGATCAGTGCTTGAACGTGATCGTCTGACCCAACTGCTACATAGCAGATGTCTCCCGGACGAATTTCTTCAACCTTGCCGTACAAGACGTTGTTGTCTCCTATGAATGAGGAAACAAATACGCGTTTTGGTTCTTCGTAAAGTGTCTCAGGCGGAGCTATTTGTTCGATCGTGCCATCTCTGAACACCGCAACTCTGTCGGAAAGCACCATGGCTTCCTGTTGATCATGGGTCACATAGATCATTGTGACCCCCAACTGCTGATGAATTCGACGGATTTCGTATTGCATTTCTTCTCGAAGCCGACGATCTAGTGCGCCCAGCGGTTCATCCATAAGCACAATTTCGGGTTCAAACACCAGGGCTCTCGCAATGGCCACGCGTTGTTGCTGACCTCCAGAAAGATTGGCTGGTTTTCGGTCTTCAAAACCCTCCAACTGCACAAGTTCAAGTGCCTTGTTTACCCTCTCGGCTCGTTCTGATGAACTGATTCCCCGAACTTCCAATGGAAACGAAAGATTGCGTCCTACGGTTAAGTGGGGAAACAGCGCATAGTTTTGAAACACCATGCCAATACCGCGTTTGTGAGGCACGATTGTGTGAACTGCTTGTCCATCGATAGTGATGTTTCCGGAAGAAATCGTCTCAAATCCGGCCAACATCATTAGACAGGTCGTTTTTCCCGATCCTGAAGGCCCGAGAAGAGTGAGAAATTCGCCTCGTTCGATTTCTAGGCAGAGATCCTTAACAACCTGTGTTGTACCGTCGTAGGATTTAGTTACATGCTCGAAAGCTATGTGTGTGTCGCGGCCGTTTTCCACCCTAAATCTCTCGTTTGTTTGAGCTACAAGAGTGAAGTGGTGAAACAGTTAGCGACAACCGCGAGACTCTAAGAGTCAGATCGTAATTTTGGAGAGCTGGTGCGAGCAGAACGTCTGAATTCGTCAATCGCAGGGACTGCAATAGCGTGAACTTGCCGGTTGAAGAGGCTCATTATAGGACGCACATCCTATACCTGTGCATAGGACCCAGCAGTAACCAACGGTGCTTCAACTAACGGGCAAGCCAGGCGTTGAATCTTTCGGTGAGATCGTCTTCTCGCTCACTCCACCACTCTACGTTGCTCCACAGAAAATTCTTGCTGTTCTCAAGGGCTGTTGGCATGTGAGGACGCATGTCAACGCCGGTAGTCTCATGTTTTCCGATGAGCGGCAAGCCTGAATGCCTCAGTGGAGCATAGGGAATATGGTTAGCGAAACCCACCATCCCTCGAGTGCTGGTCGCATGTGCGACGAATTTCTTTGCGTTCTCAAGGTTGGGGGAACCAGCCACAATAGCAAAAGCATCGTAATCCCGAAGATGGCTGTCCCAAATGATCACAAATGGCTGTTTTTCCACTATTTGGGCATTGAATATTCTCCCGTTTCAGGCGGTCGTCATGACTACCTCTCCGTCTGCTAGCAACTGCGGCGCTTGAGCTCCCGCCTCCCACCAAACCACATGGTCTTTGATGGTGTCGAGCTTGCGAAAAGCTCTTTGCAATCCTTCTTCCGTCGAAAGAACCTCGTAAACCTGATGAATTGGAACTCCGTCTGAGACGAGTGCCAACTCTAGGTTTCCTATCGGATAGCGTCTCAATCCTCTTCTTCCAGGGAATTTGTCGAGATCAAATAAGTCTTCAATCTTGCTAGGCTCATCCCTTTCGAATCTGTCAGAGTTGTAAACCAACACTGTTGCCCACACAAAAGCTCCAATGCCACAGTCGGTAATCATTCCTTCAAAAAAATCTTCTGTTGCAGACGTTCCATCAGGGGCAGGAGGAAGTTCCAGATCAGAAAGATCTTCAAATATGCCTTCATCACATCCGACATGTAGAGATGCGCTTTCGACGTCGACAACATCCCAATGTACTGCGCCCGCGTCGACCTGCGCGCGAATTTGAGCCAAACCGCCGTTGTAGTCTTCAAACTTGATCTGAATTCCGGTTTCTTCAGTGAATGTCTTGTGATATCCCTCAGATTGCGCCTTTGCAGCAGCCCCTCCCCACCCAACAACAGTTAGGGTCTCCTGTGCCGTCACCAGATCCACTACACATATGCAAAGAGTCGAGAAAGTGAAGGTAACAGCAGTGCGGAAGCGTTTCATTCTCATATCGTATCCCCAAGACAGCGTTTTTCGCATCTGAAAGCAATTGACTACTCTAACAAACGCCTTATTTGGTGAGTTGTGCGAGTTCGCTTAGAGCTTTCAGATTCGATATGCGAACCTGTGCGGTGACCTCAACCAGACGTCCAGCTCTCTCGCTGAGTGCAGTCGCCAGCATGTCTCGATTGTCGACATCCACTAGCGTTAGTACAGTACGAGGAATCTCCCGTTCCACTCCTCCGAAGTAGTACTGAGAGAGAAACTGTGATATCAGTACCTTGGAACTATGACAGAGGACGACTCAGAGAGTGCTTTCGACCCAATGGGATTCTTGACAGATATAGTGACCTTTCATGTGGTGCCCAATCCCGAAGAAATTACGGAAATCAGTGCACTCTTGCTAGACGTATCAACCATCCGATTGCTAGGTCCGTTCGAGGTGGATGACTTAGAAAATCGGATCAAGCGTAAGAAGCAATCGTTCACCAGTTCCATGGGGAGATCGGTGAACTACGCCGCCAAAGCTGTCCTGCCACGCGCCTCCCTTCAATATCGACCAGTGACCTGTAGTCAATTGCTGGATTGACCGGTTTGCTTGGATGGGAGGTGCCATGGTATCGAGATCGGCAAAAACAGCCCAATCGACATCGCTATTTGGAATCCATTCTGTTGCCAATCCAATGATCGTCATCAACATGCGGCAAGGCACATGATCCGCATGAAATCGCGGGCACATAGGAGCGTTTAGCGACTCGAGTCGAATACCAGCTCGTTTACAGCCCATGAGCTCTCCTAAAATTTCGCTAGCTTCAGCGATTTCATCGCACAGCGCAGTATGTGTGTCCGCGTCTATTGTGGAGGGAAGCTCATTCTTCGGAGCATCGGGACTATCCGCAGGCTGGACCCATTGCAACCGCAGAAACTGATGCGAATGGATCAATTGCCTGGCTAGGGCCACAAAATTCCTCGCTTGTGGGCGTGCCACGCTGACGATTTCCAGGTTCTCCTCGTAAATCGTTGCAAAATCGCCCAGTTGGTCACTGATTACCTGTCGCATCAGACCTCTGTCTTCTCTATTTCGCGGATCCATTGAGGGAACGGATCGGAGAACTGTTTCCAACTGTTTGGTCCAGCAATAAGCTCTTTTTCATTTAGGAGGCATGCATCCAATGCTCGACGTGCTTGCTTTTCGTCGAGTGCTTGCCCGATGAATACGATCTCCTGGCGCCGGTCACCGAAGGGCGGCTCGCACTTGCTTTCAATTGCCTCTCGGTGTTCCATTTCTTCAGGCCACTGATCCTTAGACAACGCTGACCAAAACAGTCCGGCAAATCCATGATTCATAATTCCGCCAGCCTGAGACCATGAACCCGCTTGATCGAAACGTGAGGCCAACCAGAAGTAACCTTTGGATCGAACAAGGTTGCCGTAACGCCAACCATTCACGAGAAAGTCGTAGAGTCGTTGAGGGTGAAATGGCTTTCGCGCCCGATAGACGAAGCTGCCGATACCGTATTCCTCGGTCTCCGGCACATGTTCGCCATTAAGTTCCGCCAGCCAGCCTGGTGCTTCTGCAGCCTTCTCCATATCAAACTTGCTTGTACCCAAGATGGAGGAAAGCTCGACTTTTCCGTGGTCTGCAATGAAAACCTCGGCACCGGGATTCAGGCGACGGAGTGTTGCAAGTAGCTCATTAGTCTGAGAGAGGTTGAGCAAATCGGTTTTTGTCACCACGATGACATTGCTGAACTCGACTTGGTCGATGAGAAGATTGGCGATGTTGCGTTCGTCGTC
Source organism: Gammaproteobacteria bacterium (assembly GCA_026707045.1). Taxonomy (GTDB): domain Bacteria; phylum Pseudomonadota; class Gammaproteobacteria; order Pseudomonadales; family Azotimanducaceae; genus Bin55. The sequence goes on along the minus strand of JAPOXO010000047.1, from coordinate 23,816 downwards.
CTCTCCAACCTCCATGTTCTTGTCTTTGAGGTTCTCAGCCTCGTCCATTAGGCGTGGAAAATTGTAAGCGTCGACGACGGTAACCATGGTGTCAAGCTGGGCGACCGACGATAGCGATCGACCCAATTCATCCTCGAACGTAAATGTTTCCGCCACAGGCAACGGCTCAGAGACACCAGTCGATTCAATGAGAAGATAGTCGAACCGTTGTTCGTCTGCAAGACGTGCAACCTCGACAAGCAGATCTTCCCTTAGCGTGCAGCAGATGCAGCCATTTGTCATTTCAACAAGCTTCTCATCCACTTGCTGGAGTGAACCTTCTTCCCGAAGGAGATCCGCGTCGATGTTGACCTCTCCCATGTCGTTCACAATGACCGCAACCCGCATGCCTTCACGATTGTTAAGAACATGATTCAGGAGTGTTGTCTTGCCAGCTCCTAGAAACCCTGACAACACGGTTACGGGTAGAGGTGATCCCATGCCTGCCTCCAAGCGGTATTAATATGATAAGATATGTTTTGTGAGCGAGGTTTCAAGTCGAAATCGCCGGGTATTGTACCAGCGCACCTTGATCGCCTGATATGGATCCCAAGTAATCGTTCGTCTAGACTTCCCTTCCGGTCTTGTAGGATGGAATGCCGACATTCAATTGGCCCCTAATGCGAATAATCCGAATGGATCCACAAGATGGTCTTGCTTCTGGTGTGCTTCATGATGTCTTGCGACGTGTACTTTCCGATTCTTGCGGGCGCACCTGGCAAGCAGCGAAACGGCAGGAGGTAGCGTAGATGGATCGTGGAAGGAAGCCGCGTCGCACCTGATCTGGAGAGAAGCGCTCTCGTCGTCAACAACATCCCAATGTACTGCACCTGAATCGACTTGAGCTTGAATCTGGGCCAAGCCGCCGTTGTGGTCTTCGAACTTGATCTGAACGCCTGTTTCTTCAGTGAATGACTTGTGATAGCCTTCAGATTGAGCTTTTGCAGCAGCTCCCACCCAACAACGGTTATTGCTTCTTATGCAATCGAAAGGGGGAGATCGTGCCTCTTTCGTTTACTGAGTCAATTGTGTTTAGTGTTGCTGGAATGGAAACGCCTGATACATTTGCACCCGTGTCAACGAGCCCTTTGGATTCACACCATATCGGATCATAGTTAGCATGATTCGATACAACTGGCATTGAAAACCATAAATCGACAAGAACCTGTCTGTCTTCTATCTGCCGGACAAAGGATGCCATTAGACCAGCCCATCGGCTTGCAGTTCCTCCAACGTATAGGCTCGAGCACTTCCCGTGCTCTGGGGCTTCTCACCGATTTCATGCAATGTAAACTTTTGGTCCCCGCACTCAGAATAGCCCGTTCTGTAGGCATCCTCTTTGCTGTCAGCTATTCCCTTCAATTCTCCCTGGCAGAAGATTGCGAATTTTCCACAGTGTTTGCGTTTAAGGATTGCCCGTTGTTTCGTAAATTCTTCTTGGTTTCTGATTAGCTCGTCGAGTCCTGGAATCTTCCTTGTTTTTGTAGCCATAGTGTTTTCTCCCCAATCAGTTTGTCAACTGAGATTCAGCAGGGTAATTTGCGGATATTCAATACTACTTTTTGATTGTAGTCCTTGTTTTATAGTGTGAAACTACCTTCACGTCTTGAGTCTTGGAGATTCTGACCAGCTTGAATTCCAGAATTTCTTCGTGCAGTGAGACCGCCATTTCCAAGTAGATTTTGCAATCGTTTGAATCTCACGCTAGTTTATAGAAAGAGGATAGACTATTCCTATGTGTGGCGTGAATTCGGACATCTCATTAGGATTAATTACATTGAAATAGTTTATTTTTACACCTACTTACACGTTTCAGTTTTTGCATTCCACTTTTTGTGTTGCAAGTACCTGTTTGATGTCCGACGCTGACAGATAGCCCACCGCTCAATGAAGTCGGGGCGGTCCTCTAATCCCAACAAGATCGCATGATGATCCAACATCGATCTCGCCTGAACTCTGTGAAATGACACTAGAACAGACAGTAGCTTTGTTTGTTGTTTTGGTACCACTCTTCGCCACCTAGATTGCAGAAACAATCGGCAGGGCACATAGATCGTAGCGATTTGTGCTTGGAAGTGTTCTGTAAAATTGGAGTGATATCGGTGAATTCATCGATTTTTCTCGCAAGGAGGAGGAATTCCAGTGGCTTACAACAAACCAGTTCCAAGAAAGGGACAGCATCATGAACCATTCTGGGAAGGTGCCAAGCAGGGCAAGCTTATGGTTCCTCGTTGCAACGATTGTGGTCGAGTTCACTGGTATCCGAGACTGATTTGTCCCTATTGCCATTCGATGAATTTACGATGGGACGAGGCAAGTGGAGAAGGAAGACTCTATACCTATGCCGTGCAGCACAGGGCATTTGGTGGATGGGGAGAGGAGGCTCCCTACGTCACTGGCTTTATCGACCTTGCGGAAGGCGACCGGATGATGACTGTTCTAAGGGGAGTTGATGCCTCGAAGCCAGACGAGATTCAGATTGGATGCAAGGTACGAGTCGAATTCGAGAAAGTCGATGACGAAACATACATTCCGTTTTGGCGAGTAGTGGAGGAATAGTCAATGCCAGTAGCACACGAACTATCTCGCGCCGCTGCAATCGTCGGAGCCGCCGAATCGAACGAGATCGGATTTACACCGGAACGAGGTCTCCGAATTACATCATTGCAACATCACATCGAGGCAATTAAGAATGTGTCTGACTACACCGGCATTCCCATTTCTGACATAGACGGAGTTTTCTCTGCAGGATGGTCCTCCGAACTTGCAGAGCATCTTGGATTGCGTCCAAGCTATATCGACACAACTTCAGTGGGTGGTTGCTCATTCCAGATTCACGTGCACCATGCTCTCGCTGCTATAGCTTCAGGAATCATCGATATTGCACTAGTTAGCCACGGAGAAGCGGGACGGTCGTATCGTGGCGGAGGAGGTCGCGGAGGCGGTGGAAGAGGGGAAGTCTCACCAGCTGAATTGGCAACGGCAGCATACGGTACGTTTGGTGCTCCTTCCCAATATGCGCACGCCATGGTTCGACATATGCATGCCTATGGGACAACTCCGGAAGACTTCGCGCACATCGCAGTGGTCACAAGGCAATGGGCAACCTTGAATCCGCGGGCAGTGATGTTCTCGAAAGAAACGGATCCCAATGGTGGTCCCATAACTGTCGAAATGGTTCAGAACGGACCGATGATCGCATGGCCGATGACGATTGCACATTGTTGTATGGTTTGCGACCACGGTGGTGCGGTGATCGTCGCTCGACCGGAAATTGCAATGTCGCTCCGAACGAACCCTGTGTGGATAGCAGGAGCGGGGGAATCCATGGGCCATTCAAATATGGTGGAAATGGCGGATTTCACAGCAACTTCGGCGGCCCGATCGTCGAAAACGGCTTACGAGATGGCATCTATGGGCCCGCAAGACATGGACATGGCGATGATTTACGACTCTTTCACAATTACTGCTGCAATCACTGCCGAGATGCTCGGACTAGCACCGCGCGGAAAAGGTCACACCTTGTGGAAAGAAGGCACAGCAGCTCCAGGAGGATCTCTTCCAATCAACACGAATGGTGGAGGGTTGTCTTTTAATCACTCAGGGATGTATGGAATGCAGCTCTTGATTGAAGCTTATCGACAACTGTCACAAACCGCAGAAGACGGCGTGAATGGCATCGACGGGAAACAAACAGATTCCCAGACTTGCATTGTGAATGGGACAGGTGGAACCTTGTCTACAACCGGCACCCTGATCTTGGAAGCTTAATTCGGACTATTGAGAGGAACAGACATGGCCAAGTACGATGCGAAAGCAGCTCTACCCGGTGGTGAACCAGGTCCTTGGGGAGATCAAGTATCCATTAGCTACAACGAGCGGGACGTTCTGTTGTACGCCGTCGGGATTGGAATATCCGATTTGCGCTTTGTCTACGAGAGGCACCCGGGCTTTTCAGTCTTTCCCACGTTTGCGATTCGCTGGGGAGGAATTGGTGTCCCCGTAGATTCAAACCTCATTCCTCACTCTCCAGGACCCTTGAATATTGATGCCGAACGCTACCTGGAAGTGCTCGAGCCGCTTCCCACCAGCGGCAGTGTCAGCGTGAGGTCTCGATTGATCGGAGTTCATCCCAAAGGGAAGGGCAACGGGTTTTGTGAGTACGAGAGCGTTGTCACCGACAGCGACGGCAATGATTGCATTCGAATGGTAAATGGGTCGTTTCGCCGAGGTGTCGAACAACTAGGAGATATAGAACCGTTTGAAGGATCAGGAGAGACGTACTCTCAAAAAATCGTCGTGCCGGATTCGGAACCAACAACGATAACAACAGTGGAAATTGCTGAGAATCAAGCGAATATCTATCGTTTGTCCGGTGACTACAACTCATTGCACATTGACCCCGATGCCGCTAAGTTTGGGGGCTTCGATT